>DATHNG010000138.1:0-61918 GCA_035486275.1 Bacteroidia bacterium
AGTAGATGGTAATATTTATTACTACTACACATCACGCAACGGATATCGCATGCCTGATTATGACAGAATGGATATTGGTGCTACGCTTGAGTGTAAGAAACATGGCCGTTTCCAGGGTGAATGGGCTTTCTCGGTTTACAATGTATACGACAGATGGAATGCTTATACAATTACGTTTCAGCAAAACCCGAATAACCCTCAGGAAACGCAGGCTTTGCTGACTTCATTGTTCGGTATTATTCCTTCAGTCTCTTATAATTTTAAGTTCTGATACTATGAGAAAGTATAGATTATACATAGCCTTGTTAGGAGTAGTTGCAATTATTTCTTCTTGCCAAAAGGTTATAAATATTGATTTGAACTCTGTAAATCCTGCAATAATAATTGTGGGCAACATTAACGATCAGCCGGGGCCTTATTCAGTTACGCTAAGCCAAACAGTTAATTTCAGTGATCCTAATACCTTTCCTCCAATTGATGGTGCTTTTGTCACAATTGCAGATAATGCTGGTACTACAGATACATTGGTAGAAACAACAACCGCGGGAACATATGACACAAAGAAAATAGTTGGCGTACCGGGTAGAACGTATACACTCACTGTAAATGCAAATGGACAGACCTATCAATCTGTTAGCACTATGCCACAGCCAATTAAATTCGATACACTTTACATTTATGCGCATTTAAGTTTTTTCAGCAGAGGTGGACCACCAGACACTGTCTATACGCCTTTGGCTGAATTTCAGGATCCGGGCAATTCAATGAATTATTTCAGATTTATCGAAACATTGAATGATACGTTGCTTACAAATGTCATGACATTTGATGATCAGTTCTCAAGCGGTAAAATGATCTATTATCCTGTTCGTTCAGAAGGTCATCCGGCATTACTTAACGATAGTATAAAAATAGAAATGCAATGTATTGATAAAGGTGCGTATCAATACCTCTCTACCCTTGGTGAGGCATCAGGGTCTACTAACGTTACGCCTTCAAACCCGGTGTCGAATATTTCGAATAATGCATTAGGCTATTTCAGCGCTCATACATCGCGGTACAAAGTAGTTAGGGTTCAGTAATAACCAGAATGTGATATACTTCATATTTACAAAGGGTAAAAATTGTTAATTTTACCGCAAAACCTTTTGTATTGATTTTCGATATTAAGCAGATAGCCAGCGCAAGCATGATATTGTTTGCGGTAATTGATATACTCGGTGCAATACCTGTTGTTATTGACTTAGGTAATCGAATGGGCGAAATAAATGCCACTAAGGCTACTTTGGTTTCAGGTGCAATTATGTTGGTTTTTCTTTTTATGGGTGAGTCTATCCTCAGTCTTATCGGTCTGGATATTCACTCCTTTGCATTAGCTGGCGCACTCGTTATTTTCTTTATCGGTATCGAAATGGTATTGGGAATAAAGTTATCCAAAGAAGAAACTACATCGGCAGTATCGGTTGTACCTATTGCTTTTCCGCTTATTGCCGGAACAGGCACCCTCACTACCCTACTCTCAATTAAAGCTGAGTTTGCAACGGAAAGTATTATTGCAGCAATTCTTATAAACCTTGTTTTTATTTTCATCGTTCTACGGAACACAAAGTATCTCGAAAAGATTTTAGGCCCGGGCGGAATTATTATTTTACGCAAAGTATTTGGCATAGTATTACTTGCAATAGGCATTAAACTATTTTTGACTAACATGGGGGCAGTTTTAAATTTAGCGCATGCATCAGGAAAAGCACTTTAGGCAACCGGCATTTGTACGTGATGTTATCATAGGCCTTTCTGATGGCATTACTGTACCTTTTGCACTTACTGCTGGCATTAGTGGCGCTGTTGCTACCAATGGCATTATTATTACTGCCGGCATTGCCGAAATATGCGCAGGATCGATTGCCATGGGCCTTGGTGGATTTTTAGCGGCTAAAACGGAAGAAGAACACTATTACGCTGAACTTGCCCGTGAAAAAAGAGAGATAAAGGAGCTGTATGAGCATGAAAAACAGGAGGTTAGGGATGTTTTTGCAGAGTATGGACTATCTAAGCAGACCCAGGATATCGTCGCCGATGAGATAGCGAAGGATGAAAATAAGTGGGTTGACTTCATGATGAGATTCGAATTAGGGCTTGAACAGCCCGATACGCTTAGGGCTCGAAGAAGTGCCATGAATATCGCTTTTTCTTACATCATTGGAGGGTTGATACCACTTATGGGGTATGTGACGACAGCGACCCCTCAAAATGGCTTACGTGACTCGTCCATTTTTACAATCCTCTGTTTGATCATATTTGGGTACTTAAAAAGCAAGTTTACAGGGCAAAACCCTGTTTCGGGTGCTTTGAAAACTACGGCCATTGGAATTTTGGCAGCTGGGGCGGCTTTTGGTATAGCATATGCATTTAATCACCGATAATAGAAATACTTATGGAAATTACTCCGGAAATAGTTAATCGCATAAAGCAGCTGGATGAGAAATATCAGGCTATGGGTCAGGATATGAACTCGTACCTTGATGGCTTGCTTTACATGGATTATTTGAAATACTGGGATTATGTTCATACCGATACCCTACTCTCACTTCAGAACCCCAGAACTAACTTTCCGGATGAGAAGATCTTCATCATGTACCATCAGATCACAGAATTGTTCTTTAAGCTCTGTATACATGAATTTGAGCAGATAGCTAATCACCCTACCCTCACGGCGAAGTTTTTATTGGAGAGAACGAGACGAATTGTTCGTTATTTTGATGGTCTTGTTACCACCTATGACATCATGGTGGACGGCATGGATAAGGATCAGTTTTTGAAGTTCAGAATGGCCCTATTACCTGCCAGTGGATTCCAATCTGCTCAGTATAGAATGATAGAACTGTACTCAACGGATATGATCAACCTGGTACATAAAGAATATCTTGCAAAGAACCCTAAAATTAAGGATGCTTCGGTGGCAGAAAAGCATGAGCATATTTACTGGAAAACTGGTGCAACAGAATTGGCCACAGGAAGAAAAACTTTAACCTTAAAGCAATTTGAGGAGAAGTACGGAGACGAGTTTATAAGGTTAGCTGAGGCATGTGTAAAGGGGAATATTTATGCTAAATTCAGGAGCCTTCCTGAAGCAGATCAGAAGAACCCTGAGCTGACAAATACACTTAGGGAATTAGATGCAAATGTTAATGTAAACTGGTGCTTGATGCATTACAAATCTGCGGTTAGATACTTACAAGGCGACCCGGATATTATTGCCGCTACAGGCGGTACAAATTGGCAAAAATACCTGCCTCCACGCTTCCAACGGGTAACCTTTTATCCTGAGCTTTGGACCGATCAGGAACTAGCCGAATGGGGTAAGACCTGGGTTAAGAAAATCGTTCCAAACGAGGTATAGTTCCACGTGGAACGGTGGGTGACAGAGCCACCTTTTATTTTCTATTTAACTGGCAGGAAGAGTGTTGTCGTTCCACGTGGAACACACTAGGTAATTACTCTTCACAATCCATATTATTTCTTGAGCTGAAAACTGTTTTTAGGGTATATTTTTGAGCTATATTTAAGTAGCCATTTCTCACGATTATATATCTTACTGGGTTCCTTCTAAGTAAACTTCTTACTTGAAAAGATCTTGCCTTGGTAATTATACCCAGCACAATATGAAGATTTTAAGCGTGAATTAAATCGCCATAGTTGTAGAGGATTGCAAGGTCTTATTGTATGGAGATATCTTCGAAGTAAGTCTCCTTTCCTAGAGGTATAACTCAGCCAAAGACTAGGAGTTTTTTTAAGACATTTTACAGATCCTTAGCTTCCCTAATATGGGTGGTTAAGGAAGTCTTATTCCACGTGGAACATGTCGATATTGCCTTATTAATCCTTAATTAATTGCAACCTAATTTTACACTCAATACAGCTTAAAGTAGATAAGGCTATGTGTATACGTTTTATTAGGGGAAAATGGAACTGGTAATTGGGATACCAGTATACAGTTTTGGTATAAAGCAATCATCGAATTCCAGCAAAAATAGAGTAGGAGATTGTACCCGGTTCCACGTGGAACGGATCTAATATTTTGCCAAAACTGGTTAAAAATTATACTTGTAAAATAGATTTGGGGTAGTAAAATTTCATTTTACAGGGAGATAAGTTCCACGTGGAACCTATAATTAGATTTTAATAAAAATATAGTTTAAAGACTAATTTGAGGGTGTTTTTTTAACGGCCTATATGCACCATTAGAACAGAAATATCAGATGGATTTATACCACTGATCCGGGATGCTTGTCCCAGTGTTTTTGGCTTGAATTTTGTAAGTTTTTCCCTGGCCTCAGTAGACAAAGATTTAAGGGAATGGTAGTCCAGATTATCATGCAAAATAAGGTCTTCCAGGCGCGATACTTTATTGGCAGTTTCCTGCTCCTTTTGTATATAGCCTTCATACTTCATTTCTATCTCAGCTTTCTCTATGGTTTCCGCATCAAATAGGCCCAGATAATTCTCTATTTTCTCAGATCCTTTTGCCACATCTTTTATGCCAATATTGGGCCTGGATAGAATAGAAAATGCCTTAACTTTTTGATCTATTTCCATTGAGCCAAGGTCGGTCAGGATGGGGTTAATTTTCGATGGTTCTAAGCTCTCATTTTTAATTTGAGCAGTAATTTCTTTAGCCCCTTTTATCTTTTCATTTACCCGTTTAAATCTGTCTTCTTTAGCTAAACCTATTTCATAACTTAATGGGGTTAACCGGGTATCTGCATTATCCTGGCGAAGCAAAATTCTGTATTCTGCCCTTGAGGTAAACATGCGGTAAGGTTCTTCGGTACCCTTGGTTATAAGATCATCAATTAACACCCCAATATAAGCCTGAGCCCTTGAAAGTACGAATGGCTTAGCATTTTTTACCTTCAAATGTGCATTTATACCAGCTATAAGTCCCTGACAAGCAGCTTCTTCGTAGCCTGTGGTTCCATTAATTTGACCGGCAAAGAACAAGTTTTCAATTTGACGCGTTTGGAGCGTATTAGAGAGCTGTTCGGGAGGGAAGTAATCATATTCTATTGCGTACCCCGGTCGAAACATCTTTACCCCCTCTAAACCCTTTATTTTGCGTAGTGCCTTAATTTGTACATCTTCAGGTAATGAAGTTGAGAACCCATTGAGGTAAACTTCGACAGTTTCCCATCCTTCAGGTTCAATAAAAAGCTGATGACGTTCTTTATCTGAAAAACGATTTATCTTGTCTTCTATTGACGGGCAATATCTTGGTCCGAGGCCTTGTATCCTTCCTGCATACATAGGCGACTTATCAAAACCTGTTTTTAGTATATCATGAACCTCTTCACTGGTGTAGGTTAAGTAGCAGCTGCGTTGTTTCTTCAAGGGTTCAGTCTGATCAGAATATGAGAATTTACAAGGCTCTTCATCGCCTTTTTGTTCTTCCATTTTCGAATAATCGAGCGAACGGCCGTCAATACGCGGAGGAGTACCGGTCTTCATACGGCCGCTCTCAAAGCCAAGCTGCAAAAGCTGTTCGGTAATACCGGTAGCTGCTTTTTCGCCGACTCTTCCACCGCCAAATTGCTTTTCACCAATATGGATTAAGCCGTTTAAAAACGTGCCATTGGTTAATACAACAGATTTTCCTTTTATCTCAATACCCATTCCTGTAACAACTCCGCAAACCTTGTCATTGTTCACGATAAGGCCCTTTACCATATCCTGAAAAAAATCTACATTCAGAGTCTGTTCCAGCATTTTTCTCCACTCGTATGTAAATAAAGCGCGGTCGTTTTGGGTGCGGGGGCTCCACATAGCCGGGCCTTTGGAGCGATTAAGCATGCGGAATTGTATAGCAGTTTTATCGCTCACAATTCCTGAATATCCACCCAATGCATCTATTTCGCGTACAATCTGCCCCTTGGCAATACCGCCCATAGCTGGGTTGCAGGACATTTGCGCTATCTTGGTCATGTCCATAGTAATAAGCATAACCGAAGAGCCCATATTGGCTGCTGCTGCTGCTGCCTCACATCCTGCGTGGCCAGCACCTACTACTATTACATCGTATTCCTTGAACATTTTTTTAAAATGGACTGCGAATTTAAGCTATTTGCCTTTACCTCATCTTTGGTTCAAAACATTTACCTTTTCTTACCTTTCAATTTTCGATTACACTGATAGCAGAAGGAGGGGGTTTCAGGGGGGTTCTGTTTTAAGGCCTATTTTATTTATTAACATTATGATTATCAAATGATAAAGTGTTTGTCTTGTCAGAAAAACAGAAACCCCCTGAATTCTTTCCAATCGTCATTTTTTTGAATAGTATTCGAGGCTTTTGATAATTTACAAACTTACCTCAGTTACTCAAGAAATAAAACAGAATAGTTCCGGGATTTTCAACAACTAAAAAGAGTAGGGGACTAAGCTTTGTAAACCCCTATCAGTGTATTTTCTACAAGCTTTTTAGGCAGAACGCGGCTAAAGAATGCGCCGGCTTTATTAGAGCCTCCTGGAATGATTTCAAGTTTGCCTTTAAGTAAGCCATCAACTCCGATCTTTGCAACGGCTTGCGGTGTCATATTAAAGCGTTCAGCTTGTTTCATTGCTTTCTTCATATCCTTCATTCCGGCGCGATCCATAAAATAGGTGTCAGTAGGGCCAGGACAAAGGCATGAAACAGAAATATTTTCACCTTTCAGTTCATGATGTAGTGCGCGCGAAAAAGAAAGTACAAATGCTTTAGTAGCAGAGTAAACACCTAAGTAGGGAACTGCCTGGTGAGCTGCTGTACTGGCCACATTCAGTATATAACTTTTATGGGAACTTTTTTTCAGAACAGGTATCATTAAATAGGTAAGCTGAATGAGGCTTTGCATATTCAATTGCATCATATTCAACTGCTCCTCAAGCGGCAACTTTTCAAATGCGCCGCCAAGGCCATAACCCGCATTATTTATTAAAGCGGCTACCTCATAATTTTTCGATTTACACCAATCGGCAATTTTTTTTGCAGAATCATTTGCAGAAAGATCGGCTACAAAATAATCGGTTTTTATTCCAAACTTTTTTTCAAGCTCAGCAGTATTTTCTTTAAGCAAGTTCTCGCTGCGTGCAACAAGCAGAATATCTATTTTCCGTTGCGCAATGTTTTCAGCAATTGCTTTGCCAATACCCTTGCTACCACCCGTAATAAGCGCGTATGCCATTATTCAGCGAACTTAGCAAAAGCGTGTAAGTGATGGTAAATAGGTGTTTTACCGGTCTTGCCTTTTTTGGGCGGTTTTCTTGTTTGGCGTGGCCCGCAAAGTACAGGTATATACATTACACGGCGGCGGCTAACTGAATCGGTATGTTCAGAATGGCCTACCCTGTGCCATATATGGCCATGGTGCACCACTACATCACCGGCTTTAGCTACAACAAGAATTTCATTCTTATCTTCTTTGGTATTGCGGTAATACATTTTTGTAAACAACATACCAAAAATACCTTGTGTATGGGTAGATGGCAGTATGCGTAAACCTCCGTTAACTGCTGAAGAATCGTCGAAGTAAACACCAATGTTTAACATTGGAAATACTTTTTTAGCGTAAAATACTTCACGTATAGAATCGGTGTGCCAGCCCATTTGTTTAAAACGGCTGTGTTTTGAATTAACATAGTGATTGAACACAACACCATCGCGCTCATTTTCACTTACACGGCTCGATTTAATATCGAGCAGGCGCTTAAAACCTTGTATACGGGGATCGGCAACAAGTTGCTTTATCCTGTCGCTATAGTGTGATGTGTAAGGGAAACGTTGAACAATACGTTTTCCGTTTTCGTCGTGTCCAAAAATAACCGGTATGCCTTTTACTACTTTTTCTTTCGATTTAATTAGCTTTTCCTGGGCCGATTCATATCCACCAATAAGTTCTTTTACCTCTTCAGGAGATAGAACATTGCTGAAATGAACGAAACCATATTTATTAAAAAA
Source organism: Bacteroidia bacterium (assembly GCA_035486275.1). GTDB lineage: Bacteria > Bacteroidota > Bacteroidia > JABEUT01 > JABEUT01 > JABEUT01. Next base: position 7,988 of record DATHNG010000138.1, read on the forward strand.
GTCAATTTGCTCTTTTGTAAAAGTAGGCCCAAGTTTAAACTTGGGGTAGTTCTTAAGAGATTTATCCATTTATTGATAATGTAAGGTCGAACTGCAAATATAAAAAAAATAGATACATATAAAAACCATGCTTTTGCACATTTACATGTTAACAGTAAATTAAATATATTAGCGGGGCGGTTTCAGATTCAATTAATTTCGTAAGAATTTATTTATCAGGATGATACATAGGGAAGGATATGGTCTTATTACGTGGTCTTTTGTTTTTTGGGGATTATTAAGCGGAACAACGTACTTTTTCGGCGCCCCATATTGGTTACAGGGGTTTGTATATCTTCTCTCACTTGTAATGTGGGTGCTTATCGTGCAGTTTTTCCGTAACCCTAAACGCACTACACCTAAAGATCAAAAAAATATTATTGCACCGGCTGATGGCAAAGTAGTAGTTATTGAAGAGGTGGAAGAAAACGAATATTTTAAAGATAAAAGATTGCAGGTTTCTATTTTCATGTCTCCGTTAAACGTGCATGTTAACCGTTATCCGGTTTCAGGTAGTGTGGAATATGTAAAGTATCACCCGGGCCTGTACCTTGTGGCATGGCACCCTAAATCATCAACAGATAATGAACGGACTACTGTAGTTGTTAAAACTGCAGCGGGCCAACAGGTTCTTTTCAGGCAAATTGCAGGGGCATTGGCGCGCCGTATAAAATATTATTGTAAGGTAGGCGATAGGGCAGAACAGGGGGGAGAGATGGGATTTATAAAATTCGGATCGAGAGTAGATCTGTTTTTACCTATCGGTACCAAGGTTAACGCGAAACTCAATGAAATAGTGAGGGGAGGAGAAACCATAATAGCTGAATTGAATATATGAAGAAATTGCTATGCTTTATAGCAATCATTTTTTTGGGACCTGCGTTTGCCACAGCGCAAAAGCATGGTACCTGTGTGGCTGCAGCCGAGGTGAGTTCTGAAAGCTACGGGCCGGTTGCGCCAAATGGAGTTATTGATAAAAGTGTTGCCAGGCACCATAGTCACGGTCGGTTTTTTGAAGAGGAGCATAATATATCGTGGGTAGCATTTGATATTCCTAATGACACGATGCTTACGTTCGATATCATTCCACAAAAGTTACGTGACGATATTGACTTTCTTCTCTTTAAGGATGAAGATGATTTAGATGAGGTTTTTTGCAAAAAAATAGCTGAACAGAAACTTATCCCTATCCGAACGAACCTTGCAAGGCCCGACAGTGTTACACATAATGGGATGACGGGTTTATCGTTATCAGCTACTGATAGCATTGTACCCGTAGGTTATAATCCGAATTACAGTAAAGCGCTCAAAGTAAAAAAGGGTGAACGCTACTACCTTGTAATTGATAATTATACTGAGGCAAAAGGTGCATTTATTCTTAAGCTTCACTTAAGGTTTTCAAGCAATGCCCCTCAGCAAACAGCCCAACGAGATGCGGCACCTACCGTTTTAGCTTCAAAGGCTACTAAAATAACTCCCTTTGGAAAAACTTCCCTTACAATACATGTAACAAATACAGCAGGCAAATCGGTTAAAGGAGAGCTTGATATAACCGGGGCAAGACCAAACCAGGTTTTAAATGCCGATACAAGTGATTATACATTTACCTTAAACCCAAGGCTAACCATAAACGTTAATTGCAATGCTCTGGGCTATATGTTTAGTCAAACTTCATATACATCTCCCGATACTGCTTCAGCTGCTGTGTTAAATGTGGTGCTTGAGCCTGTAGAAGAGCATAAGAGTTTTGTACTGAAGGATATTAAATTTCAGGAAGGTGTTTCTATATTCCTTCCTTCATCTCAAAACGAACTTATGAATTTGCTTGAGTTCATGAAAAGCAATCCGGATGTGAATATTCTGATCAAAGGGTTTGTAAATGATCCGGGCAGTGATAACTCAGGTGCTGCAAAAAAATTATCAAAACAAAGAGCCGAAGCGGTTTATAGTTTCATGGCTGCAGCCGGTGTAAGTAAAAAGAGAATGGACTATAAAGGATTCGGTAACGAAAAGATGATATATCCTAACCCTGCAAATGATGTTCAGGCAGAAGCCAACCGCAGGGTGGAAGTTGAGATTGTTAAATGAGAAAGATTTTATTGCTGGTGAGCCTGTTTATGGGCTCAACCTTGTTCACAATTGCCCAAGATCACGGTAGTTGCGATAAGGCTTTTTTGGTTGACACATCGGTATGTGGACCCGTATACGCGGACGGATTGGCTAATCCGTTATTGGCTACAAAACATACTGACGGAAGTTATTTCGAAAAACCACATATTGCTGTCTGGTTCTGCATTGATATACCATACGATACCTTGCTTACCTTTGATCTGGTTCCACAAACACCAACGGATGATCTTGATTTTTTACTGTTTAAAGATGAAACGGCGGAGACTAAAAACTGTGGCTTATGTCGTGTAGACAGGAAAAATTTCTGCCAGAAAATTGCAATGGAAAAGATGTTCCCGGTTCGTACAAATATTGCAAATACAGTTATGTCGGTAAAAGGAATGACTGGCCTTTCGGCTAATGCAGAAAATGAAACGGAACCACCGGGAAAGCATTCAACTTACAGTAAGGCGCTGCCCGTAAAAAAAGGCGAACGATATTATTTAGTGGTGGATAACTACACCAGTGCAAAAAGACCATTTATCCTGGTATTGCATTTTAGTTTCGATACTGATACAGACTATATTGTTGCTCAAAGCAAAGAAACTATATTACCTGTACATGCAGCTAACGGGCTATTTAATATAAATGTGTTTGACAGTACTACGGGCAAACCCATAAAGGCAAATATAAGGATAGATTGGGTAAACCCTGAAGGTAAAGCAAAGGTAGAAACCGTTGGAAAGGAGTATTCATTTTCATTAAAAAGAGCCGAGAAAATAAATGTTGTTTGTTATACAAAGGGATATTTAATTGATCAAAGAACATACACGGCTCTCAGTGATTCCGATAAGGGAATAGAAATTAAACTAATTCGCATTAAGGCACATACCAAAATGATATTCAAGCACCTTGAATTTAAACCTGGGCTGGCTGAATTTCTTCCTTCTGCGTCGGAATCACTGAACGATCTGCTTGATTTTATGACGAACAATCCGGATGTACATATTATGATTAAAGGATTTGTAAATGATCCTTACAAATTATACGATAATAAATTCGATTTAACTCTTTCCAGTGAAAGGGCTGCAGCTGTGTATAATTACCTGCTGGATAAAGGTATAGCTAAAAACAGGATACAATACAGAGGTTATGGTGCCAGTCAAATGGTATATCCTGAGCCCTCAAACGAAGATGAAATGGAGGCAAACAGAAGGGTAGAGGTAGAAATAGTTAAATAGGTTTTAGCCTGTTTATCGTCCGATACTTTCCATATATTTGCAACGGTCAATTATTAAAGGAAAACCGTTATGGCGTCCAACTTAAAATTTTCGGATGATGCGCTTGCAGTGGCGCATAAAATAATAAGCCGTTACCCTGAAGGGAAACAGAAATCTGCATTACTGCCATTGCTTCATTTAGCACAGGCTGAATTTGGTGGTTGGCTTAGCCCTGAAGCAATGAATTATGTTGCAAGCATTCTCAATATTTTACCTGTTGAAGTGTATGAAGTGGCAACATTTTACAGCATGTATAATATGAAACCTGTGGGCAAATGTGTATTGGAAGTATGCCGTACCGGACCTTGCTGGCTTATGGGTGCTGAGGATATTGTGAAATATTTAGAAAGAAAATTAGAAATAAAAGCAGGAGAAACTACTGCAGATGGGATGTTTACATTAAAGACGGTAGAATGCCTGGCAGCTTGCGGAACCGCACCGGTAATGCAAGTGGGTGAAACATATCATGAAAATCTTACCTGCGATAAATTAGATACAATATTGAGCGATTATCGCAATACTGTTAAAGAACCTATTTCGCACTTTGCCAAAAAACATATTAAAAGCTAATTACTATGGGCAAAAAGTTATTGCTTGAACATATAAACGTACCGGGGATAGATACGTATGCTGTATACCGCGAAAAGGGCGGATACGTCAGCGTTGAGAAAGCGTTAAAGATGAAACCCGATGATGTGGTTGAAGAAGTTAAAAAATCGGGTTTAAGGGGTAGAGGAGGAGCTGGTTTTCCAACCGGAATGAAATGGAGTTTCATTGATAAAAAAACGCCGAACCCTCATTACCTTGTTTGCAATGCCGATGAAAGCGAACCAGGTACTTTCAAGGACAGATATCTGATGCAACATCTTCCTCATGCATTAGTGGAAGGAATGATTGTTTCAAGTTTTGCCTTAGATGCACATACGGCCTACATCTACATTCGTGGAGAGTTATTATACGTTTATCATATTTTAGAAAAAGCTATAGCGGAGGCGTATGCTGCAGGCTGGCTTGGTAAAAATATTATGGGTTCCGGTTATGACCTTGATCTGTATGTTCATCCGGGCGCCGGTGCATACATTTGCGGCGAAGAAACCGGGCTGATAGAATCACTTGAAGGTAAAAGAGGTAACCCTCGCATGAAGCCACCATTCCCTGCTATACAAGGTTTGTGGATGTGCCCTACTGTTGTAAATAACGTTGAAACTATTGCTGCTGTTCCTCACATTTTAAATATGGGTGGAGAAGAGTATGCAAAGATAGGCATTGGAAAAAGCACCGGCACAAAACTTATTTCTGCGTGTGGACATGTTAGAAAACCTGGTGTGTATGAAATAGACCTGGGCCTTCCTGTTGAAGAGTTTTTATTTTCTGATGAATATTGCGGCGGCATTCTCAATGGCAAAAAATTTAAAGCAATAGTTGCAGGTGGTTCATCTGTGCCTATTCTTCCGGCCGAACTATTTTTGAAAACAGCTAAGGGCGAACCTCGTTTAATGAGCTATGAATCATTGGCTGATGGAGGTTTTGCCAGTGGCACCATGTTAGGTTCCGGCGGATTTATTGTAATGGATGAAACGGTTAGCGTAGTAAAGAACTTATATAATTTCACTAGATTTTATCACCACGAATCTTGTGGCCAATGTAGCCCTTGCCGCGAAGGAACAGGCTGGATGGAAAGAGTATTGCACAAGATCATAGATGGGCATGGTAAAATGTCTGATATTGATCTTTTATGGGATGTACAATCTAAGATAGAGGGCCGTACTATTTGCCCGCTTGGTGATGCAGCTGCATGGCCTGTAGCAAGCGCTATACGTCACTTCCGCAAGGAGTTTGAAGAACTTATTCAAGGCCAGCAAAAGGTAAAAGATGTTAACTATTTACAGGAGCTGATAGAAGCATAATAATCATTAACTTTGTAATATGAATACAAGCAGCACATTAATGCAATATTTACCGATAATTATAACGGTATTGGTAGCAGGTGGCTTTGTTACTGTAACAATGTTTGCTACTCACTTTCTTGGGCCAAGACGTCATACAAAAGTTAAGCTTGAAACATTCGAATGCGGTATAGAATCACAAGGAAATGCACGTATTCCGTTTTCAGTAAAATATTTTTTGGCAGCTATTTTGTTTGTTTTGTTCGACGTGGAAGTGATATTTATGTACCCATGGGCTGTCGATTTCAGAAACCTTGGAAGCCTTGGTTTTATTGAAATGATATCGTACATGGCAGTATTATTGATCGGCTTTTTATATATATTGAAAAAGGGTGCATTGAAGTGGGATACTGACTAAACCCAAATTGAAAAGAATATGAGCATTGAGGTTGAAAAAAGTAATATTCAGGTAGTTAATTCACCTGCAGGCATTGAGGGCCCAGGTTTTTTTGCTACATCGGTAGATAAAGTTATAGGCATGGCGCGTAAGAATTCGATCTGGCCATTGCCTTTTGCTACGTCATGTTGCGGAATTGAATTTATGGCTACTATGGCTGCCCACTATGATATGGGGCGTTTTGGTGCAGAACGTTTGAGCTTTTCTCCACGCCAGGCCGATCTGCTTATGGTAATGGGTACCATTGCAAAAAAAATGGCTCCTATTCTTCGCCAGGTATATATGCAAATGGCTGAACCAAGGTGGGTACTTTCAATGGGTGCCTGTGCATCAAGTGGTGGAATTTTTGATACATATAGCGTGTTGCAAGGTATTGACAGAGTAATACCTGTTGACGTATACGTACCGGGTTGCCCTCCACGCCCTGAACAGGTGCTGGATGGTATTTTAAAGATACAGGAACTGATCCAGAAGGAATCAATACGCAGAAGAGATACCCCTCAATATAAAGCCCTGTTGGCTGAATACGGAATAGAATAAGTGTATGGAAGATATATTGCCAGTAATAGAAAGTAAACTTCGCGAAACATTCGGCGATGCAATTGTATCAGCGGAAATGTCGAAAGATTTTCCGGTATTTACCATAAAAAAAGATAAGATAATTGATGTTGTAAAGTTTCTTTACGACGAACCAGAAATGCAATTCCGTTTTTTAACCGACCTGTGCGGAATACATTTCCCTGATAACAAAGGTCAGGAGCTTGGTGTTATTTACCACCTGCATAACCTGCGCCGCAACTGGAGGATACGTTTGCGTATTTTCTTTGCATTGAATGATTCAGTTGTTCCCACACTTACAACAGTTTTCTCTACAGCCAACTGGATGGAAAGAGAAACCTACGATTTCTTTGGCATTACATTTAAAGGACATCCAAATATGAAACGTATTTTGAATGTTGATGACCTTGGCGGATTCCCGATGTTAAAGGAATTTCCATTGGAAGACCCAACACGTACAGATAAGAACGATTCAATGTTCGGACGATAATAATATTCTGAAGTATGGCTCAGGCAAAAGATAAAAAGGAAAAAATGGTGCAGCAAACAGCACCGGAGACTGCTGAAAAACTTGATGAAAAAGAATATTCCATTCTGAATCTTGGTCCTACGCACCCTGCTACACATGGGGTTTTTCAGAATATTCTGAAAATGGATGGTGAAATTATTGTGGATTCAGAACCTACCATTGGCTTTATTCATCGTGCATTTGAAAAACTTTCTGAAAGAAGACCGTATAACCAGATCACTCCTATAACTGACCGCCTTAACTACTGTTCTTCGCCGATCAATAACATTGGCTGGCATATGACAGTTGAGAAACTGATAGACACCAAGATTCCTAAGCGCGTGCAATACATGCGCATTATAATAATGGAACTGGCACGTATTGCCGACCATTTGGTTTGTAATAGTGTAATTGGCGTTGATGCCGGAGCACTGACCGGATTTGTGTACGTATTTGAAGAACGCGAAAAGATCTACGAAATATACGAGTCGATATGCGGTGCAAGGTTAACCACAAACATTGACCGTATTGGTGGTTTTGAACGTGATTGGTCTGATGTAACCTGGGCTAAGCTCAGGAAGTTTATGAAAGACTTTCCGGCTGTGCTAAAAGAATTTGAGAAGCTTCTGGTGCGTAATCGCATATTTATGGACCGTACCATTGGCGCCGGGCCGATAAGTGCTGACAGAGCTTTAAATTACGGTTTTACAGGCCCTAACCTGCGTGCTGCAGGTGTTGATTACGATGTACGTGTAATGAATCCGTATTGCAGTTACGAAGAATTTACGTTTGATATTCCTGTTGGTACCCATGGCGATACATACGACCGTTTTATGGTGCGTGAGCATGAAATATGGGCAAGCTATAGCATCATTCAACAGGCTATAGATAAAATTGATAAGATGCCTGAAAAGGATTTTCATGGCAATGTCCCTGACTTTTACTTACCTCCGAAAGAGGAAGTATATAACAATATGGAGGCCCTTATTTATCACTTTAAAATAGTAATGGGAGAAACCAATATACCTAAAGGCGAAATTTACCATGCGGTGGAAGGCGCTAATGGCGAACTTGGTTTTTACCTGGTAAGCGATGGTGGTAGAACACCATACAGGTTACACTACCGCAGGCCATGTTTTATATACTACCAGGCATATCCTGAAATGATACGTGGTAATATGCTGTCAGATGCTATTGTAACATTAAGCAGCCTTAATGTTATAGCCGGCGAACTTGACGCCTAGTTAGGGTTCATTTTTCCTTTTTGCTCCAAAACAGCTACCTTTGATTACCTGAAGAAAGCATGGAAGAATCATATCCTCAACATACTCAATGTTTAATTAGCGGATCAAAAGATCTTAAAGCATTAAAGGGATATGAGCGACATTACCTGGTAAAGAGTTATCCTATCGGATTTGTGTTTTGCTCCCGCATTCCCAGCCAGAAAGAGCTCCTTGAGCATTATGCAAAATATAGCAGGGATGAGTACTATTCGCCTATTACCAGGCTTAGGTATCAGGAATTATTAGATGAATTTGAACCTTTCAGAAAAACAAACAAAATACTGGATATAGGTTGCGGTACCGGTTTTTTTCTGGAGGAGGCTAAAGCAAAAGGGTGGGAGGTACATGGAACTGAATTTACTGATAATGCTGTAGAAATATGCAGGAACAAAGGAATTACTATGCAAACAGGGTCTTTAAAGGCTGAAAACTATAGCCCTGAAGCGTTTGACGTAATTACTTCATTTGAAGTATTGGAGCATATAAATAACCCTCTGGAAGAAATAACCAATATTCACAAAATAATGAGAACAGGTGGGCTTGTATACCTTACTACACCAAACTTCAACGCGGTTGAACGCTATTTGCTGAAAGGTAATTATAACGTAATAGAATACCCGGAGCATTTAAGTTACTATACTCCTAAAACGTTGAACTATCTTTTCACAAACAATGGTTTTAAGAAGAAAAAAATAAAAACTACAGGTATTAGCTTTTCAAGGTTAAAGGCCAGCTTTCGCACTATGCGCCATGTTGAAAATAATGAACTATTGGTTTCAGCAACCAGTTCAGATGAACTGATGCGTGAAAGAAGCCAATCGAACCCATTATTTCGTGTAGCAATACAATTAATAAATGGCTTGCTCAACACATTTAAAATAGGAAACTCGCTGAAAGGTTGGTTTGTAAAAGAATAAGGGTAAATTTATTTAGCCCGCATTCTGTTATTCTTAGGGTTATGCTCTACTTCCGCAAGCCCTAAGGCTTCCACTAATGGAGGAACATACATTCCAAAACGTCCACGCAGCCCTTTTTTAAGTCCATACCAACCACCTACCGGGTTTTTAGGAGAACGTCCCCAGGCTTCAACAGTTCCTTCTTTAGCAGGCTTCTGTTCATCGGCACTACCAAGTTCCATCCAATCGCCATGCTTTTTTAGCATTGCATGCAGGTCATCAATACAGCGGAGGTCATAATGCAGAACAGTTTTCCCTACTGTGCATACCAGTAATTCCTTACCATCTTTTACTTCAGTATGCATTGTATAATCTGAAGTTAAGGGTGGCGTTTTTAACTTCATTGGTTTTTCTTTTGTTCCGATTTCTTTTTTCATCCCGATATGTTTTAGTTAAGAAATGAAGAGCTTGAAACTCCAATCAGGGTTGGAAAATCTTGTTTAGGAGGCGCTTCCGGTCCACTTGCTTTAAGTTGTTGCTGAAAACTTATAAAAGAAGGTAGCTCAAGCAATTGTTTTTCGTCTGTTTCTGTTTTAAAAAATGCCAGATGAGTGAATGTTTTTTCATCGGGGCTAAGGCATACATTGTAAAGCATACCGGAATTATTAAAGGCTTGCAGATCGCTCATTACCTTTTGTATGTTAGCCTTGTTTTGTGCAGCGTATTCTGCTTTTGTAGTATAAACTACTCTTACAATTTTCATTTTAATAAATTTTAGTAATCGATTAAACGATCTGGCTCAACTTCATCATATTGGTCCGGCCACGTTCTTTAATTGGCGTGCTGGCAATGTTTATTACAAAGTCACGAGGGTTCAATAGTTTCTGTTTATGCAGAAATGATTTTATTTCTGATATAGTATGATCAGTGCTTAAGTACTTATCGTAATAGAAACCGTGTACACCCCAAAGCAAGCTTAACGTAGTAAGCAAGGTTGAGTTGTCGGTAAAAATAAATATGTTGGCTTTTGGCCTGTGACTTGAAAGCTTAAAGGCAGTATATCCTGAATTGGTCATAGATGCAATTGCTTTAACACCTGCATGTCTGGCCATTACACAAGCGTTGTAGCAAATAGAATCGGAGATGAATGTTTGCGTTTGCAATATAGGGTGGTGTTCACGATAATAAATACTATTCTCATTATCTTCAATATGCTTTGCAATTTTATGCATATACTGCACAGCCCTAACAGGGTATTGGCCTACGGAAGTTTCTTCACTTAACATAACTGCATCAGCACCATCAAGCACAGCGTTTGCAACGTCGTTAACCTCGGCGCGCGTAGGAGAGAAATTGGTTAACATACTCTCCATCATTTGCGTAGCAATAATTACCGGCTTTGATGCCTCAATGCATTTACGCACCAGCATTTTTTGAATAAGCGGAACACGCTCTGCATCCAGCTCAACGCCCAGGTCGCCACGTGCAACCATTACGGCATCGGTCATATCTATAATGTTATCAATCTCAAGCAAAGCCTCAGGCTTTTCAATTTTTGCAACAACCTTTGCGGTCGATTTTAATTTTTTTATTCTGTGCTTCAGGTCTACCACATCGTTTACCGTACGCACAAATGAAAGCCCGATCCATTCAATATTATTCTCCAATGCAAATTTCAGATCCTTCAGATCTTTTTCAGTCAGTGAAGGCATCGATATTTTTGTATTCGGAAGATTGACCCCTTTCTTTGAGTTCAGCATTCCACCGTGTACTACAACAGCTTTTACCTCGTCTTTACGATTTGTTCCCGTTACACGCAATAATAATTTTCCATCAGCTATCAATACATTGTCGCCTACCCCCACGTCTTTTGGAAACTGAGGATAGGTTATATAAACCTTTTTTGCATCACTAATGCAAGGTTTGGTTGTAATAGTAATTGGCTGACCATCTATAATTTCAACACCGCCACCCACTACTTCTCCAATACGCAGTTTTGGTCCCTGCAGATCTGCAAGCACACCTACGTAGGTGCCCATTTCTTTATTCAACTGACGTACATTGGTAAGTATTTTTTTTACCGCCTCATAATCGCCATGCGAAAAGTTTATACGGCAAATGCTCATGCCTGCCTGTATGAGTTGTTTCAATACTTCTTTTGAAGCAGATGCCGGCCCTATTGTGGCTATTATTTTTGTCTTTATTCCTATTTCCATACTGCTAAAATATCAAATTATGTTTTGATTTCAATATTTGTGCATCAATAAGGTATGCACCCAATATCATATCGGCTTTTTTAATTTGCTCCACCAGTTGTTTTCTTTCATCACTATCAACCGAGCCTTTTACAATAAAAAAATAGTCCATTTGTTTGTGTTCCTCAACAAGCAATCCATCTTTACCCCGATTCGATATTAAATGATAGTCTTTGAAAAGATCTTCCTGGTTGAACGAAAACATAGAGTGTGTGCTATGCTCAGTTGCGTGGTCATCTACCTTAGTTAGCTTTATATTGAACAGGCTGTTCAGCATCCAGCATAAGCGATAATCTTTGTCGTGGCACACTATGCCAATAAGGCAAAAATCGTAATCATGTTCAAATTGCAAACGTACTTTAGACATACTATAAGTTTACACCTACCATGGCCTGGTAAGCTTTTTCTGACGCTATTTGCTCGGCACGTTTTTTTGACTGATGGTTAGCCTGTGCCTTAATAATGTTATCTATATAAACCCCGATACTGAATGTTTTTTTGTCGCCTGACCTCGGCTCTTCCATTACCCTGAACTCAATTGACCTTTTTTCTTTTTGTACTAATTCTATCAGTTTGCTCTTAAAATCGGTTTCTGTGTTTTCTAATTCATCAAGGTCAACATACAGGCCAAAAATACGTTCTAAAATAAATTTCTTGGTTTTGTTAAACCCTTTGTCCATATATATGCTGCCAATTAATGCTTCCAACGCATTACCATATATAGAACTTCCTGAATACCCTCCGGAATCTTTACTTAACAGATCCTGCAGGCCCATTCTTGTGGCAATGTTGTTCAAATGGTTTCGGCTCACAACCTTAGAACGCATTTTGGTAAGAAAACCTTCATCTTTATATGGGAACCTGCGGAATAAATGTTCAGCCACAATAGAATTTAATAATGCATCGCCCAAAAATTCCAGGCGTTCGTTACTGGCCTTTTCGCTTTCAGGGCTGCCTTTTGCCATTGATTTATGGCGCAGTGCCATTTGGTATAAGGCGATATTGCCAGGGTAAAACCCCAAAATTGTTTTTAAGGAACCTGAGAGTTTTCTATCGGAAGAAAGTAGATTATTAAACACTACAGCTAATGATGAATGTTGCATTACAAAAGTAGTAAAAACAGGTTGAATGACTTTTGTCATAATAATCCATGCAAGGAAATGGCTACATTTGTTTATAATGAATAAACCAGTATGAGTAAAATATTGCTGATAGAAGATAATACCGAAATGAGGGAGAACACCTCTGAGATACTGAACTTTGCCAACCATGTAGTTGTAACTGCAGAGAATGGACGCGTGGGCGTTGAAAAGGCAAAAAGGGAAAACCCTGATCTGATCATTTGCGATGTAATGATGCCCGATATGGATGGCTATGAGGTGTTGGAGGTATTGAGCAAGAACCCTGAAACTGCCGGAGTACCATTTATTTTTTTAACAGCTAAGGCAGATAAAAGTGATGTAAGAAAGGGAATGAACCTTGGTGCGGACGATTATTTAACCAAGCCCTTTGATGAAAAGGAGTTGATCAGCGCTATTGAAATCAGATTAAAAAGAAGTAACTCTTTCAGAAAAAATTATTCACGCGATCTGACAGGCTTAACCCAGTTCATCAGCGAGGCAAAAAAATTCAGTTTGCCTGCGTCTATTGCCTCTGAATGCAAGGTACGCACATTCTCAAAAAAAGAAGCATTGTATGAAGAAGGCGATAACCCCCAGATGGTATACTTTGTAAATAAAGGAAAGATAAAAACCTGGAAAATGAGTGGCGATGGAAAAGAATTTATTACCGGTATAGTGGGAGAAGGTGAATATTTTGGCTATGTAGGCCTGCTGGAAGGTACCAACCATGTTGATTCTGCAACGGCCCTTGAAGATACCGAGGTGGCTCTTATACCTCAACAGGATTTTCTTTCACTGGTATATTCTAATCATGAGGTTTCGGCAAGGTTTATAAAAATGCTAGCTAACGATATTAGAGAAAAAGAAGAGCGATTACTTGGCCTGGCATTTAATTCAGTTAGATCGCGTGTAGCTGAAGCGCTTATATCGTTGCAAAAGAAAAATGAATCAACCGGTTCAATCCGTATTTCACGCGATGACCTTGCCAGCATAGTAGGTACATCTACCGAATCGCTAATTCGAACATTATCAGACTTTAAACAAGAAAAAGTAATAGAGACAGATGGCCGCGAAATAAGGGTAACTAATATGAAAGGCCTGGAACAAGTGCGGAAATTTTCTTGAATATATAATATAAATACGCTGAAAATCAGTGAATTTAGGCATCCCTGTTAAAAATCGTTAAACTTTTTTATATTTGAAGTATCAAACAGGAAACAAAACAAATTTTTTATCTGCCATGAAGACCAAACAATTTTTAACTACAGGTATATTAGGTATAGCTTTAGCCGGTATGGTTATTACCGGATGTAAAAAGGAATCTACTGCTGATACAGATGCTACTGCAGCACAAGATGATGCAAATGCGTCATTTATGCTGAATGATTCAAAGAACATTTCTGATGGCGCTGCAAAAGGTCAGGCTAATGAAAGAACTCTGGGAACAACATGCGGTGTAATTACCTGGGGTGATACAGTAATTGGAACCACAAAGGATTCGCTTATTGATATTTTCTTCCCTGGAACTTGCATTAGCCCTGACTATAGGCTAAGGAAAGGCCATATCAGGGTGTACTGGAACGGCAAAGGATATTTTCAAGACAGCGCTTCAATATCTGAAACATGGTATAACTATTCTGTTACAACCCTTGGAGGTACAACTATTGGTATTACAGGTGTAAGAACTCTTACCAATATAGGTAAAGATTCATTGGGAGACCATAGCTGGGCCTTTAACGCAAATCTTGCACTTAGTTATTCAAGTGGCGGAGGTTGCACGTGGAATTCCTCACGTACTAATATACTCTCTAAAATTGGTAGCCAATGGTATTACAGTACTACGGGTAGTGCTTCCGGAACCAGTAAAAGCGGAAATCAGTATACTCTGACCATTACTCAGCCACTTATTTATACAGCCTTTTGGCTGAATGGTGGCTGGCCTGCATGGGGCGGTACATATTGCGATTGTATTGAATCAGGCCAGGTGGAACTGACAAGATCAGGTAAAACGTATCCGTTGTATTTAACATTTACAAGTGGAGTGGGAAGCTGCAAGCGTACTGCTACGGCAACTATAAACGGTAATAATTATAATATCACTTTACCGTAATTAAAGTATTTAAATAATAAGAAAGGACAGTTTAAACTGTCCTTTCTTATTTGTTCAAGGTTATTTTTGGTTTTCTGGAAATGTTTTCTATATTTGATTTAGTAAATTAATTTAAAACAAAAACAATGAAAAAAATATCAGCAACAATTATGGGTCTTGCACTCTTAACAGCAGTTATTTATACCGGCTGTAAAAAAGATGTAACACCTGCTAAGCCTACTAGTCCTGACACAGATTATACTGCAGCTCAGGATGAAGCAAATGCATCATTTATGATAAATGATTCAAAGAATATAGCTGACGGTGCTGCCCAGGGCGGTGCATCAGTAGAAAGGACTTTAGGTGGAACCTGCGGTACAATTACAGGAGACTCATCATCAAGTGCTGATACAATTGATATTCATTTCAGCGGTTTATGCGTTAGCCCTGACGGAAGATTACGTAAAGGTGATATTATAGTATACTGGACCAGCCACAAAGGTTATTTTGACTCTGGCGCTTCAGTTACCCAAACCTGGAAGAATTATTCAGTGACTACTTTATTGAACGGAACAATATCTGTAAGTGGTTATAATAATGTTACTAATACCGGCAAAGATTCATTAGGCGACCATAGCTGGAGTTGTAGCTCAAATGTTACACTTAATTATTCAACAGGCGGTTCAGCAACATGGAAGGCTACCCGCAATAATGTGTTAACTAAAGTGGGTAGTGTGTATTATTACGTAATTAGTGGTGGTGCAATTGGTACGAGCAAGAGTGGCGTACAATATAGCGAAACCATAAGTAGTTCAAATCCTCTTTACTGGACTGCATACTTTATCAATGGCGGTGCAACAGGCGGCAAGTTCTGCGATTGTATAGAGGCCGGTTCAGTAACATTCAGTTGCACAGGTAAACCTTATCCGCTGACACTAACATTTACAAGCGGTGTTGGCACATGCGGCCATACAGCAACTGCCAACATAAACGGTACCAATTATAATATTACACTACCGTAAGGGTCAGGTTTTATATTTTTAAAAAGGGATGCTATGTAGCATCCCTTTTTAATTTCCAGACTTTTGTATTTTAGTTCCATGGCATGGAAAGATTATTTTGCTTTCAGTAAGAGGCAACGCAATGGCGTATTAGTATTACTTACATTGATATTGGTTGCAATGATAATCCTGGTCATTACGGATTTTCTTCCTCCATCACCATCAACAGTCGATCTCTCTTCACTTAAGTCGGATATGGCTAAGGTGAAGTTCAAACATACTGACTCAACGAGGCAAATTATAATGCAGGAAGTAGACGAGCAAATAAAAACGAAACCGGCGCAGGGCTCATTTATAGAAATTAATACAGCAGACTCAGCAGATTTTATGAGATTCCCGATGATTAAGCCAAAGGTGGCACGGACAATTGTACGTTTTAGGGATGCGTTGGGAGGATATTATAGTAAAGAACAATTGTTACAGGTATATGGCATGGATACGGCTTGCTATTATTCTATGATCAACGATATAAATCTGGATATAAGCAAGGTAGAAAAGATAAACATAAACACAGCTACCGAAAAAGATATGGCACATCACCCGTATATTCGTAAAAAACTGGCAAAAGCTATTTATGATTACCGCAAGGAAAATGGTGGATTTAAGGATATTAAGGAAATAATGAAGTTAGATGGAATGGATAATGAGGTCTATTCAAAATTATCTCCGTATCTTTCAATTACCAAATAATGCCCTGAAATATTAAATTTGCAAAAAAATAGAAGGATGAGCACAGTTACTGATATAGCACCGGGATTAGATTTCGCAACTACCGAAACGCAATTAATGATTGCCGATACGCTTAAAAAGTTCGGCAATGAACATATCCGCCCAAAGATGATGGAGTGGGATGAATCGCAAAAATTTCCGGTAGAAGTATTCAGGAAACTTGGCGAGCTTGGTTTTATGGGTGTGCTTGTGCCTACTGAATATGGCGGAGCAGGCTTTGGTTATTTTGAATATGTAACTGCTATTGTTGAAATCGCAAAAATATGTGGCTCTATAGGTTTATCATTTGCAGCGCATAACTCACTTTGCACAGGCCATATTTTGCAATTCGGTAACGAAGAACAAAAGAAAAAATATTTACCAAAACTAGCTTCCGGTGAATGGATCGGGGCATGGGGACTTACCGAGGTAGGTACCGGATCAGATTCAGGAAACATGTCGACCGTTGCAAAAAAGGATGGTGACTATTATATCATAAATGGAGCGAAGAATTTTATTACACACGCTATTTCAGGTGATGTGGCAGTTGTAATTGTTCGTACCGGTGAGAAAAAAGACTCACACGGAATGACTGCTTTTATTGTAGAAAAAGGCACTCCGGGTATGAAGGGTGGCAAGAAAGAAAATAAGCTTGGTATGCGTGCTTCAGAAACCGCTGAGCTGATCTTTACCGACTGCAAAGTTCATAAGAGCCAGATGTTAGGCAAAGAAGGCGATGGTTTTGTACAGGCTATGAAAGTGCTTGACGGTGGACGTATTTCAATTGCGTCATTAGCATTAGGAATTGCAAAAGGAGCATTTGAAGCGAGCATTAAATATTCAAAAGAAAGACACCAGTTTGATAAACCGATAAGTGAATTCCAGGCTATATCATTCAAGTTAGCCGATATGGCAACCAAAATAGAAGCTGCTGAACTTTTAATTATGCATGCAGCAGACCTTAAGAACCGCCACCAGAAAGTGACTAAGGAAAGCGCTTTTGCGAAGTACTATGCTTCTGAAATATCGGTAGAGGTATCGACCGATGCAGTGCAGATATTTGGCGGGTATGGTTATACCAAAGATTTTCCTGTAGAAAAATTCTACCGCGACTCTAAGCTTTGCACCATTGGCGAAGGCACTTCTGAGATACAGAAGTTGGTTATTGCCAGGGAGATATTGAAGTAAAAGAGATAGTCCAGAATTAAAGGTTTTCGTGCCCCAAAAAGGTTATTAACAATAGACGATTATTGTTAAAAACTCTTCTTGAATCATACATTGATTATGCATAGATTTGGGTCTTTACGAAATAATCCATGCTGAAAAGACTTATTATCCTAAACTCTACAACCTACGGGAAAGCTATTGTTAAATTAGACGACAGCGACTCAATTCAATTGGTTGGACCTAACAACATTGGTAAAAGCACATTTATTTATGCGCTTAATTTCCTTTTCATCATTGATGGAAAGAAAATGGCATTTGTTGACAATAAACCCGGTGATAAAGAAACGGTTCATCACTATTTCCCGTCTTCGACAAATAGCTATATAATATTTGAAATTTATAAGCAAAGTTATTATTGCATTTTGCTGAAACGGAATAGCGAAGGCGAAGTAGAATACTACCGTGTCGATCGTGAATATAGCGATGATATGTTCATTAAGAACAAGAACGGCCAACAGGTAGTAATGAAATTCGATGACCTGAAAACCCAATTTGCGGCTGACGGCATTGAGCTATATGCATTTAAAGATAAACGTGAAGTGTTTAACTTCGTTTACCAGCGTGGTAACCGCAACAATGGTGTAATCTGGTTAGAAGATACAGTTATGTCAGATGGCTTGAGTAATAACTTCTCAAAGGTTTATCGTTACCTTATTAACTCAAAGTTAATTACCAATAAAACTCTGAAAGAGTCTCTCATGATTGCCGATAATAGGGATAATGAGGGAATTAACTTTTCGCAGAAGAGCAAAAAGGATATTCATGATCTGTTGAGAATAAATGAAGAGATCAAGACCATTTCGGATATTCAAAAGGACTTTTTTGAGTTCCGTGAAGAACTGAATTTGTATAAGGCCAAGACAAAGAACCTGGCTGAATTGGTTTTCCTTTTTAATTCAAGGTACTCACCAACACTTACTGAGTTGGAAATGCAGGCCCTGCAAAAGAAACAGGAGCTTGATAAAACTCAGTTTGAACTGAATGAAAAACTGATACCTAAGAAACAGAAACTCGATAGGGAAATTGGTGGTAACGAAGTTGAATTAAAGCAAATTTCTGAGGATCAGTTAGAACTTCAACAACAAATAGCAGAGATAAATTCATACGAAGGTGTACAGTTTTTGAACCAACAATTGGCGAATTTTGATAAAGTACGTAAGGATACCGAGATAAATCTTACACGGGTTGAAAGATATACCGTTAAGCAAATTCAACAAAAAATAGCTGACCTGAAGGCTTCTATAGGCAAATTGGATGCACAGGTAAAGGGATATTCAAACCAGCTTATTCATAAAATAACAGCTAACCAAAAGGACAGAGAAGTATTGAATTTTATACTGTCAACAGATTTCTCGAGTCAATCTAGCGAACTGATAAGTAAGGAAATTACCAAGCTTGGTTCGTTAATGAAGTTATTTGATGGAGAAATTAAATTGCCTAAAGGATTAAAAGGCAGCCCGATTGAGTCTATTGAAGACCTTAAAGAAAAGCTTACAGAGTTTAAGAAAGAACGTGAGGAATATGAAAAACTTTTGCCTGTTGCAGTAGATTTTGAGAAAGCACAAAAGAAATTAGATGAGGTAAAAGAGCAGATAGAAGAGGCTAAAATGAAAATAGCCAAACTCAAAACCAAACCAGGACTTGACAAGGAATTAACCAAGCAAAATGGCTTGTTCAAGACAATAAGCGAAAAGAAAGAACAGCTTGAGAAAGACCTGAAAACATTGAATGCTGAGGTTACGCGCAAGTCAAATTCAATTACAGTGCTTACTGAAGCAAAGGATGATCTGTACAGGCGTATTGCTGAATTGAAGGTATGGAAAGAAGAAGTAGAAAAGATCAATATTGTTCCGGTAAAGGTTGAATCGAAAGATACACTGAACGATATCTATAGTAAGCTACGTATGGTAGGTACAGACCGTGAACAGATCAAGAGCAATAAGGACAGGGCATTCGATAACCTGAAATACCGTATCAATAGCACCGAATCAGACGAGGACAATTTCATTAAGTTCATTGAAGATGAAATTGCCTGCCTTGATGAAAAACAAAAAAGTATCGATACTATTTTGCAGGCTATCAGTACCCAGTTTGCAAATCCTGCATATACGCTATTAAAGCGCTATGGTGAGTTTAAAGAATACATTGATACTAAGTTTAACAACAAGCTTGCGCAGATCAAAATATCTGATATTGAGTCGTTGAAAATTGTGTTGAACGAAACCACACGTGTAATTGATGACCTGAAAAAGATCAGTTCAATACAGGAATTCTCTCCACAGGCAAGACTCGATTTCGACCAGTCTGAAAACCTGAAAACGCTTAATGGCTACCTTGATTCAGGCAAAAAAATTGAGTTCGAGGAACTTTTTGATATCGAACTTCAACTTACTAAAGGCGGAAAAGAAAAGATAGTTGACTTGAAAGAACAGGTTGAATCGACCGGAACAGATATCATGATACGCCTTGTAATCATCATGTCGGTAATTAACCGCCTTGCAATTGACGATAAGAACAATAAGGTAACCATTACCATTGACGAAATTGCACGTGTGGATGGTAAGAATAGGCTTGAGTTGTTCCGCTTCTGTAAAGAGCATAACTTCATTCCGGTTTGTACATCTACTGAAGAAACAATTCTGGATGGCTTTGACAAATACATTTTAATGTTCAGGCCGCAAAAGGGCAAGAAGGTAAACCTGAACGAAGGCTATCCGAATGTTATGACACATGATAAAACCGAAGTAAACGAGGAAGCATGATAAAGGCAGAACCTAAAACCATACTGTCCTTCCTGTGGACCTATTTCGAGGTCCTGAGAGATCTTTTCGATCTTCAGCAGGATAATGAAGTTATTCGTAAAGAAGCATTTCAGGCTGTGCTGCACCAGCACAAAAAGGACATAAAACTTCAGTTGATGGAGTATAAGATCGTCCGCCAGGTAAACGACGATTACGAATTACGCGATGTATATTACAAACTTATTGAGTTCATTCTTTTTGAATTCAGGCCTTTATTACCTGAGGAAATCGATAAGTTCGGGAATGCCATTACGGAGTTGTTCAGGAAGATAAAGAAGGGTGTTGATAGCGACCGTGATATTCTGTTAGAAAGGTTAAAAGCGCTTTCAGTTCAAATCAAGGAGTTCAGTGATGCAGTTGAGAAAAACTCAATTCGCTTGTTGAACGAAACCAGGGATCTGAAAGGAAATGTACATAGAGTCGACTACAGGGAAAAGATCCAAAAAGCATCTTTCTGGATTGAGTATTACATCATTCCGCTTAACAGAATATTGGACGTAAACCACTCCCAGTCCATATCAAACAAACTGCTGAATATTTCAGAATTTGCTAATCAACGCAGGTTGAATTATGATGATGAGGGAGTAAGGCAGGCATTTGAAAAACTCTATCACTTGCTTATTCAAACCAATGACGATGTATTAAGGCAATCGAAGATATTGACCAATGAATTGTTGCCGTTAATTGAAAGAATACGTACCGAATCGCAAATATTGACAGGTTGGATAGAGTTCCTGAAAAACCCTTACAGGGTTACTCCACCTAAGTTATTGAAGATGGAGTTAGATAGTCCATATTCAAACAAGATATATCTGAATACCTTTGAATACTTTGAACAGTTCACTGGTTCTGATGATGCCATCATAGATGATGACCAGGAAGAAACAGAAAGGTGGATATTCAAGAAGAAGAAGTATAAAGAGGAACTTGTAAAATCGTTACCGATCGTGAACTTCTTTGAATGGTGTAATAAGCAATTAAAGAGCGAAGACAAGCATATTACCAACGAAAAACTATTTGCACTAACCTGTTTGCTGTTTGAAGATGATCTGGAAGTAACAGCCTACAACAAAGACGCAACAGTTAAAATAAAGACCGAAACAGCTAATTTAAACGTACCCAAACTTAAGGTAACACAAAATGGAATACCCGCAGAATCATAGGCGCATTGTTGAAGAATTAACAACTGGCAAGTTCATCTTGTCGCGCGATAAGCATTTTGAAGAACTTGTTCAGAAAGAAGAATTCTATGCAGAATTCTTTAAGGTTTCTTTTGACTATATACTGAACATTACAACCGAATATGCTTTCCTTATTTCAAAGGAAACTGACGAAAATATGTCGAGGGATATAAGTATCTTCTTCGCTATTTTCTGTTATGAACTTGATAAGCAGGGTAAGAATTTCCTTGACGGACTGCAGTATGCAGAGTATTCATTTGAAGAAATAAATATTCTGTTCGACAACTCATCGTACATTGACCTTATACAATCGAATAAGCAGTTAAAAGATGCTGAGGCACGCCGCAGGCTTATTTTCAGCACCATGGCACGTAAGAACATTATTGAAAAGGTGAACGAAGACCGTTTCTATTTTACACCTGCGTACAAAGTATTTACTGAATTTGCAAAGGTGCTTTCCAACCAAAGGTCAATGGAGGAAAGTGTTGAGGAATAAAGAAAATTACTTATCCTGCATCACTATCTGAACCGTGTAACGGCTCTTATGTTCAAGTAATATTTTTTTGTTCACACAAACACGGTCAATGGTTGCCTGGTCGTAATAACGAATGGTAACCAATTCAAGGTTTTTATTATAAAGCACCCTGAAATCATTGCGCAGTGCATCGAGCAAGGCAGGTACTTTTTCTGCATCATCATCAATACATAAAGAGAAGTTAATGGCAGAATTCTGAATTACGTTGGTCTTTACCTTGTATTGTGACAGCAGATCGAAGATATGACTGAGGCTTTCCTCAACTATAAAAGAAAAGTCCTTAGGAGAAACGGAAACAAGCACCTGGTTCACTTTAAATATAAAGCAAGGTACAGGTAACTGGGTCGAGTCATTGTCTATGCGGGTACCGGAAGCTTCCGGTTGAATGAACGAACGCACAAAAAGCGGAATGTTTTTGTTCTGCAAGGGCTTAATAGTCTTTGGATGTATAACCGTAGCACCGTAATATGATAGTTCAATAGCATCCTGGTAACTTAGGTGGTCTATCTTGATCGTATCATCAAACCATTTAGGGTCGGCATTCAGCACACCTGGTACATCTTTCCATATTGTAACCGACTCTGCATTTAAACAATACGCCAGAATAGCAGCTGTATAATCGGATCCTTCACGGCCGAGGGTGCATGTCTTATGACTGTTTGTCCGGCCAATGAAACCTTGTGTAATAGCAATTCTTTTTGTTTTCAGTGCAGGCTCCAGCAATGTTTTTACATTCTTCTCCGTTGCTTCAAAATCTACTTTACCCTCACGGTAATTATCGTTTGTGCAAACCAGGTCAATAGCATGTAAAAGCGTATTTTCAATTTTTTGCGAGGCAAGATATTCACTCACGATATGCGTTGAAAATACTTCACCCATAGATACGACCTGGTCATATCGCTCATCACCATTTTCTATAGTAGTGCCAAAAACTTTCTTTTCTAATTCATCAAAAAGGTTTTCAAGTGCAGAAAATACGGGAGCATTTTTATCACTAAAAAGCTCTTCAGCAATATGAAAATGGTATTTCTGTATTTCGCTGAGTGTTTCTCTTTCTTCTCTTTCACTCGCAGGTTTTACAAGCTTTTCCAATGCATTGGTGGTTTTACCCATTGCCGAAACAACCACAACAATTTCATCTTTTGGGAATATGCCCAAAATTTTTGCAGTGTTTCTTACACCCGCTGCATCTTTTACCGATGCCCCACCGAATTTGAAAACCTTCATACGTTTATTTCCTTCAATTGCTTTTCGTAAAGTGAACCATTCAGCCATTCATCGCTAAACACCGTATTATATTTTTTATAAAAATTAATTGCCGGTTCATTCCAGTCTAATATCTGCCAATCCATTTTACGTACACCCATTTCTTTAGCTGCTTTTACAACTGCATCAAACAGTTTGGCACCAACACCAAAACGCCTGTATTGCTGGCTCACTACAAGGTCCTCGAGAAAAACACAACGTCCCTTCCAGGTCGAATATTTTATATAATAAAGCGCCATACCTAATATTTTTTCTTCGCCTTCAGCTACAAAAGCTTTATAGATCGGATTAGGTCCAAAGCCATCATTATCAAGCTCTTCGAGGGTGAGTTTTACTTCTTGGGGTGCTTTTTCATAAAGCGCTAATTCATTAATGAGCCTGAACATTTCAGGCACATCTTTTTTCTCGGCTTTGCGTATGATAAACTTCATAAGTACACTATTTTGGAAAGTTTCAAAAATACCTATATTTGTCAATATTAATTATCGAATTCTTAATTATAGTACAATGGGACAGGTCAAAACATTAGGTGAGTTTATAGTAGAAAAACAAGCAGATTTTCAATATTCAAAAGGTGAATTATCGCGTTTATTGAGTGATATAGGTATAGCAGCTAAAATTGTGCATCGAGAGGTGAATAAGGCTGGCCTTGCTGATATTTTAGGAGAAACTGGCGATGTAAACGTGCAAGGTGAAAACGTAAAGAAACTGGATGTGTATGCCAACAAACAGTTTATTGCTGCGCTTAGTGTAGGTGGTGAATGTTGTGCAATTGCATCGGAAGAAAACGAAGAGATCATAGTAGTTGACAATATGGTATCAGAGAATGCTAAATATGTAGTTGCTCTCGATCCGCTTGATGGCTCATCGAACATTGATGTAAACGTATCTATCGGAACTATATTTTCTATCTATCGCCGTACTTCATTGAGTGGCCCCGGTTCATTAGAAGATTTTTTACAACCGGGCACCGAGCAGGTAGCTGCAGGATATGTAATTTATGGTTCTTCAACCATGATGGTATATACCACCGGTAAAGGTGTAAATGGTTTTACACTCGATCCTTCGATCGGTGAGTTTTGCCTCTCGCACCCAAATATGCAAACACCTAAAAAAGGTAAAATATATTCTATAAACGAAGGTAACTACGTACACTTCCCTGAAGGCGTAAAGAAGTTCATTAAGTATTGCCAGGAAGAAGACGCTGCTACTGAGCGCCCTTTCTCATCTCGCTATATTGGTTCTGCTGTGGCTGATTTTCACCGTAACCTGATCAAGGGCGGTGTATTCTTATATCCTACTACCTCGGCATCACCAAAAGGTAAATTACGTTTGGTGTATGAATGCAATCCGTTAGCGTTTATCATTGAACAGGCTGGTGGAAAGGCAAGTACGGGTAGCAAACGCGTTCTCGAGGTTGTGCCTACCTCATTACATCAGCGCTCTCCTTTGTTCATTGGTAGTAAGGATATGGTAGAGAAGATAGAAGACCTTATAGTTAAGCACTCTGTGCCAACTGCAAAGGCTGCGAAGTAGTTTTAACTTATCTTTTTGTTTCTTTTTTCGGGGCGGCATTTGCTCCCTGCTTGCCTGTGTTCCTATAATCTTTTCTTTAGCAGCTAACCCGCGCCCACCTTTCCCTATTAATTTATGTGTGAACTAGACCATGATCGGCACGGGTTAGTTGAGATGATGCGAGTATAGAAAAGACCGGCGAGCGATGAGGGAAAGCAGCCCCAAATACAGTCTAAAGAAAATTAAATGATCAACTTAGCCTTAGTCTTTATTAAGGCAGGCATTATTAAAGGTGCCAGCAGAATGAGATGCGTGTACATCCAGGAGTGCTGTAATTTGTATTCAGCTACCAGGTCAGCTTTTGTATTCAGTATGTCGAAAAAGTAAAGCAATACGCTTATTAATAGGGCCCATTTAAATGCCCCGAATAATCCACCAAGTATTCTGTTCGGTAAGCCGAGAAATAATTTCTCCGCAACCTTCTGAATGCTTTTCCCAAGAAAGTTAACCAGTATGAATATTCCGAGAAAGAGTAATATGTCAGCTAAAATGGAAAGGTAAAGCGATGATACATTGCTGTGCAGTTCAGTACCTAGGAAACCTGCAACAACATCTGAGAATTTAGCGCATAAATAAATGCCAAGTATAATGGCAAGTATCGATGCAAGTTCTACTATCAGGCCTTTTCTAAAGCCTTTGTAAAATCCCCAGGCCAATGGTATAAGCAGTATTATGTTGCCTTTCATAGGTGCAAAAGTAAAGTTTTAGGTTAAGATTGAGTATGAGAGTTGAAAACCTTATAATTCTCAAACTTAGTCTCAGTCTTTTCTTTGTATTTTTACGCTATGATAGAAATAGATCTGGAATTAAACGCAGA
Organism: Bacteroidia bacterium; assembly: GCA_035486275.1. Taxonomy (GTDB): domain Bacteria; phylum Bacteroidota; class Bacteroidia; order JABEUT01; family JABEUT01; genus JABEUT01. The sequence continues at coordinate 33,640 of DATHNG010000138.1, forward strand.
ATGGGATAAGCTGATGAAAAGGCTGGAAGTTCAATTCGGAGAAGGAATTGAAATAGAAGGAATATTAATGTTAGTGGGGGTACAGGAATTAGGGATGGGCTATAAAAAATTCAGTAAAGACGAAAAGCTGGACGTATTGCATGTAGCTACATGTACTCTGCTGGAGCCAATGGGTTATTATACATACATTAACACCGATGAAGATGGCTGGCCGCATTGGGAGCCTGTTACAAGCATACCTGCACTAAAACCCGGTGAACAAAAGGTATTGATGAAACGTGCCCTGGTAGCGTATTTTAAAGAAATGGAAGAAGATGAACTTTTTGAAGAAGCAGGAGAATAAATCATGAAACACCCGCCAATAGATAAACTTTACAATATTTACTTACAACACCTGGTTGTAGGAACTGATACCCGCAATATAAAACCCGGCAGCTTATTTTTTGCACTTAAGGGAGGGAATTTTAATGCCAACACATTTGCAAAAGAAGCCTTGAATAAAGGCGCAGCGTATGCAATAATTGACGAAGAAGCATACTTTGTAGAAGGCTGTATTCTGGTGCCAAATGTATTAAGCACCTTGCAGCAATTGGCGAATCACCACCGCAAACAAATGCACATACCGGTTATTGGCATTACAGGGTCAAACGGAAAAACCACAACCAAGGAACTTACAGCAACTGTACTTGGTAAAAAGTTCAATACATTATTTACCCAGGGCAATCTAAATAACCATATTGGCGTACCACTTACATTACTTGGTTTAAGGAAAGAACACGAAATAGCTATTATAGAAATGGGGGCCAATCACCAGGGCGAAATAGCTGAGCTATGTAATATTGCAGAACCCGGCTTCGGTATCATTACCAATATCGGTAAGGCACATTTAGAAGGTTTTGGAGGCCCATTAGGTGTTATTAAAGCAAAGAGCGAGTTATATCATCATATAAAAAAGCATGGGGGCAAACTTTTTGTCAATGCTGATGATAATCTGTTAATGGACCTTTCGAAAGATATTGAGAGAATTACATACGGCACCAAACCGGGAGTTGACTGTGAAGGAATTGATGACAAAGAAAGCTTTTTAGCTAAAGGAATATTTATTGATGATGGTATTGAAGTAGAGATACAGAGCCATTTAGCGGGACGTTATAATTTCTATAACATAATGGCCGCAACATGTATAGGGTTTCATTTCAGCTTATCGCTAACTCAAATAAAACAGGCTATTGAAGGGTATGTACCCAATAATAACCGTTCACAGATAGTTACGAAAGGCGATAACACTATTTGGGTAGATGCCTACAATGCTAACCCAAGTAGTATGAAAAGCGCAATTGAGAACTTTGCAGAAATACCTGCAATAGGGAAAGTATTGATACTTGGTGATATGTTTGAATTGGGTACCGATAGCCATAATGAACACCAAACCCTGGCTGAATTTATTGAGAATAAAAAAGTTTGGGATGCTGTTTATTTAGTAGGTAAGGAGTTTGCACAAACTAAAACCCATGCCCAGCATTTTGAAAATATTGATTCTTTTATGGAATGGTTGCAAAATCACCCGCTGAAGACTAAAACTATATTATTAAAAGGTTCCAGGGGCATGGCCATGGAAAGAATATTGGAAAAACTATAAACCTCCATTTATAGAAGTAGTTGATTAACAACATTTTATAAACATGCTTAATTTACAAAGTATCACTACATGCAACTACTGTGCCTGTTTTTGCATCTCGGAGTAAATTAAGACAAGTATAGATTGGATTAGTTGAGTGTTACAGAAGCGGAGATAATTGAAGGCTGCAGAGCTGGAAAAAGTAAGTTGCAGAAGGCGTTATATGAGCGCTATTCTGGCAAGATGTATAATATTTGTCTGCGCTATGCTAAGAATAGTGATGAGGCTGAAGATATTTTACAGGAAGGTTTTATAAAGGTTTTTGATAAGATAAATCAGTTTGCGGGTACAGGTTCTTTTGAAGGTTGGATAAGGCGTATAATGGTAAATTCGGCACTTGAAGTGATACGCAAAAGAAAGATCGACTTTAGTGTAGTGGATACAAAATATATTCAGGACCCCCACGAATATACTTACAATACTATTAGTACATTAAATGTAAAGGAATTGCTTGCTGTTATACAGCAGCTTCCCGATGGGTATAGAACGGTTTTCAACTTATATGTTATTGAGGGGTACCAGCATAGCGAAATAGCAGAAATTTTAGGTGTTTCAGAGGGCACATCGAAATCGCAACTGGCAAGGGCAAGAAATTTATTACAAAGCAAGTTAAACGAAACGGAACAAAACCTGAGAAAGATAAAGTGAAGGAAGAGGACAAGCATACTGAGGATATGGATAAGCTTTTCCAGGGTGCATTTGCACAATGGGAACCTAAGCCTGCACCTGCATCGTGGAATAAGGTAGAAAAAGAGCTTAACAGAAAAAAGAAGAAACGGACTGCTATATGTTGGATTACAGGGATAATATGCATAAGCCTGATATGTACTGCCTTGTGTTGGAAAAGCAGTAACCCTACTGATGAAAAGCTTACCAAGAGTAATGTTTCTGCTGTATCACTTAATAAGCAAACTGATAGGACGGTAGCAAACAATAGTAACGAGAATGATAAATTACAAAACCAGGCAGGGTCTCCAGTAAACAATAAGGACAATAAAGATGCACCTGTTGACAATAAACAAGCGAGCCATACTGATGCTTTAGTTACTTCAAGTGCACAGGAACAGAATAACCTGAACTCTGTAACGAGTTCACCAGTAATAAAGAAGAAGGACAACAACAGTATTGTTACTTCATCTAAATCGATCAGGGTAACCGATGATATAAGTTCTGCAAGCTTAACAAAGAAGAACTCTGTATCAACAGACTCGCATAGGGCAACACAGGCAATGCAGGATAAAACAGCTTATGCTGAAAAAAAGACAGGCAAAGCAAACAATGTAAATAGCGAGACTAAAAAGGCAGATCAGTCTGACACAAAATCTTTTGCAAATAATTCGATACCCACTACTTCTGTTGTTGATGTTAATATAGCAAAGGGAGCTAACACTCAAAAATCTACAGCAAAAACAAGCGCGGATGATATTGAAAATTCAGCAAAAGCAGATGCCACTCAGCAAAATGGAATTGTAAAATCTGATGCCGTTGCAGAAACAAATATTGATGCAATAAATAGTAAAAATCCGCAAGAAAAGAAGGGCAGTAACTCATCTGTAATTAAGAAAGATTCTGTTGTACAGGGCAATAATACACTTACTAAAAATGATAGTGTAAAGAAAAATCAGACCTCGCCACGCTGTAGTATTTCACTGTATGGTGCTCCTGAAATTTCTCAAAATAAAGTTACCTCTACTAACCCTAATTTCAATATACAAGGTGCTAAAACAAATACCCGTTTCTCTGCAGGTGCAAAGTTTAATCTGAAATTGGGTAAGCATTTTGAACTGAATATAGGCCTCGTCTACTCTCAGTACAGTCAATCGAATAAGCTGGATTCTGCCATACTGATAAAGAATGATACTATTCCATATCAGTTTGTAACTTCCATGGGAAGTATGTCAATACCCGATTCATCTATGCGGCCAACTGGTACTATAGTGTTTTCATTTTTCAAAACATTCCAGGTCTATTATAAATATACCGAAAATGTCCAGTTCATTAATATACCCATTAATGCCCGATACAGTTTCGGCACAGGAAAATTCAGGCCCTATGTTGTTGCAGGGCTGAATTTGCAATATGTATTGGCCGCAAATGCGTATTTAGAAGTAATAAGAGACTATTCGACAACTCAGATAATTGATAAGCATTTTACATATAATAGCCTTGATGTTACCAAGTTTAATTTTGGTCCAAGCGCTGGCGCAGGATTGGAATATAAACTAACCGACCGACTTGATGTGTATCTAGAGCCTAATGCAAGACTTAACATGCTGAACTTATCGGGTAGCGCAAATTCCCTTAATTACTTTTTAGGTTGCCAGGCAGGTATAAGAATTGGATTGTAATATAATTTACTGTATACATTTGTTGTATACAAATACCCAGATAATGAAATATTTTAGTTCAGTACTATTGCTCGCAAACTGTTGCATATTAGTTGCATGTAAAAATAAACCCGCTATAATAGGGGTGCAACCTCCGCTCAATACTAAAACAGCAATGTCATTATTGGATGGTAGTTGGTTTGATAAGAATTCCGAGAATGCAGAGTTCTATATCGTCGATGACTCACTACAGTTTATTGATGACTTGAAAAGAGAGAAATATGTTGTTAATGCTGATACCTTTATTCTTTTTACGAAGAACCCTTTTGAGAAGATGATCATTTTAAAGCTTACTAGGGATTCTTTGATTGAGGAAGGGGTCGTAACCCATGAAATTGACAGATACTGGAAAGCGAAATAATAAAGTTATGCCTACCAGCTATCTGTATTGCTTCATTTTATAATCAGAGTGTTTTTTTATGTATTCAGCCGATTTTGAAAATGAAGTGTAGTCAATAGAATAAACTTCCGGTGCAGGAGTTTTATGTCGGCCATCGTTTAGTAAAATAGCCATAGCATCTGCAAAAAAACCAAGTTCATCGCGATAATGTGATGCAATTGAGTCGGGCATAGAGTACACTCTAAGAACAACAATATGATTGCTGTGCCCATCAAATTTTTTACCTGAGGCAGGGCCATCATTTGGGGCTTTGTGCCACCCGTTCCCATCTTGCACATCATGCAATTGAGTCATAAGTACACCAATTGTCATATCGTCGTTCGATATGGCAGTGGGCATAATATCTACAATTCGTTCAAGCCCATTCAACCAACTGCCCTTGCCAGACCAATTATTATCTACTCCCTGTGTGGAATTATTAATGACAACATCAACAGTGTCCATCCCTTTCTGGAAAGCATAATTAAGCCCTTCTACAACAGGTATTACTTCAGCCACACCACCATCCGAATAAATAGAATCGTTTTTATGCAGGTACGACATCCATATAGGTTCATTGGCCGAAGCCCATATCCAATCGCACATATCGCTATAATTATAATCATCGGAGCTCTTTATTTCAGCATGCCCTGCCACCATATTGGTAACTGCCACATTAAGATGCACATGATAGTAATTCTTTATCGAATCGAATCGCGCAGATGTAAAATTATGATGAATTAAATTGAGCAAGGGTTTGGTTTCACCCATCGATTCCTTGCCGAACAATAACCTGAGAATGGCATTACCTGCCCTCATAGTGGTGGTTACAGTTGGTAATCCGTTGGTATAAGTTTCGGTAGTTTTAAATGGATCAACATTAAAAACGCTATCCTTGGTTACATGAGTATATATGAAAGCCATCCGTCCGGTGTCTTTTGCAAGTAAGGTTAAAGGTGCAGTAAGGCTACCTGTACTGGTACCAAAAACTGCATTATAGCCACCAGATGTTTGTATTAAATTTTCAACCACACCAACACCCCAGGCACCTCGTGCACCGCCACCACTTATTATAAGTACTTTATTGCTGGGTACAGGTTGCCCATTCATGACAAATGCAATGAATATTGCTAACAAAAAAAATACACTTTTCATACGCTTAGTTTTATGAAAGCAAGATAAATACTTTCCATTACGTAACACTAAGTACAAATACAGATTAGGTATATTCTATAAAGCTGGTTAATAACTTAACCATGTTTCACTCTTGCAAAAAATTAACCTATGTAATTTTGCATTAGTAATACAGGTTTACATTGTGAATATGCTCAATTAGAAGTAGATGATTGTGCGAATTGATACTATAAAATTGATTGTTCTTCGTTGGCTGTGGACCAGTATGACAAAAAATGCCAAGAAATCAAAAACGTTAAATTGACATAAATTGTGTCAATGTATGGTGAAAGTATTGAAAAAGAGGATTTAAGAAATGACAATTATAAAACAAGCACTGACAAAGATCAATTAGGGGAGGTTTACAGAATTCAATGTTTTTTTCAGGTAATTTTGCTGAAAATCAATAGATTGATGGCGTACAAAATGAGAAAAGTGTAAACCGCCCCCTTCCGACCCTCTCAATGGAGAGGAATTTACAACTCCAAGAAAAGAGTATTAAGATGTTAATCTCGTTAAGCATAAAAACAAAAAAACTACCTTCGCTATATGGCAGAACAAATTAAAGACCCTGGAATAGGCGAAAAATTTAATGCACGTTCAGGACGCGTAATGAATAAAGACGGCAGCTTTAATGTGCGCCAGGCTGGCTTTGATTTCAGACGTCTTCATCTGTTCCAGTTTCTGATTCGTATGTCCTGGGCGAACTTTTTTTTGGTATTACTAGTTGGTTTTGCATTTATTAACCTGCTTTTTGCAGGTATATATTTAATGCTGGGTGAGAGTGCCTTGAAAGTATCAGGCGAAATGGATCCGATAGCACCTTTCTGGCGGGCATTTTTCTTCAGTCTCCATACATTAACTACGGTTGGATACGGTAACTTTTATCCATCAGGTTATTCAAGCAATGCATTGTCTGGCGTTGAAGCGATGTTGGGCTTACTTGGTTTTGCTGTTGCTACCGGCTTGGTATATGGACGGTTTTCACGCCCAACGGCTAAAATGATCTATAGTAAGCATGCTATAATTGCTCCGTATAAGGATCATAACGCACTTATGCTTCGTGTGGCTAATTTTCGCGATAGCCTGATGATGGAAGTACAGGCAGATATAACATTTACATACGTGGTACAAGTAGGTGATGAGTATATCCGTAAGTATTATTTGTTGCCTTTGGAACGAAATACAGTTTTATACCTTCCGCTTACCTGGACAATGGTTCACCCTATAACGGATAAGAGTCCATTGTTTGGGAAAACTAAAGAGGAACTGAAGGATATGCAAATAGAAATAATGGTAAAACTAAAAGGATTTGACGAAGGCTTTGGCGAACATGTTCACTCCCGCAATTCATATATGATCGACGAAGTAGTATGGGGAGCTAAATTCCTTCCATCGTTCCATGTGGATGATGATGGAGCAACCATACTAGATTTTGATAAAGTGGGTGCTTACGAAAAAGCAACTCTAAATAAAGAACTGGCACATATTGACCATGTACCCGCATTAACATAAACAAAAAGAAAATGAACTATTGGCTTGTAAAATCAGAACCCTCGGTATATTCCTGGGAGAAGTTTGTAAAGGATAAGAAAACGGTTTGGGATGGTGTAAGGAATTATGCCGCAAGGCTTCATTTACGTGCTATGCAGAAAGACGACCAGGTGTTCTTTTACCATAGTAATGAAGGAATGTGTATTGTTGGTATAGCGAAGGTGGTGAAGGCAGGCTATCCAGACCCAAAAGATGAAGAATGGACTGTAGTAGATCTTGCACCAGTGGAGGCGCTTAAAAAGCCCGTAAGCCTTTCAGATATTAAGAAAGAGAAGAAACTTGCTACTATACCACTGATACGAATTGGCCGGCTTTCAGTTATGCCAATCTCGAAAGAGGAACATGATATTATTATGCGAATGGCTAAGTAAAATTTGTAAATGACACGGTTAATACTACCTTTGCAGACCTTTTTTATCCTGGCTAAACAGTGCTTATGAAATTAAACAGGTACTCATTTTTCCCCTTTCTGCTGATTTTCTTTTTTATAGGTATTGTAGAAAAATCAAATGCCCAGAAAAATGCAGCAATACGAGGGTTTGTTTATGAAAAGAAAACCGGGGAGCCCGTACTATATGCCAGTGTTTACCTAAAGGGCACTACTACAGGTACTACGACAGATGTGAATGGATACTTTTCTCTGTCGAACCTTGCAGTTGGAAGTTATGTACTAATTGCCACATCAATAGGATACGATACAGTTACTACAGATATTCTATTAACCAAAGACCAGATAGTTACCAAAAAGCTTTTTCTGCAGGAAGCAGGAATTACATTGGGAGCAGCTGAGGTATCAGGTGCAATGCAAAGACATAAAACTAACGTGGATGTAGGCGTTACTGTCATTACCCCTGAGATGATGAAGCAGATACCAAGTATTGGCGGACAAGCAGATATTGCGCAGTATTTGCAGGTATTACCAGGTGTAGTGTCTACAGGCGATCAGGGTGGGCAGCTTTATATTGAAGGTGGGCAACCAATACAGAATAAAGTAATTTTAGATGGAATGACCATATTCAACCCATTTCATTCCAGTGGCTTGTTCTCAGTTTTTGATGGTGATATTATCAGTGATGCCACCGTTTATGCTGGCGGATTCAATGCAGAGTACGGTGATCGTATTTCATCAATAATGGACATAAGAACACGTGATGGTAACAAAAAGAAGGTTACGGGAAAGATTGATGTAAGCCCTTTTGGTGCGCATGCTCTTGTAGAAGGTCCGCTTATAAAAAATGTAAACGATGACCCTGAAAAAGCAAGTTCTACTTTTATTCTGTCGGTGAAGAACTCTTATTTGGGCCAGACCTCTAAAACTTTATATCCATATGTAGATTCAGGTCACGGCATACCATTCGATTTTGCTGATTATTATGGGAAAGTATCGCTCAACACTGCAAATGGTAGCCGAATAAGTATCTTCGGATTCGACTATAACGACAATGTAAATTACCCTGGTATAGATTCAGTTGGCTGGAAAGAATATGGTGTAGGAACAAACTTCGTTCTTGTTCCAAGTGGTTCAAGCTCATTGCTCGAAGGGAATATAGATTTCTCTAATTACTCTATAACAGAAGCTGCGAATGGGCAGGTTAACCAAAGTGGTATTAATACATTCGATTTGGGTTTAAAGTTTACAAGTTTCCTTGGTAATACTACTCTTTATGATGGCTTTGACATAGAGGGTACAGGTACGTCTTATAATTTCTATAATAGCGATGGCCGTTTAATAAGCGATTCGCTTACATCAGATGAAATTAGCGGGTATATAAAGCTTAAGATTATTTCAAACAATAAAAAGCTGATACTTGAACCTGGTTTCCGTGTGCAGTACTATGCTACTTACAGCCAGTTATCTCCTGAACCACGCCTTGATGCCAAGTATAACATCAGTGATAAAGTACGCCTTAAGTTTGCAACTGGCTTGTATTCACAAGACCTTATCAGCATAGTTGATGAGCGTGATGTAGTGGATCTATTTTACGGCATTAGCACAAGCCCGCCAACGGCCGATATTCCTTCCCAGTTCACTCAACAAAACGGGACTACCGTAAATGTCACTAATCCATTGCAAAGGGCGTACCATATAACAGGCGGGTTTGAATATGATCCTACAAATCGCATACACGTTGATGTAGAAGGTTATTACAAGAACTTTCTGCAGACAACCACACTTAACTATGATAAGGTGTACGATGATAATTCGAATAATTATCTTATCCCTGACTCTTTGAAGAAGGACTTCCTTGTTCAGAGCGGTAAGGCTTATGGAGCTGATATAAGTATACGCTACGACCGTAAAAACCTTTCTATATATGGTGTATATTCCTTAGGGTATGTATATTACTGGGATGGCTTTTACCAATTCCCTCCACCATTCGACAGAAGGCACAATGTTAACCTGGTGGTATCATATAAGTTTGGTAAAGACCTTAGCTGGATGGCTGATGTACGTTTCAATTATGGCTCAGGTTTCCCTTTTACTCCTACACAAGGGTATTATCCTAGCGTTCCTTTTAATAACATAGGTAGCAATTATACAAGCTCCAATGCTTCACTGGGTACATTATACGGTAACTTCGATAGCTATCGCCTGCCCGATTACGCCCGCCTTGATGCGAGCATTGATAAGTCTTTCCAGTTATCGCAGGATATTGGCCTGCACATTAATGCAAGTGTGATCAATGCACTTGACAGGGCAAATATTTTCTATTACAACCGTATTACTAGTCAACGTGTTAACCAGCTGCCAATATTGCCTTCGATCAGTGTTGCAATGACTTTCTAAATTTTCTGTCGTCATGACGAAATCCTTTTCCATAGCATACCTGATACTCTCACTCAGGTATATCATCATTGCAGGAATAGCCTTTCTTATCTTCTACATAATAAAGCCAAAGCAATTCAGCAGGCTGCATATTCAAAAGGCATTTCCTAAAAACAAGGACTACTGGAGGGAGATCGGATATTCATTTTTATCATTTTTCTTTTTTGCAGGTTATGTTATTCTTCTTTTCAAAAGCCCTGTAAGGCAATACACGCGCATATATGACCATGCTTCACAACTGGGCTGGCCTTATTTCTTCTTCAGCATATTTTTATGTTTGGTTATTCATGATACTTATTTTTACTGGACCCACAGGCTGATGCATCACCCAAAGTTGTTCAAGGCTTTTCACCTGTTACATCATAAATCTACAAACCCATCGCCCTGGGCTGCCTTTTCATTTCAGCCTACGGAGTCGATTGTAGAGGGCGGTATTGCAATTGCTATTGTGTTCCTTATTCCTATTCAGCGATATGCATTTTTAACTTTCTTTATTTTCAGTACTGCGTATAATGTCTATGGGCATCTGGGCTACGAGATATATCCTAAGTGGCTTATCAGGAGCAGGGTTGGCAAATACCTTAATACATCGATAGCACATAACATGCATCACAAATATTTCAACGGCAACTACAGTTTCTATACTCGTATCTGGGATATGCTTATGGGCACTATGCACCCCGATTATGATAAGACTGTAGATAAGGTGTTGACCGAAGAGCCTGCTATAGCTTCTATAGAGGCCGTTGCCTAGAAAGTAGCTTTATAAACACACTTGTACTTCTGTATCATATCAATATTAAATCCTAGCCCGAAATTAAAGCTCCACTCTGTCAGGTTGAATTGCGATTGCTGTGTTGATTCCTGCCCCACAGTGTAGCGGATATTAGCCTGTATGTGGAACCACTTTTCACCAAAGAAGTTGAAACCACCAACTACCGAGAACAAAGGCGAAATAGCCCCGGCGTCAGTTTTACCGTATGCAGAATCTGTTGTGCGGGCGAAGGCTGCACCGGGCTGTAAACCGATCAGCGGATCGAAACCGGAATGCGTGCGGAAGTGGTAGAAGCCGCCAAAGTAAATGGAGCTATTCTGTTTCAAGGGGCTGTTCTGTTCGGTTGAGTTAACAAAAATGTAGGCATCACCACGGACAGAAACGTTCTTCTCGGAAAAGTATTCAAGGTTGCCGGTAACATACAGGTTACTGATGTTGTGTGTAGGCATTTCACCCACACCAACGGTCCCTACCCCTGCCAGTATACCCTTATGCACATAGCCCGAATCGTACTGTGCAAATGAGCAGGTAGTAATAAAAAGCGCTATGGCTAAAAGTATCCTCTTCATTATAATTTACCTAACAAGTAGTTTACACTGAACGTAATAAGCAGGTGACCATCGAGCGAAGCACCCTCTGGCGTAGTGATATTTAGGTATTTCTCACCCTGTTCGGTGTAGTTAACTTCGGTCAGAACATGTTTGCCAAGGTGCATCATATAAAGTGCAATGACTGAAAAATCGAAGTGATCGGTTAGTTTGTAGGTAGCTCCCATACCACCCTGTGCCGCCGCTGCACTCCATCTTTGCACACTGTTGTTAAAATAATCCGAATATACATTGGTATAGTCGAAACACTGGCCTGCCAGTAGATACGGAGTTATTTTATGCGTCAGCATAGGGTCCTTGTCCAGATAAAACACTACCGACCAACCTATATGTGCATCTCTGCGGAAGCCAATGCTCTGAATATTCGTATTGATGTAATCAGAATACCAAACCGTGTTCATGTGCTTGGTAACACGTATCCAAAACTGGCCGCCCGCACCTAAACCGTTACTACCGGCATCGGTAAAGCTGCTTACTGTGCTGCGCATTCCCAATGAGAACTGCCCTGCCGTAGAATCTTTTTGAGCCTGTGTGGTAATACAGAACAACAATAATGTTACTGCAAAAATACTTCTGAATGTTTTCATTATACTAAGATATTCGTGATTGTTATAAACAACCCTCTACAGGCTTTCTATAACGCACAGAACGCGAATTTAGTATAATTCAGCTACTTACGCTTACGCGTTCACTACCGATGATTTCTCCTTGCGTTTACGCTCGTTCTCATCCAGTACTATTTTACGCATACGTATGCTCTTAGGCGTTACTTCTACGTACTCATCTTCCTGAATGTATTCCAGCGCTTCTTCTAAGGAGAACTCAATTTTCGGAGCAAGCTTAACAGCTGTATCGCTACCGCTTGCACGCATATTGGTAAGCTGTTTAGCCTTGGTAATATTAATTACTAAGTCATCTGGGCGGATGTGTTCGCCAATAACCTGGCCACCATAAATTTCTTCACCCGGGTTAACAAAGAACCTGCCACGGTCTTGTAATTTATCAATAGAATATGCAGTACCCACGCCCTTTTCCATAGAGATAAGCACACCGGCATTACGGCCAGGAATGTTACCCTTGTAAGGTTGGAACTCAGCAAAACGGTGAGCAATAATAGCCTCACCTGCAGTAGCGGTAAGCATTTGGTTACGTAGGCCGATTAACCCGCGAGATGGAATGTTGAACTCCAAATGCTGGTAATCGCCACGTGGCTCAATCATAACAAGGTCACCCTTGTGCTGTGTAACAATATCAATAGCCTTGCTTGCAGAGTCAATAGGAGTGTCGATTGTCAACACCTCATACGGCTCATACTTCACGCCTTCAATTTCTTTTATAATAACCTTAGGCTGGCCCACTTGCAGCTCGTATCCCTCGCGGCGCATGGTTTCTATTAAAATAGATAAGTGCAATATACCACGGCCATACACCAATAAAGCATCAGGCGAATTGGTTTCCTCCACACGCAGTGCAAGGTTCTTTTCTGTTTCCAGTATAAGCCTTTCACGCAGGTGGCGCGATGTAACGTACTTACCTTCCTTACCAAAGAACGGAGAGTTGTTAATGGTAAACAACATATTCATGGTAGGCTCGTCAATAGCAATTGGCTTAAGCCCTTCAGGATTTTCAAAATCGGTAACGGTGTCACCGATCTCAAATTTTTCGAGGCCGAACAACGCGCAAATATCGCCGGTCTGTACCTCATCTGTTTTCTTTTTACCAAGTCCTTCAAAGGTGTAAAGTTCCTTTACACGGGCCTTGTCAATTTTACCATCGCGGCGCACCAGCGATATTGGCATGCCCACCTTTAAGTTACCACGCAACATACGGCCTACAGCTATTTTACCGGTATAGGTAGAATAGTCGATAGATGTAATTTGCATTTGCGGAGTGCCCGGGTTAGCAGGCGCTTCAGGGAAGTATGATAAAATAGTATCTAACAGCGGACTGATGTCGGTCGTAGGTTTCGCCCAGTCGGTACTCATCCAGCCGTTCTTCGATGAACCATAAATGGTAGGGAAGCCCAATTGTTTTTCGGTAGCGTCTAGCTTGCAGAACAAGTCAAATACAGCTTCCTGGGTTTCTTCGGGCGTACAGTTTGGCTTGTCGACCTTGTTTACCACCACAATAGCGGTAAGGCCCATTTGCAATGCTTTTTGCAATACAAAACGGGTTTGCGGCATAGGCCCTTCAAAGGCATCTACCAGCAACAACACACCGTCGGCCATGTTCAATACACGTTCTACTTCACCACCAAAGTCACTGTGGCCCGGGGTGTCAATAATATTAATCTTGGTACCTTTGTATTGTACCGATACGTTCTTCGAAAAAATGGTAATACCACGTTCACGCTCAAGGTCGTTACTGTCCATTATCAGCTCTCCCACCTCTTCGTGTTCTTTAAAGAGTGAGCACTGTTTCAAAATTTTATCTACCATGGTGGTTTTACCGTGATCGACGTGGGCAATAATTGCAATGTTCCTGATTGATGTCATGTTGACTTTTAATTTAAGCGTGCAAAGATACGACTAAAACCCTTACATTCGGTATTATCTCCGTTATTTGAGTTTTAATTGTAATGTACCCCTCTAAATCCCCCCAATGCAGGGAGACTTAAAATCCTTTGCTCCCGCGCACTCGGGACTAACCCGCGCGCACCATTTACCTGGGTTTTTTGCCCTAAACCATGAAAGGGCGTAATATTAATAACCCCGTGTTTTAACACGGGGGTTAAAACATACATCCCCATAAATCCCCTCCCGGGAGGGGAAAGGGGTGGGTTTCCTTTCCTTCTTTCTTTTATTTTGCATAAAGGAAATAAAATGCATCGATTTGACTTCATGAGCTTTTCAACAACCTTCAAACGCACTTTTTTGTAAATTTGTATCAAACTAATTGGAATGAATATACAAGCCGAAAAGATAGAATTGATAGAGTTGCTTGCCAAAACTCAAAATGAAGGTATACTAAAGCAGATACGCTCTATTTTCAAATCAGCGAGTGAAGACGGGCGCATAAGCATTGAACAGTACAATAAAGAAATTGAGGCTGCAGAAAAGCGTATTAAAAAAGGCAAATACACCAGGCACGAGGACATGATACGTGAAGCTGCCAAATGGTAAAAAAGAAACTTCGTCCCATTGTATGGGATAATGATGCCAGGCTTTATTTTAAAGCAGCTATAGGTTATATTAAGAAGGAATCCGTTCAAGGTGCTAAGAAAGTGAAAGCAGAAATATTTAAAACTGTTGAGCTGCTGCCTGAAAATCCACAACTTTTTGAGATAGATAAATTAAAGACCGGTAACGACGGATCGTACAGGGCATTTATTGTTTACCATTATCGCATTACCTATAAAATAACTGCCGACAGCATACAGATTATAAGAATGCGCCACACCAGCCAGGAGCCATTGGAGCACTAAATTTCAAAGAACAATCCCACTTTCTATTCCCTCTCCTCGCAGGAGAGGGCCAGGGTGAGGTCGACTAGAGGGGGGGTTTACACTTTTTGCATTTTGTAAACCCTCAACAGGGTGGTTTTCAATAAAATGACCTAAAAAAACACCCTCAATTCTGTAAACCCCCCCTTCATTTAGTTTGTTATGTGTAGCAATGTGTTGCCCATTTTTTGCCCTCACCCTTCCCTCTCCCAATGCGGGAGAGGCGCTACAGTTTCAATGTATTTAAAGCCTCCCCGCATTGGGGAGGTTGGAGGGGTAAGCCTACCCAACCACTTTCATATGCCCGGCATCGCCTTTTTGGCCAGCAGCCTTTATAAACTCCTCCAGCTGGCTCAGGTTCTCTTTCGATAGGCCCTGTATCATTTCATCGGTTAAGGTGTGGCCGTTAACGGTAACGGCATTCATGCCTTGTACTATATTGGTATTTACAACAGTGCCTTTTGCATTTATGGCGCCCATAAGTTCAAGGTACAGGCGCGACGCTTTCAGATCGCCATACACAGCCATGCGGCAGATGCGTGTTATAACTTCATCCATCATAAAGCGGCTTATTTTGCCGCTTGCCGAATTGGCAGGGTTTATAGCATCGCGTTTAAAATGTTGGTAAATAGTTGGGCGGCTGAGTTTTGTTATGCGGGCAATATTGGTTATGCTCGTCTTCATTTCTTTGCGAAGCAAATAATGTACAGCCTGCGTTATTTTGTCATTGTTCTCTTCCCAAATAAGCTCGTTTCTTTCTTCTTCGCTCAGCTCAATGGGTTGCTCTTCGTTTGTGTTTTCCTGGTCCATTTTGTGGTAATTTAATGTTAAAACTTGTCATAAAGTGCACATGTATGTGCTACTTTATGGCAAAGGTAGTTTTGCTGTTTTGGAATGGAAAGAGGAAAGCATTGGAGTTTTCAACTACCCCGAAATTCTATTGATAATAACAATGAAATACAATGGAAAGTTTTCACTTACCTGATATTTGTTTAAGGAATTGAGATATAGTTCTGTAATCTGTAGCTTCTTCAGTTGTTATTTCAATACTTTCAAATTCATGCCAATCATGGTCAAGTTCTTCGTCGTATTCGGGAAATTCTAAAAGCGGAATACCCCATTCTTGCGGATCAAAATACATTCCATCCATTAGATGCACTTTGATGATATTTTCAATTTTATTGAGAGGTATATTCTTGGGATTACTGAAAATTACTTCATCGAATAGTTTGTAATTTCCAGCATCTCTGTAAAGATAGTTGAATTTGATATTTTGCATTAAATAATGAATTTAATATTAGGTTTTGCCCCTTAGCATGGTGCAGGCAAACAAAAGCACGGTACATTTCCTCAAAAACTTTCTCATTGTTAGTATTACAAAGATACTAATAAGTAGTAACTAATAAATGGTAACGAAAGAGATTTTATTAATGTTCTTTTGTTATATGAAAGTGAGCAAGAAGAAAACAGCTGTTAAAAAGACCACTACCGCAGATTTAATAAAACTTGGCGAGCGAATTAAGGAACTAAGAATTAAAGCAGGTTATACTAGCTACGAGTACTTTGCATACGAACACAATATACCAAGAGCACAGTTTGGTAGGTATGAGAAGGGTGAAGATTTGAGATACAGCAGCTTACTAAAAGTTATACGAGCATTTGGGATGACTCCAGATGAATTTTTTAAAGGAATAAGGTAACTTAAACTTATAATACAAGAAAAATGAGCATTCAAATTTTTAACATAGCTAAAGATAATGTAATTAATAGTTATGTGGGGTTGGGAGTATCAAACTACAAGAATACGCTTGAAAATGTGTACCCATTAATAAATCGGTTTGATGCACAAAGAAAATTTCTAGATGTTAAGTTTTATGAAAGATTAGAACGTGATATTCTTAAAGGGTGTTTAATGCCACCAATAACTGTAGCTTTTGTAGAGAAGGATGTTAAACATGCTAGTGCAAAAGATTTAGAAGAGTACGTTAATA
This sequence comes from Bacteroidia bacterium, assembly GCA_035486275.1. Lineage (GTDB taxonomy): Bacteria > Bacteroidota > Bacteroidia > JABEUT01 > JABEUT01 > JABEUT01. Next base: position 50,454 of record DATHNG010000138.1, read on the forward strand.
GAAATATTTCTAAAGGCTATATACTTGACGGTATTCAGAGATTAAGTACTTTATTTAGAGCTTCAACAAAGGATACTTTCGACAATAAAAAGGAAATGTTTTTTAATGTAATTGTTGCTGATAATAAAGATAAGTTATTGTATAGGATGATAACGTTAAATAATGGTCAAAAAGGGATGACTCCTAGACACCAAATAGAAATACTAACACAAGAGTTATTTGACTTTAAGGGTTTAAGAGCTAAGGTACAGACTGAAAAAGAGAAATCAGAACATCCTCAAAAGGACGCATTTAGCTTTGGTGATATCTCTAGGGGATATATTGCATTTTTAACCGCTAATGTGCATAATGAGAATTCAAAAATTATTGATGAGAAAATGGATCAAATTCTTGTCGGAAGAATTCTAGATACAGATCTCAATACATATGAATTGCAGTTTAACGATATTATTAATTTTATTGATAAGGTTTCTGTAAGCCCTAATGTGAGGGGCTGGCTTCAAGTCGCGAATAATTTTATTGGTTTTTGTGTTGGGATAAGGAAATCACATTCATATATATTTCAACTGCCAATAGAAGATATTCAGACTGCCTTTGAGAACTTTGAAATAGCATTTAAAATATTAAATGTGTCGAAAATTAATTTAGGAAAGTACCGGAGGGAATTAAGTAGGTACTATATAGAAAATGCTAAAAGCCTTTTTACGCAGGATGTAGAGTTTCTAGCTGAAAAATTTTCTGTGGAAACAATTACGGAATGATTGCACCTTTTGAATATATTGAAATTATCGAAGATGAAGGTTTTGATGAAAATACTATAAATTTAAGTATTGCAAAAAATCCCACACCTAAAATTATTTTATTGAGAGGGTTAATAGGGTCAATAAAAATAAAACACTATGTAACTCAAACTGAATTTCCCCAAACAATAGACTATGTTGATTTAAATAATAGAAATACAGGAATATTACCAATAGAGAGGCTAAGAGGTTACGTATCCTCAGAAATATCAATTGAAGATTTATGTAATATATTTAGGAATAAAAAATTTCTTCATCAGAATCAACATTTTTTTGAACGCTTAGTAAACGAATTTAGCAATTACTATTATTATGAATTCAAGAATTCACATACAACTGCATTTGCTTATTTATATAGAATTTTAGAAACTATTTCTTATTCATTCCCACTGATATATTCATCTAAAACAGATGATTTTAAAGAAACTTATAACTTCCTGAAAGAATGGTTAAGTGGAAACAAAGACAAGGGTGAACTTGGGTTCTTTAAGAAATTTGTTAAAGTAACTTTCTCCAATGATCCTTTAATTGAGTCATCAATTACAATAGATATTAATGCCCCTAACGAAGAGATTCAACAAAGCTTTTTCGATTCCTTTAAGAAAGCTTGCTCAGATGAATCTTTTTTTGCTGAAGATACTGAAGAGCCAAGAAAACTTTCAGTGAAATTTACTGAATATTCATCTTTTATTATCTGCTTAAGGAATAGATTTTTTCACTTATTAAATTCAGGACAACCTAATTTGCAAAGCGAGGATATATTAGATTCAGACCATTTTTTTAGCCTGGTAAATAAACCGACTGCATACTGGCTTTCATTAATTCTTTTTGAGGTGTTCAAACACAGTATTGAAAATTCCATAGATATTGGAGAGTAATACACTGTCGTAATATAAAAAGAATTAATTCCTAAATTTCTGCTGATTATGATACTTCAAAAATTCTATATCAGGCAAAAATCTTGAAGGTAGAATGATAGATTTGTCTTCGTATTTAAGAAAATAGTCTTGAATTGATTTGTTTTTTGCTTGCTTCTTTAGAATAGATGAATTCTTGATTTTATAATCTTCTGTTATAGTAATTAAACCAACTTCAAATGCTTTGTCATGAAGAGAATTAATTGCAATACCATTCTGAGGGTTCAGTCTATTCTTCACATCAATTCCCCATGGCCTAATGTGGCCTGCGATTAAGAATTCTGGTTGTTGAATACCCGTAATACAACAAGTATAATTATAGGAGGATAGTATTGCACTCCTGAAAAATGATTGATTGACTCTAACTTTTACTATCTGTTCTCTGGTTTTTCCTTCTTTAGGCAATTCGTTTTCTTCAATATTATTTAGTTTTTCTATTGTGGTGTGTTCAAGTTTTGCAAGTAGTTTTTCACTTTCAAATGGCAATGAATTCCAATCATTGTAAAACTCGTTCCATATTTCTTTATCAAGTTTACTAGCATTTACTGCGCCTTTTATGCCACGTGCCTGAAGGCTTGGGTCAAAACTTGCAAAATTTGAAAGCTTCCAAGAAACAGAAGAAGGTGTTCTTCCCAAAAGTTTGGAGAGTTCGATTATTTTGGGATTAGTATTATGAATTTGCCCGAAAGGAATTTTGCAATAAAGATTTATTGCAAGTATTAATTCATCTCCTGTCCATAGTTTATTTGCCATATATCAAATGTACAAAAACTCTCCATCCGTCTCAGTTACAAATTCAAACCCACAACTTTCATTCAAACATTTTTCAACCATAGTGTTCCTAATGGAGTGTCCTAAGTTGAAAACCACATCGGTGCGTGCTCCACAATAAGGGCAGGTTGTGGGCTGGTCCCCAGTTAACCATATCATTTCATAAAGTTTTGGCCTTACATTCATACAGTAAATTTACTTGAATGTTTGCTTTTCATTGTGGCCTATAGGACACAATAGTGTTTTACTTACTCCTTACCCCTTCTTCCTTACTCCTGTATTTTTCACCCAAATGTTAAGCAATAATTTGCACAATGGTAATAGTTGTATAATGCCTTAGTAATAGAGTTCCATCAATTTTGAAATTCAATTTTCAGGTACTCCCCATATTCAAAAAAACATGAAACGATTATTACAACTCGCTATTATTATTTGTATCGGTTTTTCCGATGCCTATGCCCAAAGCGGCATTTGCGATACCAGCTACTGGAACCATACCTACCTGAACAACCGCCTGAAGGTATACGATAGCTGTGTAACGGTTACAGCTACTATTTACTTGTTGGATCCGCCTTTGTTGACCGGTGATGGCGACTACCATATTTATACCACACCCGATTCTGCCTATGCCTGGATGGTGAACTACCGTACACCATCGTTTTTAAAATATTGCCTGGGTACTGATTCGGCAGATAAGTTTACCGGTAAGCTGAATGTAGAAGAGGTGTGCAAGGGTACCATTATTGATGGCGGTACCGATGGCGCTATTGAAAAAGCTGCCTGCAACGGGTTTAACGATACCGTTTACCTGCCAAATACAGGCGAGCATGTTAAAATAATTGGTCCGTTTATATACGATACCGTGCATTGCTGGAACGAAATACACCCTGTATCGACCATGGTTGTAATACCTGCATTGGGCGTAAATGAAATTAATGGCGCTGCCCTCGCCGACGGATTAAAGGTTTACCCGCAACCGGCCAATACCAATGTTAAGTTTCAGTTTGAACATGCACCACATACCGTTACACTGGTAAAGATATATACCATTACAGGCCAGCAGCTGTTAGTGTATGCATTATACGAAACCAATACGCTCGACCTTGATGTTTCAACATGGCCGGCCGGTGAATACCTTTACAACATTGTGCTGAAGGACCAGAACAAAACCATTAAGAGTGGTAAGATTACCGTAGCAAGGTAAAACCCGAGAAAAGCTAATAGTATTTCAGCTGCAATAAGGAACGCTTTCCCCGCTTGGGGAAAGTAAGGAATGGGGCAGAATCAGTGCTTTACTGTGCTCAGTATGACAAAATCTTGGAATAAAATAGCATTCCAAAGCCCATAAGCCTATATTTGTTGTATGTACGAAAGTAAACACCAACCCCTGGCTCCAAGAAATGTGTTTTATGGCCGCATGATGCGCATGGCGCTGATAGCGTTTTTGCTTACAATGCTATGCCTGCTGATAGGTATACTGGGCTACCACTACATAGGCCACCTGGTATGGATAGACGCCCTGCACAATGCATCCATGATACTATCGGGTATGGGCCCGGTGGCAGATGTTACCAATGTATCGGGCAAACTGTTTTCCTCAGCATATGCCTTATTCAGCGGAGTTGCTTTTATAACCAATATTGGCATATTTTTGTCACCTGCAATTCATCGGTTTTTGCATAAAATGCACGTTAAAGAGAATTAAGAATTGCGAATTGAAAATTAGGAATTGTAAGCGGAACATCATCAAATCATCAAATTACCAAATCGTCAAATTAAAATATGAAATATTTACCATTACCACAAAGCATGTTTGTGCAAAACCGTAAACGGTTTGCCAAAGAATTAAAAAGCAACTCGGTTGCAATTTTCAACTCGAACGATATTTTGCCTACCAATGCCGACGGGCATATGGCCTTTATTCAAAACAGCGATCTGTTCTACCTCTGTGGTATCGACCAGGAAGAAACTATTCTGGTATTGTACCCCGATGCAGTAACTAAAATATGGCGCGAGATGCTTTTTTTGCGCGAGACAAACGAAAAAATTGCTGTGTGGGAAGGCCATAAATACACCAAAGAGGAAGCCCGCAAAACATCGGGCATTGATGAAATTTACTGGCTCAGCGAGTTCGATGTTACCATGCGTAGCTTAATGGGCTATGCTCAACATATTTACCTGAACAGCAACGAACATACACGTGCCATTGTTGAGGTTGAAACCCGCGATGCACGCTTTGCAAAATGGTTCAAAGAAAAATATCCTGTACACAAGTACGAGCGCAGTGCGCCAATAATGCACCGCCTGCGTATGCAAAAATCTACCACCGAGGTGGACCTTATAAAACATGCTTGCTTTATTACCGAAATGGGTTTCCGCAGGTTGTTGCCATTTGTAAAACCGGGTGTGTGGGAGTTTGAAATTGAAGCTGAACTGATACATGAATTTACCCGCAACCGTTCACGTGGCTTTGCATACGGCCCCATAATTGCATCGGGCATTGATAGCTGTGTGCTGCACTATGTAGATAATAACAAGCAATGCAAAAAAGGTGATGTTATTTTGCTCGACGTAGCTGCTGAATACGCTAACTACGGCTCGGACATGACCCGTGTACTGCCCGTAGATGGTAAGTTTACCAAGCGCCAGAAGGAAGTGTACAATGCGGTGTTGCGTGTGTTTAAAGGCGCACGTAAAATGCTGGTGAAGGGTGGCAATATCGATAAATACAACGAAGCCGTTGGTCATTTAATAGAAGAAGAATTAGTAAAGCTCCGCCTGTTAAAAATGGCTGACATTAAAAAACAAAACCCTGCATTTCCGCTCTACAAGCGTTATTTCATGCATGGTACTTCTCACTTCCTCGGCCTCGATATTCACGATGTAGGTTTTTTCCAGATGCCTTTCCAGGTAGGTACTGTGTTTACATGCGAACCGGGCATTTATATTCCTGAAGAAAAAATTGGTGTGCGCCTCGAGAACAATATCCTTATTACCGAAAAAGGTAATATCGATTTGATGGCTAACATACCTATTGAAGCCGAAGAGATAGAAGAACTGATGAATGCATGATAAAGTACACCACCTTTCGCAAAGCCCGTATACGCTACTCTGACGAGGGCAAAGGCCGCGCGATCGTGTTGTTACATGGCTTCCCTGAGAACCTGGGTATATGGCAGGAGTTTTCTGCTGCGCTCTCAAAAAGCTTTCGTGTTATCTGTATTGATCTGCCTGGCCTGGGCGAAAGCGAATGCATTGGCTATGTCCATACTATGGACCTTATGGCTAAGTGTGTGCAATCTGTCATGCACGAGCTAAATCTGCGCCGCTATGTGGTGGTGGGGCACTCTATGGGTGGCTATGTTGCACTTGCAGTTGCTGAACTTTTTCCTGAAAATTTACGTGGCCTCTGCCTCTTTCATTCCTCTGCCTTTGCCGATAGCGATGAAAAAAAACTCGATCGCGATAAAGCCAGCGAGGTGGCGAAAAAACATCCTAAGCAATTTGTAAAAGCATTCGAGGCTAACCTCTTCGCTAACCCCGACGACCCTAACATAAAAAAGCTACAGGCCTTAACCATCAATACCTCTGCACGTGGCATTGTGGCTGCATTGCAAGGCATGAAAATGCGCCCCAGCCGTGAGATAGTGCTGAAGTTCGCACCCTATCCTGTCCTATTCATCCTCGGCCGCATCGACAAAGTAATTGACTGGGAAAAAATTCAACCGCAAACCGAAATACCTCCGCATTCACAGGTTATCACGCTTGAGAACGTTGCGCATATGGGTTTCTATGAGGAGCCTAAGAAGTCGCTCCGTGCCGTTAGGCATTTTGCCTACCATTGTTTTAAGGTGGCTGCTAAGTAATTATTCTTTCCTTCTAAAATCTGCAATCGTTAATCGTTGTTCGCTAATGTTTTGCCCCAAACCCCTGAAGGGGCTTTAAACTCCTAATTTTTAATTCGTAATTATTAATTGAATTTAGGGCGTTCCCCTGCGGGTCGGGCTATACGTTACAACTCCTCGCTGCGCTTGCGGGGTTTCCACTGCTATCCCTAACGCGAACTACACCTATTGTCGTGCTGAGCCTGTCGAAGCATCTATTCCTATTTTATAAACTAGGTAAAAGTTGGGCGCGGGTTAGCTGCAATAGATATGAATAGAGGAAACTCAGGCAAGCAGGGAGCAAATGCCGCCCCACATAATATGAAAGAGAATACTCTACTTCAAATCACTATACTTTTTCTTAGAGTTTTTTGCCGTTTTAACCGGATACTTTATTGCATTCTTCTTTAATTTGGCCAGCATAATATCCTTCACATTCAACTTGTATTTGTGTGCCAACAGCAAAGCGCAATTCATTACATCGGCCAGTTCATCTTTCAAATGCTCGACATCTATTTCCTTATCTGTTTTCCATAAAAACACCTCTAATAATTCCGCTGCTTCCACATCAAGGCATATGGCCAGATCCTTTCCGGTGTGAAACTGCGACCAGTTTCTGTCATCCCTGAATTTTACTATTTGCTTTGTTAGTTCTGCTATTTCGCCCATACTTGAAATTTAGAATGGGAAGTTAATACAAAAATGCATTCCTATTCGCGTTAGGGATAGCAATGGAAAGCCCACAGGCGACCTTAGGAGGCGAGGACTTGGAATGTATAGCCCGACCCGCTAGGGGAACGCCCAAATATTTAATTTCAGAGGCTGTATTAAACCTGATACCAGAATAACCATCTAAGAGCTATGCTGACAAACCAAAAGAAAATACAACACCTGTACCTGCGGGCAGGCTTTATGCCGAAAGCATCGGTAATGCAAAGCCTTGCCAATAGCAGCATTCAGGATGCAGTAAAGCAGTTATTTACCGACAGCAATTCAATCGCTTCGTTACAATCGGGCGATGAAAGTGAGATATCAGTGAAGGAGAAGGATCTTAGTGAAGCTGAACGCAAGGAGTTTCGGATGAAGAGAGCCATGGGTGTAAGAAGGCTGAACGAGGAGTGGATGAACCAGCTCATAAGCACCGACGCAGTATTGCGCGAAAAAATGACGCTCTTCTGGCACGGGCATTTTGCATGCCGTTCACCCTTTGGTTTTTATGCACGTGGCCTTAACAATGCAATGCGCGAAAATGCGCTCGGTAATTTCGGCGATCTGCTTAAGGCAGTATCTAAGTCTCCCGCTATGCTGGCCTTTTTGAACAACCAGCAAAACCGCAAACAAAGCCCTAATGAAAATTTTGCCCGCGAAGTAATGGAGCTCTTTACATTGGGCCGTGGCAATTATACCGAAGATGATATTAAGAATGCTGCCCGTGCATTTACCGGATGGCGTTTTAAGCTTAACGGCGATTTTGACTTTAAAGAAGAGCAGCACGACGAAGGTGTAAAAACATTCCTGGGTAAAACGGGTAACTTTAATGGTGACGATATTTTAAACATCATATTGCAGGACCCGGAGGTATCGCGATACATTACAAAAAAAGTATACCGCTATTTTGTAAATGAAGAAGTTGACGAAAACATTTGCGCCGAACTTGCACAAAGCTTTGCAAAGGATTATGATATAGGTAAGTTGATGAACAAAATTCTTACCTCCGATTGGTTTTACGATGAAAAGAATGTGGGCACTAAAATAAAATCGCCTGTTGAGCTGATAGTGAATATGCAACGTGCGGTACCTGTTAAGTTTAAAATACCAGATGTAGTTTTATACGCACAAAAGGTGTTAGGTGAAGTGTTATTTATGCCGCCAAATGTAGCAGGCTGGCCTGGTGGCAGAGACTGGATAGATAGTTCAACACTTATGTTCAGGCTTGCAATTCCGGGTTTTGTTTACAACCAGGCAGAAGTATTTATACGCCCTAAGGAAAACCCGGATGAAGCTGAACACCGGATGATGCAAGACGAAGAAATGCAGGAGGAGAGACAGCAAAAAATGATGGGCAGACTTGAAGCCTCAGTGGATTGGGCGAGTTTTATTGGTGCTTTTGCTAATGTGGATGATACAAAACTATACAATGCCATTACTGAGTATCTCATTCAAACTCCTTCGCCGGAATTTAAGCAGGATGTTATTTCGAAATATATTGTGAAAGATACGCGCGAAACTTTTGTGAGATCGCTCACCACGACACTCATGTCGGTCCCTGAATATCAAATGTGTTAAAGCCAGTACTATGACAGACTACAGCCGCAGAGATTTTTTAAAGTATTCGGGTTTAGCTTCGGCATCATTGCTTATGCCAAGGTTTTTAAAAGCTTTTCAAGGCAACCCTGCCGTGCCTGCCGGTAATAAAACATTGGTAGTAATACAAATGTCAGGTGGTAATGATGGTTTGAACACGGTTGTACCATTTAAAAATGACGACTATTATAAACTACGCCCTACTATCGCAGTGCCCGATACAAAGATACTTACCCTGAATTCAGAGTTAGGCCTTAACCCTGTAATGACCGCTATGAAGGGGCTGTACGACGATGGCTCGATGGCTATCATAAATAATGTGGGCTACCCCAATCCTGATCGTTCGCACTTCCGTTCAATGGATATATGGCAAAGCGCCAGCGACGCAGATAAATATTTGCAAACGGGTTGGCTCGGCAGGTATTTAGATAATGAATGCTCGGGTTGTGCCGGGTACAGTGCTATTGAAGCCGATGATACCCTGAGCTTTGCCATGAAGGGAGAAAAAAGAAAGGGCATGGCTATTAGTGATCCAAAGAGGCTTTACCAGGATACACAGCGCAAAATATTTAAAGATATGTCTGCTGATTATATGGCTACACAACATGGAAATAGTGAACTTGACTTTTTGTATAAAACACAGGCTGATACAATTTCATCGGCTGATTTTATTTACCAGAAGTACAATAGCTACCACAGTACTACTGATTATCCGCAGGGAGAATTTGGCAAGAACCTTAAGAATATTGCAGAGTTAATAGTATCTGGATTAGATACAAGAGTGTATTATGTGTCTATCGGTTCATTCGATACGCATGTGGGACAAAAAAACAGGCAAGAGAAATTGTTGAAAGAATTATCTGATGGCCTGGGTGCATTTGTAAAAGACCTGAAACAGAATGATAAATTCAAAGATGTGTTGGTGATGACCTTCTCTGAATTTGGGCGTCGTGTAAAACAAAATGGCAGTGCAGGTACCGACCATGGTACAGCAAATAATATGTTCCTGATCGGAGGCTCATTGAATAAAAAAGGTATTTATAACGATTCTGCAAATCTTGCTGACCTTGACGAAGGTGACCTGAAATACCAGATAGATTTCCGTTCAGTATATGCTACTGTCCTCAATCGCTGGCTTAAAGCCGACGACTCAAAAATTCTGGGCGCACAGTTTAATTATGTTGATGTAGTTTAGTTCTCCGTTGGTTTCTGCGGAGTATCTAACAAAAGCTCCATAAAAGTAAGATCGAGCCAGCGGCCAAACTTATAGCCTACCTGTTTAATATGCCCTACCTCTACAAAATTAAACTGTTTATGTAGCTCAATGCTGATCTTGTTATCGGCATCAATCCCCGCAACTATGGCATGGAAATTATTTTCGCGGGCCACATCAATAATTTTCTTCAGCAATATTTTCGCCAATCCTCTTTTCCTGAAATCGGGGTGTACATATACCGAATGCTCAATAGAATACTTGTATGCAGGTCTTACCCTGAATGGTCCATATGACACAAAACCCGCAACCCTGTTATCAATATCAGCAACAAATACCGGTTGACTGGCTTTCTTTTTATCAGCAAACCATTGTTGTATATCAGCAGCAGTATACTTATCGTAATTATATATAGCAGTAGTATTTACAATAGCATCGTTGTATATTTCCAGAATACCTGCCAGGTCTTTTTCTGTTGCAATTCTTATGGTTACGTTTTCCATGCGGATTAATTATTCTTTGTTAAAACATTGGAACACGGATACCACTGATTAAACAGATTTTCACGGATTTCATCTGTGTGATCACATATATCTGTGTCATCTGCGTTCTATTGTATTGTAATAAGCGGTTCACCGGATTTCTGGTTGTGCAACATACCAATAGGTTCAGTATGCATTGCAAGTCCTTCTTTCTTTAACAGGTTTTCCACTTCTTCTTTTGCATCGGGCGTAACTGCAATCAGCAATCCACCACTTGTTTGCGGATCGCAAAGTATGGCGCGTTGTTTGTCAGTTAGCTTACCAATAAAGCTTCCGTAGCTATCCCAATTTCTGTTTGTGCCACCGGGTATTGCATTTTGTGCAATGTATTCATCAAAATCGGCAAGTAGTTTCACTTTGTCGAAATTTACAACAGCACTCAACTTACTACCCTCACACATTTCTTTCAGGTGGCCCAGTAATCCGAAACCCGTTACATCAGTCATAGCGGTAACTCCCTTTATTTTAGATAAGTGGGCACCAATGGTATTTAGCTTCATCATATTGTTTGCAGCCAATCCAACATGTTCTTTCTTCAATATCTTTTTCTTTTCTGCAGTAGTTAATATACCCACCCCAACTGGTTTTGTTAAATACAAATAACAGCCTTCGGTAGCCGTATCATTTCGTTTAAGGTATTGCAGCTCAACCATTCCGCTAACGGCCAATCCAAAAACAGGCTCAGGGCAATCAATACTATGTCCGCCAGCCAGTGGAATGCCTATTTCAGCACAAATGGCCCTTGCGCCCTCCATAACCTGGTGGGCAGCTTCTATAGGTACTGTATTTATGGGCCATCCCAAAATAGCAATGGCCATCAATGGATTACCACCCATAGCATATACATCGCTAATTGCGTTTGCCGAGGCTATTTTACCAAAGTTAAAGGCGTCATCTACAATTGGCATAAAAAAGTCGGTGGTGCTTATCAGACCTTTCCCTCCACCAATATCATACACGGCAGCATCGTCTTTACTTTCATTTCCAACAATGAGGTTTTTGTTGGGTGCAGCGGGCCTGGCAGAATGCAAAAT
>DATHNG010000139.1:0-42265 GCA_035486275.1 Bacteroidia bacterium
GGAATATGGGTATAACATGGCCTATTTTCAAAAAATGCTTGCATCATCTTCGGTTGATATACTGCAGGCTGATGCAACTCGATGTGGGGGTATAACTACTTTTCTTGCTGTAGATAAATTGTGTTGTTCTTATCAGGTGCCATATTCATCTCACTGTGCATCTGCTATTCATCTGCATGCCAGTATGGCTTCAGTATCTTTTTTTATTGCCGAATATTTTTACGATCATACACGTATTGAAAATATGTTATTAGATGCATCTGCAATAATAGAGGATGGTTATATGAAGCCTGATATGACGAGGCCAGGAATGGGATTTGATTTTAAACATAAAGATGCGGAACCTTATAAAATTATTTGATAGATGGATGTAGACACAGTAAAATCGGAAGTAGATAAAATTGACCTGAAAAGTCTTGAGGCTGAATTGAAAAAGAAAGTAACCGGCGAAGTAAGGTTTGATAATGGAACTAAAGCAGCCTATGCCACTGATGCTTCAAATTACAGACAAGTGCCGATAGGAGTAGTGCTACCTAAAACACGTGAAGATATCATCAACACTATGGCGCTCTGCTATAAATATAAGGCACCTGTTGTATCGCGTGGTGGGGGAACAAGCCTGGCAGGACAGGTGTGTAATCTAGCTGTAATGATAGATATGTCGAAATACTACAATAAAGTATTATATATAGATGCGGAAAAAAAACTGGTTAAAGTAGAACCTGGCATTGTACTTGATACTATGAAGCAGGAAACTGAAAACAAATGTGGCCTAACGTTCGGCCCTGACCCTGCAACACATTCGCATTGCACTATTGGAGGAATGATGGGAAATAATTCATGTGGTGCTCACTCTGTTATGGCTGAGATATATGGATATGGTGCCAGAATGTCTGATAATACAGAAAGTTTAACTCTTCTGACCTATGACGGGTTTATAATTGAAGTAGGTTCCACTACAGAGGAAGAATTAGAAAGATATATAAAGGAGGGTGGAAGAAAAAGTGAAATATATGCAAAGCTCAAAAAAATACGGGATACATATAAGGACCTTATTACGGAAAAATACCCCAACATTCCAAGGCGTGTTTCGGGCTATAACCTTGACGAAATGTTACCTGATAATGAATTTAACGTTGCCCGGATGTTGGTTGGCACAGAAAGTACGTGCGTGATAATACTGGATGCGACACTTAAACTTATGCCGATGGCAAATAGTAAATGCCTGGTGGTATTGGGATACCCTGATATATATAGTGCTGGTCATCATGCACCGGTGTCTATGAAACATAAACCTATTGCCTTGGAAGGGATGGATGATACGCTTATACAGTTTATGATAAGAAAAGGAATGCATATTGACTATTTGCCAATGTTGCCCAGAGGGAATGGATGGCTGATAGTTGAGTTTGGCGGTAAAACAAAAGAGGAAGCTACTGAAAAAGCGAAGAGATTGATGGCAGATCTTGGTAAAGCAAATGAACCGCCAGACATGAGATTATTCGAAGATCCGTTGGAGCAAAAAAAAATATGGGGCATACGTGAATCAGGCTTGGGTGTTACAGCTTTTGTCCCCGGAATGAAAGATGCATGGGAGGGTTGGGAAGATTCAGCAGTACCTCCGGATAAGGTTGGTGAATACCTGAGAGACCTTAAACAACTCTTTGCCAAATACAATTATATAAGTACCACTTACGGACATTTCGGTCAAGGATGTATCCATTGCCGTATCAATTTTGATTTCCTTACTAAAGAAGGCATCGATACTTATAAAAAATTTACAGAAGAAGCTGCGAAACTGGTATTAAAATACGGCGGTTCTCTTTCCGGTGAACACGGAGACGGTCAATCGCGTGGAGACTTACTGGTGATGATGTATGGCCCGGAACTTATAAAAGCTTTTCATGAATTTAAAGAGATATGGGATCCCGACTGGAAAATGAATCCTGGCAAAATAATAGATTCATATGGGCAAACAACAAATCTCAGGCTTGGTTTAAACTATAACCCTAAGCAGGTTAAAACACATTTCCATTATGCGGAAGACGGAGGAAATTTTGCACATGCTGCACTACGTTGCGTTGGCGTTGGAAATTGCAGGAGACAGGAAAATGGTACAATGTGCCCCAGTTATATGGTTACGCGCGAAGAAGAAGATTCAACGCGGGGAAGGGCGCGAATGCTTTTCGAGATGATGCAGGGTGAAGTTATAAAGGATGGCTGGCAAAGCGAAGAAGTTAAGAAAGCGCTTGATTTATGTTTTGCATGTAAAGGCTGCAAGGGAGATTGCCCTGTTAATGTAGATATGGCTACTTATAAATCTGAATTCCTGTCTCATTATTATAAGAAAAAAATGAGGCCGCGAAGCGCTTATGCTTTTGGTTGGATATTTAAATGGGCACGGTTAGCGTCTCATTTTCCTAGCCTCGCTAATTTTTTCACTCATAACACAGTTACAGCCCCAATTTCTAAACTTGCGGCAGGAGTGTCACAAAAAAGTAGTATTCCTCGGTTTGCGTCTCAAACTTTCCGAAATTGGTTCGATAAGAGGAAAATCACTAATAAAAGTAAGCCTACTGTAATCCTCTGGCCTGATACATTTAATAATTTCTTTTTACCTGAAACATTGGTTGCAGCAACTGAAGTATTGGAAGAAGCCGGTTTCAATGTTGCAATTCCCCAAAAAATACTGTGCTGCGGAAGGCCTCTTTATGATTTTGGCATGCTGAACGACGCAAAAAAAATGCTTATTGATATTCTTGCGAGCCTTAAAGAAGATATAAAAAATGAAACCCCAATTATAGGACTTGAACCAAGTTGTGTAGCAGTATTTCGGGATGAATTGTTGAATTTATTTCCCCATGATGAAGATGCAAAACGATTACACGGTCAGGTTTTCACCCTTGCGGAATTTTTGCAGAAAAAGGCCCCTGGCTTTAAACCGCCTGCACTTGAATCAAACGCCATAGTACATGGACATTGCCATCACAAGGCTATTATGAATATGAATGCTGATGAAGATCTTTTTAAAAAAATGGGATTGAACTATATTCTACTTGATTCAGGATGTTGTGGTATGGCAGGGTACTTTGGGTATGAGGCTGGCAGGCATCACGAAGTAGGATTAGCTGCGGGAGAAAGGGTTTTATTACCGACCGTAAGAAAGGCTGATACAAAAACAGTTGTAATAGCAGACGGTTTCAGTTGCCGCGAACAAATAAATCAGCATACTGAACGAAAGGCTCTTCACCTTGCTCAGGTATTACAAATGGCTATACGTAAAGAAAATTCTGAACTCGATTATCCTGAAAAAAAATACATTGACGAAATGAAATTAAAAAAATGATACCATGGAAATAGGCAAAAAAGTATGGGCTATTGCAGAAGGGTATATCCCTTCCTGGAGCCATGGACCTGCTCCTGAAATGTTGAGCCATGAGGCAGCATGTATATTAAATGCTACCGAGAAAGATGCCCATATACAATTAACAATATATTTTGAAGATAAAGAACCTCTGGGCCCTCATAAATTTATTGTAAAGGCAAAACGAACCCTGCACCTACGATTCAATAACCTGGAGGACCCCATCAGAATACCATTGGGTATTCCTTATTCCAGTATATTTATTTCAGATGTACCGGTTGTTGTACAGCATACAAGGTTAGATTCACGCCAGGCTGAAAATGCTCTACTGTCTACTATAGCGTACTATGAATAATATGAAGTACGAAGCATTAAAAAATAAAGTGGTAGTAATTACAGGCGCATCTGCCGGCCTGGGAAGATGTGTGGTAAGAGAATTTGCAAAACATGGCTCAACTATTGCTTTACTTGCCAGGGGATGGGATGGTTTGAATGCGGGTGTAAAGGAAGCTAAGCAATTGGGTGCAAAAGCAAAAGCATATTGTGTTGATGTAAGCGATCCTAAACAAGTTGAAGATGCTGCATGGGCAATTGAATTGGAATTAGGGCCTATTGACATCTGGATAAATAATGCAATGGTAAGTGTATTTGGACCTTTTCAGAAAATGGAACTGGTAGACTTTAAAAGGGTAACTGAGGTAACTTATCTTGGACAAGTTCATGGTACGCGATCAGCTTTAAAAAGGATGAGTGGAAGAAATGAAGGGGTTATTATATTGGTAGGCTCGGCTCTTGCTTACCGTGGAATACCTTTACAATCGGCTTACTGTGGAGCAAAACATGCCATTCATGGTTTTTTTGAATCATTGCGTGCTGAGTTGATACATGATAAAAGTCATGTTAAGCTATGCATGATACAATTGCCGGCAATGAATACAACTCAATTTGAATTTGTAAAAACCTATTTGCCTAATAAGCCAATGCCTATGGGACACATATATCAGCCCGAAGTAGTGGCACAAGCTATTGTAAGATTAGCACTGCACCCTAAGCGAGAGAAGTATATCGGGTTCTCTACTTATCAGGCTATTATTGGAAATAAAATAATTCCCAGCTGGCTTGATAGATACTTGGCGAGAATTGGTTATAAAGGACAACAAACAAATGAGCCTGAGCCTCCTGATAAAAAAGATAATTTGTACAAGCCCTTACCAGGCGACCATGGTGCACATGGCCCTTTTAAATAAATAGCAAACTGTATTCTCTGTAGTTTTCTTTTGCCTATACGGTTATTATTTCCTTTAGCAGGAATAACTGAAAAACAGATTTAGAGGCTATTTTTAAAAGCCCATGAATGTACCGGCAATTGTTATTGTAAATATAAATAACACCGCAAAAATAAATAGGTACAGAAGTATAAAATCTCCCAATGTATAGAAGTCGCTTGTCCACATTTCACGTACCATGCTGAATAATATTCTGAGTAAATTGTGGGGGTTATGTTGCTTTGTTTCCGGCATGTTTGTTTTCATTACTAAGATATTAAAGCGTTTATAATTTCTATTCAACTTTCTCCTGTCTACTTGGATGTAGTTTTTTCAGGAACCTTGGCTCCTGCTTTACGAGCTTCGCTCAAACCAATTGCAATAGCTTGCTTACGACTTTTTACCTTACCACCCTTGCCATCTTTCCCTGACTTCAATTTTCCTTCTTTAAATTCTTCCATCACTTTTTTTACTTTTTTTTGTGATTTTTTCGAGTACTTAGCCATAAGAGATTATATTTTGATTAGATTCAAAATTATTAATACTGCTGCTGTGTTTTTCTGAAATTATACGAATCGGCTATTTCTTATGCCGTACCCCCATAAAACAGCGGTTTAATAGCAAGCCCTTTTTCAAAAATTAAAAGGATAATTTCAAGAATTCTCAATTCTTTGGTGAATTTTGTGTAAAAGAATTCAACCTCATAAATATTTTATACATCCGGTTTTTATCCTTATTCAACTAATATTTACAAAGAACCAAACATGATAAAATAGTTTTGACAACGATTTAATTATCCTAGTAATAATTTAATAAAACAAAAAACATGAAAAGTTTAATTTTAATTGTGGCCTCTCTTTTCTCTTTAAATGTAATGACAGGTGGCCTTAACCCAGACAAGTACTGCGCTAAAACCAAAGACGGAAAAGTGATAGTGATGCATGAAGGAAAAACTGTTACATCTACTGTAACATTAACCAATGGAGTACAGATAATGACTGATGGTACTATTGTTAAAAAAGATGGAACAAAAACCATGATAAAGGAAGGCCAATGCGCTGATGCAAATGGCGATGTTATGAAAGAAGAAAAAAAATAACCTGATATAGGTTCCTGAATATGAAAACAGAAGAAAATAAATCAGAAATAATGGAAACTTCAAGAAACAAAAATGTGGAAAGTAAAAGTGTTTGTACAACATGCTATGGCACCGGCAACGTTACTTGCGATATGTGCAAAGGTTCTGGAAGAAATGAAAGCGGGCAAACATGCAATATTTGCAGTGGAACAGGACGTGTAAAATGCCCTGTATGTAAAGGAGATGGCGCCGGCGAGGTTATGAACTAGTATTATAAAATAACAAAAATGAGAAGCTTACTTTATATTATTGCAGTTATATTAGTGATATGTTGGGCTGTGGGTTTTTTTGCATATAGTGCGGGCTATTTAATACATATTCTTTTGGTAATTGCGGTTATAGCAATATTACTAAACTTAATAAGAGGCAATGGCCCGGCTTAATTAAGCAGTACTGAAAATAATCATCCTAATATGATGGTTCTATTTTCGTGAAGGCCCTCTCCCCCATAAGAGAGGGCTCTTTCATTTTTATACCACACTACTTGATTGTGAGTGATGGCTTGAAATAATTAATTTCAATAATGCGGATTAAGATTCCTAAACAAGCTGATTACACTACTAATGTCTAGATTCAGTCAGACTAGTACAATCAGGAGAACCAAAGAAATATCCTATTTATAAAAAAAGTCCCATTAGATGGAACTTTTGATTTTGAACCTGGAAGCTGGTTGTTGGTAAATAACCAACAACCTTACATCCGAGGAATATTATATTCTTTAATTGACTGTTAGAGCCCTCTTGAATGAGAGGCGGTTTCAATGTGTACAACCTGGTGTGAAATATCAGATAGTTTCTGATCAGCAGCCTTTTCTTCCATAAGAGTTTCCTCCAGTAGTTGTGCCGCATCCTCCATTTCAAGGGTATGAGCAAACTGACAAAGCGTTCCATAGGAGGCTATTTCATAATGTTCGATTTTTTGGCCTGCTGTAATAACCCCTGCATCACGCATAATACCCTTTTCGCAATCCTTCATTATTTCTTTTGACTCTTTAATAAGCCCTGCCATGGCTTCACATTTTTTTGCTGTGGCTTTCTTATCGAGCATTGCAAATACTTGTTCCAAACGTTTAACCTGTTCCTTCGTTTCGTTCAGGTGATTTTCCAATGCGCTAGCCAATTCAGAAGATGTTGCGTTTTTTATCATTACAGGGATGGCAGTTGTTAATGCTTTTTCAGCCCAATATATGTCTTGCAGCTCTTCTTGAAATAATTCTATTAATTGAGATGATTGCATGTTTGAAGCAGGTTCTGAAATACTGTTACGTGTATGTTCTCTGTTATTTGATTTTGTTTTCATAGTTTATTTTTTAATGAGTTTATTTTACTGAATCTATTAAATTATTAGGCTGTGTATTTTGCACTTTCACCACCTGTTACATCGTATGTTGCACCACTTACTCTTTTAGCAGCGTCAGATGCTAAGAAAATAACCGGAGGAGCTATATCCTCCGGTTGTAGCCAAGGAATTTTCATTACAGATGTAGGTACTATTGCATCAATAACTTCCTGCTCTGTCGGGTTATTACTTGCAGGTTTTCCTGCTGCCTTGAGAGCTTCTTTCCAGCGTCCTGGATTACGGGTCATATTAGTATCTACTAGACCGGGCTCCACGGTATTGACTGTTATCTGGTATTGCCCCAACTCGAGTGCGGCAGATTTCATAAATCCTATTACTCCCCATTTCGAGGCAGAGTAAGCTGAGCCGTCTGCAAAACCATGTCTCCCTTGTCCTGAAGCAATTAGAATAATTCGCCCGTAATTTTTAGGAATCATGTAATTGACTACCGCACGCACCGTATTAACTGTTCCTGTAAGATTGACATCTATTACATCTTTCCATTGTTTATCGGTCATCTCAGCTACAGAAGCATATACCTGAATACCCGCATCTGCAACCAGAATGTCTATTTTTCCGAATTCTTTATTTGCATGTTCTGCCGCTGATTTTAGCGCAGAGAAATCGCGGGTGTCTGCCTTTATTCCAATAAAACGGCGATTTTGTGCTTCTACCAGGTGACCGGTTTCCTCAAGATCTTCTTTTGTAGCCGGAGGGTATATTATCTCAGAACTCACGATTCCGGCGATATCAATTGCCATTATATCTGCCCCTTCACTTGCCAGGGCGACAGCTATAGCACGTCCAATACCCCTTGCAGCGCCAGTAACTATTGCAGATTTACCTGCAAGGCTGAAATTAGTTTTAGGTGAATTTTCGGGACGGGCCTCCAGGATTCCTGGAATGCCTTTACCGGCAAGTACTGTAGAAGCCATAATTGCTCCAAGAGAGGCCAACATTTTTCTTCTGGATATTATCTCTTCCATGTTTGACTTATTGTTTTGAGATCATCAAACTTCTATTTACGTAAGAAGATTACGCACTATCGCGCATAGCCTTAATTTTATCATGACTTTTTTGTAACTCTGCTCTTTGTTTTCTGATCACTTCAGTTGTTTCTTTACTTATTTCGCCTATATTTTCAAGAACATCGTCGTAAGTCTTTTTTATTGTATCTTCTCCATATTCGCAGGATGATAAAATTGCTTTACGGTTTTTTCCAGCCAATGCAGCCTTAATATCCATAAAAGTGCGGTAAAGCTTTCCGGTAGCTCTGGTTTCATTCGGGTTGGGAGCAAAGTTATTATCGGGAAGCATATGCTGAAGTTCATCACTGAATTTTTTGCTTTGATTACTGTAGGCGTCAAATAAGGTTTTCAGATCTGAGTCTTTTGTTTCTTCTCCAGCTGTTTTGTAGCCTTCATAACGATCGTTATTAATAATAATAAGCTCTTTTAGTTGTTTGCTTGGTTTTTCGATTACAGTTTCCATTTTTTTGTTTTTTTAAATTTGTTAATAATTATTTTTCTATCTGTGGTGCAAATCTATCTTCGCAGACTCGGGACAATTTTGATATTCGTTAAACATAAATATTAAACAACCGAATAGGGAGAATACTTGGATAAAATGGACGCAAGCACCTCTGATGAAGCAATGTAAAGTCTTTTGTTTTTGTGATTATTGCAAATTAGAACCGGGATGCTACATTTATTTCTGGAAACAATATCACTTTAAGTTTGTCTGTTACCTTTTCTAATTAGCCAGTTTAATTTATAATTCAATCGATAATTCTTAAAAAAGCCATCTTTGGTCATATAGATTCGCACTTTAATCAATACTAATTAAAACATGAAAAAAACAGTTATTGGAATAGTTACAGTATTAAGTATAAGCATTGTAGCTTGTCATAGTAATGCTTCTACGGGTAATACAGTTAAAACTGATAAGGACACAGTTCCGAATATTCCGAGTAATTCAAGGCATATTGATACTCCTGCAAGCTCACATCCCAACTTAAGCGATTCGGGTAGGCAGTAACCATAAAAGCCGTTTTAACTTCTGAGATTAAAGTTTTAGTGAAGATTATTTCTTACTATTATAGAACATAGCACTCTTTATTTTCCTATATAGTAATCAATAATCTTCTTTTGTAATGCCAGGTTTATTCCCGCCTGGGCCCTGGTTACTTCCGCTTGTAATAATACTGCTTGCGCATTCGAAAGCGAAACGAAATCAGTTCTTCCCAAATTATATTCGCCCTGTACAACATCATAGGCCTGGGAAGATGCAAGTAAACCATGGTTTGCAGTTTCAATTTGTTGTAAAGCTGTTACGTAGTTGTTATATGCTTGCTTTACATCTGACGATATCTGAACTGTTAAATCATCATATAATATTTCCTGGTTTCTCTGATATATTTTAGCAATATCAACATTGGTTTTATTGTAAAATCTATCAAACAGATGCCAGGAAAGGTTAAGTGATATCTCTCCGTAAAGCTGCCCGAATAAAGCCTGATCAACAGGCTCCTGTGGCCCCAGGTCATCCTTATGGTCAACATATAATTCATAAACATAACCACCATTTGAAACCAAGGCTCCTCCAAGATGTAGTTTAGGCAGGTATCCGCTTTCAAGCTCCTTTACTCTCCATCCTGCAATTTGAATATTCAATGCAGAAGTTTTTAGATCAGGCCTTTGTTGATTTGCTTCATCCACAAGATTTTGCACATTATCATATTCCGGACCTAAAGGAACCGTATCTACCGTTATGTCATATATATTGTATTTATCAGTCTGACCAATTCGGATTTTCCTTAGCAGAAGTAGCAGGTCATTTTTCGTTTTTACTTCAGTTTGGAGCATGTATAACTTATCATTGCTTGTTAGTGCTTGTTGCTGATACAGATCTCCTATGGCTTTACGCCCCACAGTTGTAAGTTCTTTTAATTGTGCCTCACGTGTTTCAGATGCATGCAGGTTTCTTTTTGCATAATCATATTCCCGCCTATCCAGTATTACCTGTAAATAGGATTGTGTTACATCAAATATTATAAATTGTTTAGCTCTGTCTAATGTATACTCTTCAGCTGTTTTAGCAAGCAAAGCAACTTTAAGGGCTGAGTAATCTGAGAAGCCGTTGAAGATGTTCAGTGTGCTTGTTAACTGATAATTTAATTGAGTTTCTTTCGCGTACACTAATGTTGGTTCTTCCATGGTAAGAAGATTGCTTCCGCTAAGGTAGTCACAGGTACCTGTTAAATTGAGGTCAGGTAAAAACTGCCCATAGGCACCTAATAATGCAGCGCCGGTCATTTGCAACGAGTCTTCTGTTAATAAAACCTTTGCTGATTGATTAAGCCCCATGCGGATGCAATCATTCATTGACAATACTACGACTGAGTCTTGGGCGATTAGTTTGTTTATGCCGGAGATTAGCAGTAAACCTGCTAACAATAAATATGTTAAACCCGTTTTCATTTCTTGTCTTCTTTCTTTTTAGTGTCTTCATTATCATAAGCGTTTTTCAGGCTAACCTGCTGCCCTGCTGTCTCTCTCACCTTTTGCCCTTCTTTAAAGCTTTCACCAACCGATAAGGCCACGTGGTCTCCTATATTAACACCATCGAGTATGCTTACTTTTTCTCCGGTATTTACACCCACTTTTACTTTTCTGAAGTGAAGAGTGCTATCCTTATCTATAATAGCAACCATATTTGAATCGTTATGTATAATAAGCGCTACTGATGGAATCAACACCTCTCTGCCATTAAGATTTATAGAATATTTTATGTGCATTTGTACGTAACTTCCGGGAACCACGATATTGTTTTTATTATCAATATCCACTTCACCCAACATCATACGGGTATGTGTATCTAATTCATCTGCCAAACGCGAAATGGTTGCTTTCAAATGTATATTGGGCTTTTCGGGTAAAGTAATTTCTACGCTGTCACCCGTTTTTAAAAAGGCGGCATCGCTCTGTTCTATATATGCATAGATTCTTAATTTTTTTAAGTCTGACATTGATACAACAGGTTGAGCGCTGGTTTGAGAATTGTCAGCATTTTGTATGAGCGCACCGGGGTCAACATAACGGGCAATGATTATGCCACTGAAAGGTGCTTTTAGATATTTATATTGTTGTTGTTGTTCAAGCGATTTTACATTAGCTTCAGCCATGTCAGCATTCGTTTGTGAAATATCTGCTTCTTCCTGAGCGAGAAATTTTTTCTGCAATAAAAGCTGATCCCGCTCTGCTATTTTTTTCTTGTTATCGTAATCTGCAACAGCTGATTTATATTGCTGATCTATTTCCGGATTATCAACATATGCAAGCACTTCACCCTCAGTTACTGTATCTCCTTTGTCTACATATATTTTTTCAAGATATCCACTTATTTTTGCATACAAAGTGGTAGATTGGTAAGGCCTTGCTTCGCCAATTAATATTAATTCTTTTACAGGAGAGCTGGGAAGAGCTATGCTTGTTTTAACAACTAATCCCTTCTTAAGTTCCTTAGCCCTTGCAGCACTTTCTTTTTTCAGTTTCTGTGTTTTAATAATGTGTATAGAAATAAGAATTAAAATTATTAATACTAAACAATCACACCTGTAAAGAGTAATTTGCCACCTCCTTTGTTCCTATGAATTTTTGTATGCTTTCTTTTAAATGCGAGCCTTTTTTTCTGCTGCTTAATTGATTATGCGTTAAATGAGCGTGAGAATTATTGGTGTATAAATGATGCGAAGAACGAGCATTTTTATTTTCATGAGAACCCGATTGCCGACGCTGGTGTGTATTACTATGTGTAGGTTTATCCTTCATACATATAACATATAAATCAATTTTCTATATGGCCTTTAGCTTCTTTCTCAAACTGTACATCCATATTATGATACTCTGGCATGTCTTTACGGAGTATAGAATAAAAAACAGGCACTACAAATAGGGTAAAGAGTGTTGCTACTAACAGACCGCCAATAATAGCACGGCCAAGGGGTGCATTTTGTTCTCCTCCTTCACTGGCCCCTATTGCCATAGGCAGCATACCTAATACCATAGCGAGCGCTGTCATCAATACCGGGCGTAACCGTGTTTTTCCTGCTTCGAGTGCGGCTTTACTGGAGTCTGTATTTTTTTCTACCCGCACATCATTGGCAAAACTTACCAATAGTATTGAATTGGAAACCGCTATTCCGATGGCTACAATAGAGCCCATTAACGACTCTACATTAATTGTTGTGCCAGTAATAACAAGCATCCATAATATGCCCATAAAAGCACCGGGAAGTGCAAGCATGATAATAAAGGGATCAATCCATGACTGAAATAAAATGACCATTAACAAGTATACAAGTGCAATAGCCAATATTAAACCAAGCCCTAAAGTATTAAAAGATGAATGCATAATTTCGCTTTGGCCCTGCAAATCAATTTTCATGCCTTTGGGTAGTTTCCCTAATGACTTAATATCTTTTTCTATTGCATTCGATACCGAGCCCAGGTCACGGCCTTCTACATTTGCGTCAACATTCATTACACGTTGAACAGTATAATGTGTAAATAAATTAAACTGGCTTATTGGTTTAGCCTGTGCCAGGTTTTTCAACGTTTGCGATTGAGCCATTGGTAAGTCTGTTGGCAGTGGCTTAATAGTATTGACAAATGGTGGTGAACTAACTGTGATAGGTGTGTTCATAAGATCTTCAAGTGAATTTATTTTTTGATAATTGGTTTGCACTGCTACTGGGTAATTGACACCATTTGAAGGGTCAATAAAAAATGATGGTGCCACGGTACTACTGGAGGATAAGGAAATAAGCATGTCGTTTACAACGTCTTTTTCTGTAAGGCCTACTTCAGCAGTTCTTACTCTGTCGATATTTATTTTAAAGGCAGGATAATTTATTATCTGTTTAATAACCACATCCTCCAATCCAGGAATTAACTTCATTTCATCGCGCAATTTTTTTGCATATGTATAGGATGTATAGTAATCGGGAAATTCAATTTTAACGTCTACAGGCGCAGATAACCCAAAGTTGAGAACCTGATTAACAATATCAGCGGATTGGAAATAGGCCTGGCAGCCGGGAAAATTATCCTGCAAGTCCTTTCTTATTTTTTGTACATATCCTAAAGTGGGCTTATGCCCCTTTTTAAGTGAAATAGTAATTTCTGCATCCATTCCACAAGTGTTATCGGTATTAACAAAAGCCAGGTTATAAGAAACAGGAATACCTATATTATCATCAATAGTTTCCAGTTCATCGGGCGGAATTATTTTCTGAATTCTTGCTTCGGCCGAATCTACCAGTTGTTCCGTTACTTCTATACGCGTGCCGGTAGGAGCACGGAAATGGATCTTCATCATTCCTGAATCCGTGGCGGGAAAAAAATCAGTTCCTACAAATGCAATTAATATTAAAGAAACCAGGAAGATTATCGCAATAAGTACTATTGTTGTTTTTGTATATACTAAAAGCACATCAAGTAATTTTTCATAGCTCTTCTGCAGCCTTTCAAAATGCTTGTTCCTCCAAGTATTGAATTTGGCAATCCTTTTTGAAAAAGAGCTTTTCCCTTTAATAGGTGTACTTCCTTCAGGGGGTTCATTTTCCAATAACATACGGGCAAGTGTGGGAACAAGGGTACGCGAAAGGAGATAGGATGCCATCATGGCAACCACTACCGATAATGCCAAGGGAGTGAATAAGAATTTGGCGGGCCCTTTTAATAATACAACAGGGAAGAAAACAATACATATCGCAAGTGTGGCTACTATAGCCGGTGTGGCAACCTGGCTTGCTCCATCGAGAATGGCAACCGTAATGGGTTTGTTCATCGCCCTATTTCGGTGTATGTTTTCTATCTCTACTGTGGCATCATCTACTAACATACCAATAGCAAGTGATAACCCTCCCAATGTCATAATATTTAGGGTGCCGCCATATAAATTTGTGCAAATAATGGAAACAAGAATAGAAAGAGGAATGGAAGTGCAAACAATTATGACACTACGCCAGCTCCCTAAAAAAATCAATATCATAAGCGATACTAATATCGATGCAATTATTGCTTCCTTTAAAACATTCTTTATCGAGTCACGGACAAAAACCGATTGGTCAAAATCTATTTTTAAATCTAACCCTTCCGGAGCCGTCTGTTTAATTACTGGCAGCATTTTTTTTGCTGCATCTACTACCACCAGTGTTGAAGAATTTGCTTTTTTTAAAATAGTCAGGTAAGCAGCTCTGTTTCTGTTCACACGTACTATATTAGTTTGCTCTGCATAACTATCCTCCGCTTTCGCTACATCACCCAGCAGAACAGGTTGACCGTTGACAACTCTAATAGGTATCTGGTTAAATAATGCCACGCTATCAGGGCTCGAGTTTAATTCAATATTGAATTCCGTTTGCCCCATACGTGCCGTTCCGGCCGGTATGATCAGGTTAGATGTTTGAATTGCATTAAGTACATCATTCGGCGAAAGCCCTTTTGCAGCAAGAGCTGCGGGATCTATATCGATCATGATCTGCCTGTTCTTTCCCCCAAACGGGGCAGGCGTGGAGAGCCCAGGAATAGTGAAGAGCCTTAATCTGATAAAGTTGAGCCCATAGTCGAAAATTTTTTCTTCAGAAAGGGTTTTACTGCTTAATGTGAGCTGGGAAACCGGAAGATTTGTTGCATTATACTGCAGTATTACAGGTGGGGTCATACCTGGTGGCATAGAGTGCAGGGCAGTACTGGAAACAGCCGTCATTTGCGCAATAGCGGCGCCTATATCTGCACCGGGTTCAAAATAGACTTTAAGTAAACCTATACCCGGAATTGACGATGATTCTATTTTTGAAATGCCGTTAACAGTGGTAGATATAGCCCGTTCATCAAGGAAAACTATTCTTTTTTCAATGTCATCGGCAGAGAGGCCTGGATAACTCCAAACTACCACTACCACCGGAATATCAATAACAGGAAAAATATCTACAAACATGGAACGAATTGAAAGGATTCCCATGATTAGAATAAGTAAGGCCAGTACAGCAATTGTATATGGCCTGCGTAAAGCAAGCCTGACAATCCACATCATAGTTTCCGGATGTAAATCTTTATATAACTATATCTTCTTTAATTAACCAAATTGAAAATTACTTCCGGTTAGGAATGAGTTTTTGCTTTTTCGCTAAAACGGAAGAAAATATCGATAAAAGCAACCTCATTATGTAATGTATATATTGTTCTTTTGGAGGATGAGAAAGAACTGGAAAGGCTCACTAATAATGACATTTTCCACATTCAAGGCCTCCCATATCAGCCTCAGTAACCTTTGTATCTGAGCCGAAACTTTTAAGTATTGCTAAATGGAGCTTTTTATAATATCCATTATCACTCATTTGAACTAAAGCTTTACGGTGACAATCTATACACCATCCCATCGTTAATTGCTCAGCTTGATGATTGGTTGTAAATGAAGAACAGTTGCCATGGCATTTCTGACATGTAATTTTGCCAACTACCACATGCTGAGCATGATTAAAATAAGCAAAATCAGGAAGTGAGTGCACTCTATTCCAATGAATGGGATGTTGAGCATTTATATAATTTCCCTTTATGGTATCCCAGCCAACGGCATAATATATTTTTGCAATTTCCTTTCTGTATTCAGAAGTAGAGCCCTGAATACCTTTATGGCAATTCATGCAAACATTTAAAGTAGGAATTCCGGCTACTTTTCCCTTCTCTGCACCAGAGTGGCAATATAAACAAGGAATCTGGTTGTCCTCTGCATGAACTTTGTGAATAAAATTTATGGGTTGTGAAGGATGATAACCGGGTGTAACATGGATATTCCACATATAGCTCCAGGCGTTTCCGGATAATAATATAAGGCAGAAAATAAAAAGGACAGCAAGTTTTAATTTATTATTACGTAACCAGGCTATTGCTTTATGCTGAATACTATTTCCGGCAGGTAAACCTGTTATACCTTTTTTTGTATTTGCTATAGCTTGTAGTGTTATACGAATATTGTGCAGTGTAATAGTTATAATTAAAAGTATCCCTAACAGAAGAAAATAAACCAAATAATTGATGGTAGTATTTTCTCTTTTGTCTGCATCTTTTCCATCTAAAAGGTTTTCACTTCTTGCTATTGTATCTGGTTTCGGAATAGTAAGAAATGCAATTATATCCTGTATCTGTTGATCAGTGAGGCTTCCTTCAAATACTGGCATTAAGTAGCCTTTATAGTCAGTAAATATTTGATTGGCGTAAGCATCTCCACTTTCGCGAAGCGCAACATTGTTTTTTATCCATTTATTTAGCCAGACTTGGTAAGGTATAGGGGCTCTTTCTGAAATTCCCTCAAGCCCGGGGCCAATTACTTTATTTGATCCTATACTATGACAAACAGCGCAATTTGCCTTAAATAATCGGCCCCCTTCACTTGTATTAGCTGCAAATAGCAACCTGGAGAATAGAAAAAGAACAGGAAAGAATACGGACGATTTCTGCGGAGTTTTAAGACGCATGAATTTGGAAATGAAATGGGCAAGTTTAGTTTAACAAGAGAGTTGTTGTTTGAATATCCGTCAGGCGTGTTGAATTAGTGGTTTAATTTGAAAAATTGAATGGTGAGATATGGTGGACAAATAAACTAATAGTATGTACTCTTATATTTAAATCTCGTCATAATCACGGACATAAAAACCCATAAAGTAATTGGTCAATTGGGTTTCTCATTACGGGTTATTAGCAGTACTATGTTTATTTCTCTTGCAAATATGGGCAAAGTATCTTTTTTTTATTAGTATCTTTGTGTCAGTACCCCAATGGTAATTAGGCATATGCCTAACTAGCATAAGACTGGCTTTGCTACTTTCTATTAAATAATTGTAAATGCATAAAAAATATTCATTTAAATATTTCTTGTTACTATTTGTTTTTGCACTGAACTTAATTTCAATAAGAAATGCTTTCGGGCAAATCAGTAACCCTTATAAATCAAATCGTCAGGTTAAAACTCATAAGTTAAAATGGCAGATTAATGCCATTGATAATGCAGTTTTTGTTGAGAATAAAGGTCAATTCGATAAAGAAGTAAATAGTAAGGATATAGTACTATATGAAGCTTCTTTAGGTAATGCAAAAGCATATTTTACTTCAAAAGGGGTTATTTATAAATACGTTAAACCGAATAAGGGTACCTCAAAAACAGAAAGGAAATATGTTGCAGAATATACTTCCCTTGCCTGGGATAATGCAAATTCAGATATTAAGCTGGAAGGGCAGCAAGAGCAGACCTACTACTATTCTTACCCCAATGGTAAAAACGATATAGTTAAAGCCTCAGTTTTTAAAAAAATAATCTATAAAAACTTATATCCGGGTATAGATGTTGAATATACGTTCCCAACAGGTAAGGAAGGTATAAAGTATTCGTTGATTCTGCACCCTGGCGCGGATATTTCTACAGTAAAGCTAAAGTACAATAATGCAGAAAATACCCATATAGATGCTGCAGGAAATATTTTAGTGAGTACGGCCATTGGACAATT
This sequence comes from Bacteroidia bacterium, assembly GCA_035486275.1. Taxonomy (GTDB): domain Bacteria; phylum Bacteroidota; class Bacteroidia; order JABEUT01; family JABEUT01; genus JABEUT01. The sequence continues at coordinate 17,670 of DATHNG010000139.1, forward strand.
TACTGACCATGTACCAATTAGTTATTATAGTGGCGGGGGAAATGTAAAATCATCATACATTCTGAATGGCAATGAGGAATCGTTCAAAATAGATCCTGACTATGATAGAAATGCTACTGTTATTATTGACCCATGGACAACAAACCCGATTTTTTCAGGAGCTTATGATGATGCATATGATCTTGATTATGATAACAATGGTAACGTATATGTATATGGGGGATACAATCCTTTTCAACTGGTTAAGATTAATAGTGCAGGTAAAAAACAATGGACTTTTAATGCGTCCTCAATTGATGGTGTTATTTACGGCGACTTTGCAGTTGATAAGACTAATGGTACAAGCTATATTATTGAAGGTGCAGATAAAAATGGCGCCAAAGTATTAAAAGTGAATACACTTGGAGTGCTTAAAGCAACTTTTCCGGGTGATACTAATATGAATGAAATGTGGAGGGCAGAGTATGACCCATGTAACCATGAAATAGTAATTGGGGCAGGGGGAACTAATTCAGATTATCAGGCATGCACATTAGATACAAATATGACCACTTTAAATGTTGTTAACGTTTTGGGTGCAGCCGCGCCAGGTCATAGTATGGTATTTACAGCTATTGATCCTTTAGGAACAAACTGTTATATGGCTACTGCTAAATCTGCCGTTGTTGATACAGCAAGTTTTAACAATGTTGTTTTAAAAATGCCATTGCCGTCACTTACCCCTACTGCGTATGTTAAGCCTGACGGGTATAAATTTGTAGAACTTGCCAGTGTAAATTATGTGGGATCAGGGGTGGGAACTACAAATGGAATGAATGGTATGGCAGTAAGCCCAAACTGGCTATATATGTGCGATGGAAGTACACTGGAACAGGTAAATAAAAATACAGGTGTAATTGCAAATTCAATAAGTGTTTCAAGTACTTCTTTTTCATGGGGAGGGCTTGATGCGGACATATGTGATAATGTTTACCTCGGAAATAAATCTGCTGTAAACATATATTCATCTTCTTTAAAGCCTACTGATACTATTCCTTTAGCAGGTACTGTGTACGATGTTGTGTTAGGCCCTAATGAACAAACATTATATGCTTGCGGAACAGGCTTTGTGTCTGCATTTACCATCTCATCTTCTATTACAGGTACTAGAGTTGTAACCCCGGCTATATGTGGGTGTAATGGTTCAGCTAAAGTAACCCTTAAAGCATGTGGCCTAACCGACACAACAGGCCTTACTTATGCGTGGAGTAATGGACAAACTACTGCTACAGCTGTTAATCTTTGTGCCGGTACATATACTGTATCAATTTCGGCCAGTTGTTCAATAATTTATATTGATACAGTTACAATCTCTCCACATTTTATTTCAATTAATAGCCCATCTCCAACAATTTGTTCGGGTGGAAACGGAATATCACTTAGTGTAAGCGGAGGATCAAGCTATACCTGGAAACCTTCGACAGGAATAAGTGCCACTACTGGCGCAACAGTAAATGCTAACCCATCTGCCACAACTACATATACTGTTGAAGGAACAAATGGCTCATGTAATGATAGCCTTATTGTTGTTGTATCGGTTAATACAACACCTACCATAACACTGACAGGTCCTTCTTCCCCCGTATGCTCAGGTACAGGAGTGCCGCTGTCAGTATCGGGTGCAAATTCTTATACCTGGTCCCCAGCCGGTGTTCTTAATTGTTCCAGCTGTAGTAGTGTAACTGCGACTGTTTCAAGCGGAACAACGTTTACCGTAATTGGAACAACTAAAGGATGCAGTGATACAGGCAAAGTTACAGTTAGCATATTACCTGCTCCAACTATAACCATTGTGACAACTCCAACGGGCTGCAGTGTGAAAAATGGAACCGCTTCAGCCACGGTTACTGGTACCGGGCCATATACTTATTCGTGGACACCTGCGGGTGGAACAACAGCTAATGCTACCGGATTAGCTGCAGGTAGTTATGTATTGTCTGTAACTGATACCGATGGATGCGTAATTAAACAATCTTGTATAATTAAGGTAACTGCATCGCCAACTGTAATAGCAAAAGACTCGGTAGCAAGTTGTGATAGTACGAATGGAAAAGCTATTGCAACTGTTAAAGGAGGTACACCACCATTTACGTATCTTTGGAACCCGGGCGGAGGTACTAACAGTACATTTACGGATCTTGGATCAGGAATATATACAGTTACTGTAACGGATTCAAATGGTTGTACTTCCAAAGCATCTACAATACTTGAAGATACAGGTGCAACCATAAGTTTTAGCGCTCGTAATAATGTAAGTTGTTTTGGTGGTAGCAATGGTGGAGCAACAGTAGTCCTCACTGGAGGCACGGCCCCGTATACGTACCTTTGGTCAAAGGGCTCGTCAACTTCTTCAGTAAATAATCTTCCCATTGGTCAATATACTGTAACAGTAACAGATAAAAATGGCTGTAAGCTTATTGACACCATAAATATTCACCAGCCTGCTAAATTAACTGGAACTATACCAGCCAAAAACGTTATTCAAGTTAGTTGTTTTAATGGTAGTAATGGAGAAATATGGGTAACCCCTGCAGGAGGAACCGGGCCGTATAAATATCTGTGGAGTGATGGACAAACCGGTGATACTGCTGTTGGTGTTAAGTCAATAACATATACAGTAACAATTACAGATAATAATGGTTGTACTGCACAGGCATCAGATTCTGTGGGTGAACCACCAAAATTGGTAGCCAATGCCAGCAATTCATCAGCAACTTGTAAAAATAATGGTATAGCCAGTGCTACTGCAATAGGTGGAACGCCAGGCTATATATATAATTGGGGTGTATTTGGCAGTGGTCCATCTATATATAATTTATATAAAGGCACTTATACTGTTGTCGTAACGGATTCGCATGGTTGTACTGATACAACTACAACTACAGTTGATACAGTTGGCCAGACCGCCACTATTAAGGCAACCAAAAATGTTTCTTGTTTTGGTGGCTCTAATGGTGGGGCAACGGTAAGTGTAATTGGTGGGGATACGTCATTATATATTTATGCATGGGCTCCTAGTGGTGGTAAAAATGCTACAGCAGATAACCTTTCACCGGGTATATATACCATTACGGTTACCTATGCAGCAAACCTCTGTACTGTTAAAGTTACTGACACTATTACTCAGCCGCCTGTTCTAAGCACTGTAATTAAGGACAGTATTAAATGCGGGGTAGCTGTAAAATGCTTTGATACTACTTCCGGCGGCACCCCTCCATATTCATATAGCTGGACACCTTCAGGTGGAACCAGCTCTATTGCAAGCTTTCCAAGTGCCGGTAACTTTACGCTTACTGTAACAGACGCTGATGGATGTGTAATAACCAAAAATGTAGTCGTACCAGGTACTTACCCTATTGCAAATTTCAAGCCAACTCCTGATACAATTTCTCCCGGAGACTCTATTGAATTTATTAACCTGAGTGTGGGGGCTAATCAATGGTATTGGACTTTTGGAGACGGAAGTACTTCAACAGATTCATTGCCATATCATATATACACGGGTGGTGGTAGTTATATAGTTTATTTAAAGGTTACAAGTGCATTTGGATGTACTGACTCAATTCCCGAGACAATATACGTTACTGAAAGTATAATTGTACCCAACGTATTTACCCCTAATGGTGATGGAATTAATGATTTTTTCCATGTCAACGTGCATGGTTATGTCAATTATAAAATAGATATATATGACCGATGGGGCTTATTGATTTTTGAAGGCTTGGGTCCTGACAATGATTGGGGTGGAAGGACCATGTCGGGAGAAATTGTTTCGGCAGGTACCTATTATTATATTATTACCGCATCTGATAATAACGGAAAGTCGGTTGATCTTAAAGGCTATCTGGAGCTTATAAAGTAGAAGTCGATCTTAAATCCAGTTTTAACTGAAAGAAATGTTTGTATAATGAATGCAACCATATATCTCTTTATGCCATCTAATTAGTGAGATATTGATATGTCACGCTTTATTTTTACTTAATCTATGATTCGTTGTAATTTATCTTGGTTTTTATGCTAATTAATATAAATTTGCCCTTAAATATTAACCGATAACCTTTTAATAAACCTTAATCCTTAAATTTCTATCAAATGAAAACTAAATTACTTGTTCTTTCTTTTTTATTAGCAACTATTGGTACTCTTAGTGCAAAAGTTTGGACTGTTAGTAATAATGCAGTTAATGCAGGGCATTTTACCACTATTCAAAATGCAGCTGATTCAGCAACAGCTGGCGATACTATTTATGTAATGGGCTCTCCTACTGACTATGGAAACGTAACAATAAAATGTAAAGTTACTATGATTGGCGCAGGTTATGCTGTTACCGGAACTCAATATAATTATATCAGTGAAGTTGATAATATTTATATCGATTCCCTTGCATTTGGCCAGGTTGTAAGCGGAACCAAAATTATGGGTATGTATGTGAATAGCAATTTTGATTATTCAGGAACAAGTAACATTAGTGGTATTGATGTTGAAAGATGTTATCTGAACAGCACAATGTACATTCAAGGACCAAATTGGCATATCCTTAATAATGATATCTATTCAATTCAGGTACAAAATTGGAATAACATATATATTCAGAATAATTTTATTGAATATATATATTATTCAAACCAGACATCTGTGTTAATAGACCATAATAATTTCGTTGTCACCAATGGTAATATGTTTAGTTCGATTTCTAATGCTATTATTTCTAATAACATATTCTGGTGGGGTACTCCTCAAAATAGCGTTTCATCATGCGTATTCAGTAATAATGTTACCACTTATTCAACCACTATAAACCTTCCTCCGGCAGGGAATTCAGGCTCAAATAATACTTTCAGCGGGGTTAGTTACTTTACGGATGCTACAATACCTGCAGGTAATGTTTCTCAAAATGCTATCTGGAATTATAAATGGACTATTAAACCAGCTTCTCCAATACACAATAGTGGTTCAGACGGAACTGACCCTGGTGTTTATGGTGGTGCTTACCCAATGCCAAATTTAACAGGTGCGACACGTATTCCTCAAATGGTGCAGTTAAATGTTAGCGGTGTAGCTCCTGCAGGTGGTAACCTGAATGTGAATTTCATTAGTAAAGTTCAGCATTAATAGATACCCGGCCCACACTTTTCAGTATAAGATAAATGTGGACCAGGTAGGGCTCTAGCAAGGGCGAGATTTTAAAAATCTGACTTTAATTAATGTATAAAATTCACAAAATGAAAAAAATAATAATAGGGATACTCGCCATGCTTGGGCTAACGGGACCTTTGTATGCTCACATTATTACAGTGAGTAACAATACCGTTAATGCCGGGCTGTATTCCAACCTTCAAACAGCTGTAACGGCTGCACATCCGGGGGACACTATATACGTAATGGGTTCACCAACCGATTACGGAAGTGTAACAATTAGTACCCCCAGAATATCGTTAATTGGTGCCGGATATAATGTTTCAGGGCTGCAATACAATTACAATAGTGTTGTTGATTATGTGTATATCAATGGAACGGTAAATTCTGTTAAAATACAAGGCCTGTATATTAATAATAGTATTCAACAAAGTGGCTCGGCAATTACAGTTGATAGTGTGGATATAGAAAGATGTTATGTTACCAGTGGGCTATATGTTTATGGCCCATATTGGACAATAAGGAACAATAACATTGACAATGTATACATACAAAATAATTCTAATGTATATATACAAAACAATTTTCTCGAAGATATAGAGAATTCAAATCAGGCAACTGTTTATGTTGAGCATAATGATTTTGTAACGTATAATGGCAATGCCCTTTATACATCAATATCCAATGCACAAATCAGCAATAATGTATTTTATTATTCGAATCCGGAAAATGGAACAGGTTGTACCTTTACAAATAATATAACTTCTGCAGGTTCGCCAATTAACCTGAACAGTTATGCAGGTAATAGCGGTACCGGAAATATATTTGCTACTCCTCCGGGATGGGTAGATGCCACAATACCTAACAGTACGGTCAGCTTAAGTGCGGTATTGAACTATACCTGGAAATTTACCAACACTTCTTCTGGTCATAACGCAGCAAGTGATAAAGGCGATATAGGTATTTACGGAGGAAGTTACCCGATGCCAAATGTGAGTGGCATAGCGCAAATACCAGAAATAACCTCAATTAATGTTCAAGCAAACGCAGTTGAGGGGGGCAATTTAAATATTGCTTTTACCGCACAGGGTAAAATGGCTCATGGAGTTGTTTCTGGTGAGTATTTCTTTGATTCAGATCCGGGAGCGGGTAATGGTACTCCTATATCTTTCACACCACTGGATTCAGTGACAATAAACCAAAATATTTCCATAGGAGCTCTTTCGGCTGCATTTCATGTTATAGGTATTCGTGTAAAAGATTCTATTGGCCATTGGAGTATGTATCAATCAAGCCGGTTTGTTATTGTTGGCAATTCTCCGGTTTCTTCGATTGTTAAGATTACCGGTGCAGAGTATTTTTTTGATAAAGATCCGGGTCAGGGAAAGGGGACAGTTCTTGCCGTCACTCCCGGCGATTCAATTAACGTAAGCACAAGTATTTCAGTGGGAGTCCTAACTGGATACCATAAATTGTTTATCCGTACTCAGGATTCAGCTAAAAACTGGAGCTTATACGAAGGCCGTGATATTTATATTCAACCTTCTGTAACTATACCTGCTCCTGCCATGATTACCGGTGCAGAATATTTCTTTGATAATGATCCCGGCCAGGGTAAAGGTACGCCGATGAATGCTTTTGCTGCAACGGACTCAATTAGTATTGCTCAGGCTATTTCAATTGCCAGTCTATCGGCCGGATATCATAAAATGTTTATTCGTACCGAAAACTCTGCAGGCCAATGGAGCTTATATGAAGGTCGTGATTTTTATGTACAGCCTTCGGTAATAATACCAACTCCTGCTATGATAACAGCAGCAGAATACTTCTTTGATGTTGATCCGGGTCAGGGAAATGGCACAGCCATGACTGCATTTGCTGCTATTGACTCAATAAGTACTAATCAAATTATTTCTGTTGCTAGTTTACCGGGGGGGTATCATAAAATGTTCATTCGTACTGAAAATGCTGCAGGTCAATGGAGTTTGTATGAGGGTCGTGACTTTTATGTACAGCCTTCTGTTTCAATTCCTGCTCTGGCAAGAATAACAGCAGCTGAGTATTTCTTTGATAATGACCCTGGACAAGGTACGGGAACTTCTATTGCTGTTACAAAGTCTGATTCGATCAATTTTACCGGTGGTCTTGCTCTTAATAGTCTTACTCAAGGTTTTCACTCTGTCTTTATCCGTACAGTAGATTCACTAGGCAGGTGGAGTTTATATCAGGGAGGTCGTTTCTATGTTTCTCCGGCAATAGCTCCTACTCCTCCGCCAGCAAGAATTGTAACAGCAGAATATTTCTTTGATAAAGACCCAGGACAAGGTAAAGGAACAGTAATAACAGGCATAAATCCGGCGGACAGTATTAATGTTTCGCAAGGGTTTAGTGTTTCTGCCTTGTCGATTGGTGCTCATGCGGCCTTTGTGAGGACAGAAGATAGTACAGGACATTGGAGTTTATACCAGGGTGCTGCATTTAAAGTAGAAGTATGTAAAGATACGGTAACCGCTGCAGTAACAAAGGATTCTTGTTTTGGTGGTAGTGATGGAACTGCAACGGCATTTCCTTCAGGCGGAAGCCCATTCATTTCCGGAAGCAATCCATACATGTATTCGTGGAATACAACACCGGTTCAGACAACTAAAACTGCAACCGGCTTAGCAGCTGGAGCGTATACAATTACAGTAACTGACTCTGTAGGATGCCCTGCTACGGCTTCTGTGATTGTAGGTCAACCTCCTCAAATCAAGATAAAACCTACAGTTACCAATACTACTTGCGGGTTGAATAATGGTAAGATTTCGTTATCTATATCTGGTGGTACTGGTACTTCGTATAAGTATTTATGGGCTAATGGTGCAACCAGTGATTCTTTATCAGGATTGGCACCAGGTACTTATAGTGTTTCAGTATATGATAAATACAGTTGCTCTTCAAACGCTGTTATTACAGTAAATGCAATATCGTTTCCTTCAATTTCTGTAGTTTCAGTAACTCCAAGTCAATGTGGTAAACACATTGGTGCAATAACTGTTTCTACAACAGGCGGTACAATACCATATAGGTATAGCTGGAATAATGGAGATACTTTGTCTTCAGGCGACAGTTTATCTTCAGGTAATTATATTATCACTGTAACAGATAAAAGTGGTTGTTCAACATATGTATCTGCAGCTATAACAAATACCAATGGCCCGGTTATTACTGCCCAAACTATGAGTGAAGTGAAATGTTACGGACAGTCAAATGGTGCTATAAACATTAATGTAACAGGTGGTGTCAGCCCATACACGTATTTATGGTCAACTGGTATCACAACTCAGAATGTGACCGGCCTTTCTTACGGACCCTATTATGTTACTGTAAATGATGCATCTGGATGCTCAGGGGTTCAGACCTTTAATGTTTCCCAACCTAAAGCGCCTGTATCACTTACCACATCAACCACTAATTCAGGCTGCTCTACACCAACTGGTACTGCTAAAGTAATACCGGCGGGTGGAACGGCTCCATATTCTTATAACTGGAGTTCAGGTGAAACAACAGATACGGCTAAGGGTCTTTTTGCAGGTGCATATACTGTTACTGTAACTGATTCGAATGGATGTACGGCTTCTGTACAAGCTGCTATAAGCAGTTTAAATGGTCCGGTAGTTGCAGTTGATAGTGTTATTGCTTCTGCTTGTTCTAATAACAGTATTGGTACTGGCAGAATTGTAATATCGGTTACTGGTGGAACAGGCTCAGATACATACCAATGGTCAGATATCAATGCTAGTACAACCCAAAACTTAATTAATGCTAGCGCAGGAACATATAATGTTCAGGTTACAGATGCTGTTGGCTGTGTTGGTACAGCTGCGGCTAACATTCCTGAAATTGCACCTCCGGCGATCTCAATTTGTATGGTTACTGTAGACCCGGCATCTAATCATAATAAGGTAATATGGAATTCGACCATAACCAAAAAGATTGCAAGCTATAATGTATACAAAGAGACCACGGCACCTGGCTTGTTTACAAAAATTGGTAATGTACCTATTGCTGATAGTACTGTATTTGTTGACCTGCTTTCTGACCCTGATGTACAAAGTTGGAGATATGAAATATCCCAAGTTGACTCGTGTGGGCAAGAATCTCCTTTGAGTTTGCCGCACAAAACAATGCACTTGACAATTAGCCCGGGAACTAGCAATGATGTAAACCTTATATGGGATAATTATCAGGGACTTTCATTCCCACGTTATATAGTATATAGAGATAGTATAGCTGGAGTGGCAAGTGACAGCATTGGATATGTTTTAAATAACGGTGTATTTACATATACTGCACCTGCCCCGCCGTCTACAGGACATAACTGGTATTTTCACATGGGTATTGATAATCCAGGTGGCTGTAATCCGGGAGCCAGAACAGAGTCAATTAATTATAATGCCTCTAAATCGAATACGGGTAATGTAACTTTTGTTGGCATTAGTTCTGTAAATGCAGATTTAAATTCGCTAATGGTGTATCCAAACCCTTCCACAGGTATATTTAACTTTAGCATGGATATTACAAATAAACAAAATATAACCTTAAAGGTTTATAATGCTATTGGCCAGGTATTATCAACTACCAATTACGGAAAAATGTCAGGACATATCAATAAAGAGCTTGACCTTTCCGGATTAAGTAAAGGAGTATATATCTTGCAGGTGATAGGTGGTAACGGAGTTACCTACAAAAAAGTAGTACTTCAGTAATAGTTATTTATAAGTAAAAACCGCCATAAGTAATACACTTTATGGCGGTTTTTTTATTGAAAAAATACTCCTTTTTTCATATTGATAGCGGGGTTAATAAGTTTTTCTATCTTTGGTAGAATAATTTTACGTTTAGTTTGTTAAAAGGGGGTATGAATAACTTGAGAACTAATGATAAAGCAAATGTGAGGAAACTTCTTTGCTTTTATTACCCTGTTCCTTTATTAACTTGTTTTTTTCTTGTTTCTGCTAACCTGTTCGGGCAAAAGCAAAACGAAACAGGTATGTATAATATCCGGAATTATTCAGCTAAGGAGTATAATCTCGTTCCGCAGAATTTTGCTGTAGTGCAGGATGCCAGAGGTGTATTATATTTTGGTAATAATAGCGGAATACTTGAGTATGATGGTCATAACTGGGATACCATAATGACTCAGGAAGAACTGCCAATACATTCACTGACCATTGATAGTAAGGGTGTCATTTATGTAGGTGGAACAGGAGAAATAGGATATCTGGCACCGAATAATAATGGCCAAATGCGCTATCATTCTTTATTGAGCTATATAAGGGAAAAACAGGATAAAGACTTTGCTGAAGTATGGACATGTTTTGCAACAAAGGATAATTATGTTTATTTCCAGGCTTCCACTAAAATATTCAGATGGGATGGTAAAAAGATGATGGTTCGGTACCCTAACCAAGGCACTACTTTTCACCTGATGTTTTATGAGAATGGAACGTTATATGTCAGGGAGAAAGAAGTTGGCTTAATGAAAATGGTAGATTCTTCCTTGCATTTTATTCAGGGTGGTGATTTGTTTTCAGAACTGAAGGTATATTTTATGCAGCCCTTCAGAAAAAATGAAATACTACTAAATACCGAAGGCCGTGGTCTTTTTACCATGCTTCCCGCTGATTTTTCTGCACGCATACAGGATAAAGGTCAGCTTACCAGAATTACTCCGTTTCATACAGAAATAGATCAGTTTTTTGCTGGAAATAAGGTATATAACGGCATAAGGTTGAATGAAAAGAATTATTCAATCGGAACACTTACCGGAGGCGTGGTGGTTATAGATTCTTCAGGAAAATTTGTAGGCGCCATAAATAAAAAGAACGGATTACAGGATGATGGAGTCAATTATCAGTTCTTAGATTCACAGGAGAAATTATGGCTTGCAACTAATAATGGCATATCTAAAGTAGATATTAATTCACCTGTAACTACATTTAATGACCAGACAGGCCTGGAGGGTCGGGTATTGGCTATAACCCGCAACAATGGTAAGTTATATGCTGCAACGCTTTCTGGTATATTTTGTTTAGAAGGGCAAGATCTTTCCCAAGGTTATGTAATAGGACAAGCGCATTTTAATAAAATTGATGGTATTACAACGGAATGCTGGGATCTTTTATCATTTAATACCGGAAAAAAACACGTTTTATTAGTAGCAACTAATGAAGGTATTATTCAAATAGGTGATGATAACAAGCCTGTTCCACTTGGTTTTTTGCTGAATGTAAATGTTTTACATAAATCAATAATAGACTCAAATAGGGTTTTTATAGGTTGTAGTATTAGCGGTACAAGTACTCATGGCCTTGTATCTATGTATTGGGATAATGGTAAATGGATAGAGGAAGGATCAGTAGGCGATTTAACAGAAAATGTAACTTCAATTGAAGAAGATAAGGATGGGACAATATGGTGTGGACATACTAAAGAAGGTGTGATTAGAATACGCCCTGTGTACAAAAACTCCAAAATTGACGATGCAACCGATGTAAAGAAATTTGATTCGGCTCAGGGTCTACCCAATGAAAGTAATATTTATGTGAAAAGTATAAACGGTCATATCTATTTCTGTACACCAAAGGGGCTTTATAAGTATGACGGTAATAACAAATTCGCCTGCGATAAATCGCTGGGTAGCCAATTTTCTAATAAAGATACAGGGGTATTTAGGATTGACCAGGACCGTGAAGGAAATATATGGATAATAACCATAACAAATTCGGACAATAACTTACATATAGGCTATATTAAGAATCCAGGAAAGCCTAATCAAGAAGTGATAAATAAACCTTTCATTTCCTTATCGAAAAGTATAGTACAGTCTTTTTGTTTTGATGATGACGGTATTGCGTGGTTAGGTGGTCAGGATGGTGTGTTCAGGTACGATAATAAAATTCAAAAGAACTATAATCCGGTTTACAATGCTTTGGTCCGTAAGGTAATTGTTAGTAAGGGGAAAGACTCAACAATATTTTCAGGAACCTATTCTGACGATAGTGGACATGTTTCACTTGATCAACCTGAACGACTTAAACTGAGTTTGCCTTTTGCGTTTAATTCTTTAACATTCTATTATGCAGCAACTGATTTTGAAGATGAATCATCAACTCAATACAGGTATAGGCTTGAGGGATCAGATGAACAGCACTCACAGTGGAGTGATTGGAAGAATGAAACCAAAGCTCCTTATACCTTCTTACATGAAGGACATTATATTTTTCATGTAGAAGCAAGAAATGTTTTTAAACAGGAAAGCCGCGAAGCGATATATGAATTTACCATATTATCTCCATGGTACCGTACTGTTTGGGCATATATCGCCTACGTTTTAGGCCTAATTGCATTTGTATATAGTGCAATTTCTATTTCAACCCGAAGCCTGCGAAATATTATTAGTGAGAGAACTGCAGAGGTGGTTAAGCAGAAAGAGGTGATTGAAATGAAGAACAAGGATATTACTGATAGTATTAACTATGCAAAGCGCATACAGGAGGCTATCTTACCTACAAGGGAGCGCTTCAAATCAGTGTTGCCGCAAAGTTTCATTTTGTTCAAGCCTAAGGATATAGTAAGTGGAGATTTTTATTGGATGTCGGAAAAAAATGATATAATTTTTGTTGCGGCAGGTGATTGTACCGGACATGGCGTACCGGGAGCAATGGTTAGTGTTGTATGTTCTAATGCGTTAAACAGGGCAGTGAAAGAGTTTGGAATTATTGAGCCGGGAAGAATATTAGATAAAGTACGCGACCTTGTAATTGAAACCTTTGAGAAATCAGAGAAGGAAGATATAAAGGATGGAATGGATATTTCGTTATGTACGATAAATACAAGAACCAAGGAAATTCAATGGAGCGGTGCTAATAATCCATTATGGTATATAAAGGATAATGAAATAAAAGAAATAACTGCTGACAAGCAACCAATTGGCAATTCAGATAACCCTAGACCTTTTACTACTCATACAATTAAACTTGATAAGGGCGACGAAATATATTTATTTACTGACGGATATGCCGACCAATTTGGTGGGCCTAAAGGCAAGAAATTTAAGTATAAGCAACTTGAGGAGAAAGTATTGGAAGGGCGTAGCCTCGACATGAATATGCAACGGAATAACCTTAATATTACTTTTGAAAATTGGAAGGGTAATCTTGAGCAAATTGACGATGTGCTGATAATCGGTATAAGAGTATAACTCTGTTCCAGGGAGTTTCAAACTCGTACTTGCCCTTATATTTGATACCTAATTCTAATTGTGAATATTCATTTATAAAAGAGTAGATAATTCGTATGGGTATGGTACGAAATTCTTATATATTTGGACACAGAAAGAATACTTTATGAATTTAACTAAAAGGTTACTTATCGGAATAGTATGCTTGGTATTTACCAAGCCCCTGTTGGCGTACAATAATGCTGACAGTATAACTGATTCCCCCAAAATAATCGATTTTAATTCTTTGAAAATCAGTGGAAATTTTAACGTTGTGCTTAAACAAGGTAAAGCTTGTAGCATTAAAGTTGTTTCGCCTGACAAGGATGCTGCTTCATCAGTGGTAGTAAAAAGTGGGGTGACTCTTAATGTAACAATGAAAGAGGGTTCGAAAACTGCAGTTACATTATACATTACCGTTAAAGACCTGCAACAAATTAATGCAAATATTGAAGGCTCTCTTTCATGTGCTGATAAATTAGAGGCAGATGCGTTTACATTGAATATAAGTGGAAATGCTACAGTAAGCCTTACATTTGATTCAAAAGCACTTAATTGCGTATTGAATTCCGGAAAGCCAATTGTGTTGAAGGGAAAATCAAAGAGCTGTATATTTAAAGATGATGGTGACGGCAGTGTTGATGCATCAGAATTGAAAACAGATAACCTTACACTTGAAGATAATAGTGATGGTGATCTTAAAGTATATGCCCATCCTGAAATGCATGTAAAATTAAACGGCGGCGGTAACTTAACATATTATGGTAGCCCGCGGGTGAAGACATTTAAGTTATCAGGTAGAGCAACTGAACAGCAAATTACAGAGAATAAATAATAAGTAAATAATAATAAATACACAATCACAATGTTTGAATTAAACGGAATAATAAAGGTAAAAAAGGATGAACAAAAAGTATCAGATTCTTTTAAGAAACGCGAATTTGTTGTTACAGACAATTCATCAAACTACCCTCAACATATTCAATTTCAACTAACCCAGGAACGGTGCCGACTTTTAGATGACGTAAACGTAGGCGATCAGGTTAAGGTTAGTTTCTTTATTAAGGGGCGTGAATGGCAAGGGAAAGATGGAGGAGGAGTTAAGTATTTCACCTCTTTGGATGCTTGGAGAGTTGAAAGATCTTCAGGTGGCAGTAGTAAGGAATATTCACAGGAGTCACAAACTCCTGCATCATATTCTGACAGTAGTTTGCCAAATGCACAGGAGCAGGACGATCTTCCTTTTTAATTCAAAAGGGTTAGAAATAGTAAGTGTTTTAAGCGCCTACTAATTGGTTGGCCGAGGTTTTGCTATCTAAAGCATCTCTAAGGCCATTGCCTAAAAGGAAGAAGGCAAGTACCATAAACATAATGCAGATGCCTGGTAAAAATGCAAGGTAGGCGGAGTCTGTAATAATGTATCCGCGATTTGTATTTATCATAGCACCCCATGATGCTATGGGAGGTTGAGCACCTATTCCAAGGAAACTAAGTCCCGCTTCTATTAGTATGGCAGATGCAAAGTTATCGGCTGCAACTACTATAATTGCCCCCATAATATTCGGGAGAATGTGTTTAAAAATTACCCTGAAGTTTGAAAATCCCATGGCATTTCCCGCTTCAATAAAATTCTCCTCTCTAATGCTCATTACCTGCCCCCTTACAATCCTGGCTACATCAACCCACATGGTAAGCCCTACGGCTATAAACACTTGCCAGAAGCCCTTGCCTAAAGCCAATGTAATGGCAATTACAAGCAGCAAGGTAGGTAATGACCATACAACATTAATAAGCCACATTACAAATTCATCCCATTTGCCCCTATAGAACCCTGCTGTAGCACCAAGAAATATTCCAATTGAAAAAGCAATGAGCACCGAAATAAAACCAACGGCTAATGATATCCTTGTTCCGATCATAAGACGGCTCAACAAATCTCTGCCTTCCTGGTCTGTTCCAAGTAAATATGTTTTGGTAACAATGTTTTTTGCTTTTATTTCCTCGCTCATGTCCTTATAAGTTCGGCTAATAGGGGTACTACTGCCAAAAACATACGCAATAGTTGACAATTTTACCGAATCATTAACAAGGTGTTTGTTGTAATCCAACGGATAAATAACATCGGCCATATTATACTTTACAACAGGTCCATTATTAGGAACCATACCTGTATACCCCTCTGCAACTATAAACGGCCCCTGAAATCCATAATTGTATATTGGTATATAGTGGTAAAAACTCGGCTGGCCATACAGCATCTTCGATATAAAATTCACCTCTTTTATATCCTGATTCTCTCTTACAAGCAACATTTGCACTTTAAAACCAGGTGGCTTTACCGAAAGTTCAAGTACCTGATTATTTGAATTAGGTGTGGAATCGGGCGTAATAAGAAAACCTAGTAAGGCTATAATAACGGTAAGAATAATAAAATACAGACTGAACATAGCTAATCGGTTCTTTTTGAACCGTTTCCATGCATGATGCGCAAGTGAATAGGAATCAATATCTACGTATTTTTTTCTTCGAAATGTCAGCACAATAACCTCATTTTATCATTCAGTAATCTCTTCCCTTCCAGTTATAACCTGAAAAATTTGCCGCTAATCCTATCCAACTTATATATGCCATTGTTATAAATTCACTTGTAAAAAAAAGTAACAATAGCTTCCTTCTCTTAAAAAACTCAATTGCGCAAGTTAATAATAAAAAGTCGATTGTAAATTTAATGAATAGGCAAGTTATAAAGACCCAATTGAGAGAAAAGTAGACTAAAGAACCAATGGTATATATAAACAGTAAAAAATTAGTGACAAAGACAATCGTACTGACCAAGCTATTTAGCTTGTTTTTTGAAATAAAACCTTTTGATGCCCAGCGTGTTCGTTGTTCTAGAAAAAGGCGCCATGAATGTTGGGCTTGGGTGTATACTATTGCTTCACGGTTTTTGAGATATCCCACTTGCCCGGGAAAATGGCTATTCATTTTAAACAAAAGTAAAGTGTCATCACCAGTGGCAACAGAATCGATTCCTTCAAATCTACCAATTGCCTCAAAAGCCCTCTTTGTATAGGCAATGTTTGCTCCGTTACATAAAAGGGGTGCTTTCGAGAATATCCCTGCTCCTGCCAATAAAGATAGGCCCGCAACTTCAAGACTCTGAAATTTTTCGCATATACTTTTTCCATTGACCAGCGCTACTGGTCCACAAATCATTTGGTAATTATTGGATTCGTATTGTGAAACATAACAGGATACCCAGTTTTCGCCAACTTCGCAATCACCATCGGTTATGATAATTAAGTCGCCTTCGGATGCGGTGATTGCTATGTTAATTGCATTTTTCTTGTTTGATAAATTATCTGGCAGTTGAATATATTTCCACGCAAAAGAACTATGTTCTAAGATACCTTTTGCAACTTCCTGTGTTTTATCAGTTGAATGATCGTCAGCTATGATGATTTCAATTAATGATAAGGGGTAATTTTGCCCAAGAATAGAATTAAGGCAATTACCAATATTCTTTTCCTCATTCCGGCAGGGTATAATAACTGAGACTTTTGTTTGGGGCTCTTTTTTACTTATAATGGTAGCTGGTTTTATTAGCCAGCTAAATGTTTGCCAAAGAATATAAACTGAATAAATTATTGTGAATAATATGAGAGTATAGTTTGAAACAGTAAGCATTATTTTGATGCTTTACCAGGCAACCCTTTAGGTCCCATTAATTCTGCCTTACGCCTGTTCAAATCACTCAATACCTTTTCATAAACGGAATCAAGTAATTTTGGGTGATTGCAGTAAAAGTGCATGTTTTCATCATAGCTATTTTGTGTAAGGTTATGTTTCTTCCACAAAGTTTGATAGGCCAATTGAACGGAGGTGTCTTTTGTGTTTTGGGAATATCCAAACTGTGCTGATGCTTGCAATAAATGAACGTCAGCAAGTACTTTAGCCATAGTATCGGGAGATAATATGCCTGATGGCATGCTTATATGGTTTTTACTTTTACATGATAGCAACAGGTAAAAAACTATAAGGGGCAGGATTTTAAAAAATCTTGTTTTTTTACGCATAACTCACTTACAATACCTGCAAATGTAGCATAACTCGGTAAAATGTTTTACTTTTACTGCTTTATATTTATCATGAGAAAAATTATTGTTTTACTCATAGTTATCTCACTATTTCCAATTTATCTTCAGGCTCAACTAAACTTTGTTTACCCGGTAGGCACTGCAAAGGGAGGTGCACTTACTTCTCAGGCAGTAGATTGGGAGGTAATTGGGGTAAGCCCTTCTAACCTGGGATGGGATAATGGTGATAAAATATCAGCCACTTTATTCAATATTGGTATTAGCGCCCAGGCTGACCAGCTTACATTGCAAAATGCGGAAAAAATTACAAGCGGTAAGGATACGACCATGCTTGAAAAGATTGCTTCTTCACATAATGGCCTAAATATTTACGGGAATCTTATTTGGGCTGCATTTTCAATAAAACTGCCTAAAATAGGCGGACTGGCGTTTTCAATAAGCGACCGGGCTTTCGGTAATATAACCATGTCGCCTAATATTAGCTCGAGTAGCCAATACCAAACAGCATTCGCTGCCATTGCGAGTACTGCGTTCTCCTCTCAAAATGCACAAAAATTTAATAGTCAGGTAAATATAAATACAGTAGATTCTTTGCAAATGCTAATCAATACATTAAATTCTTTCAGTGGCTCATATGTTTCAATGTACGAGTTCAGGGAAATTAATCTTGCATACGGTACAAAGTTGTTTAAAATAGGTACGGACGACTCTACTGCGTTTAAGTTTTATGGTGGTGTAGGTGTTAAGTATTTGATTGGTCTTGCCGACCTGCATGGGCAATTTGTGAATGGCACGGTAACTGCAGATTACGCCATTGAGAATAATCCCATCCTGTCGCCTATTCCGTCAGATCCTCCAGGCCAGGGATACGGTATTGACCTGGGTGCAAGTATGGTTTATAAGAAATGGAAGTTTGCTGTGGCAGCAACTGACCTCGGCTCAATTAACTGGACCGGAACCCATGCTACTTTAAATGATACTGCTGTTGCGGAAAGGATTATAAATGATCGGGGAGACTCGAACAGCTCTAATATTAAGAACTACATACAAAGCAGCGGTGAAAAATTCACAACTGTTTTACCTTCAAAGTTCAGGATTGGAGGAAGTTATATGGTTAATAATATGCTCACAGTTGCGTCTGATATCATTATGCCCTTGAACAATGCTACAGGTAACCTGGTAGGAACATATTATTCAATTGCAGGGCATCTCACCTTGTTTAAAGCACTGACTGTTGACGCAGGTTTTGCAACTGCTAAAGATTATGGTGTTGTAGTACCTATGGGTATATCGGTTGGACATAAAGTACAAATTTATTTTGGGGTAAACGATATACTTACATACTTGGGAAAAACTACAAATACTGATATTTCAGCGGCTGTTGGCTTAATACGAATTAATTTATAATACAGTTTTTTTTAATAATTTATGGCTAATAGTTTTTCCGGCAAAGTAGTTTGGGTAACAGGGGCTTCGTCAGGTATTGGGGAGGCATTGGTAAAGGTATTTGCAAAAGAGGGGGCTAAAGTTGTACTCTCAGCAAGGAGGGAGGATGAATTGCAAAGAGTGAAGAAAGAAGCGGGCCTTACTGATTTCAATAGCCTTGTACTTCCGCTCGATCTTTATAAAATTGATGAAATAGGAAATGCGCTGGCTAAGGTGAAAGAAAAGTATTCATCCATTGATATACTTATATGTAATGCGGGCATTGCACAACGCTCTTTAGTAAAGGATAGCTTATTGCAGGTTGACCGCCAGATAATGGAGTTAAACTTTTTCGCTGTTATTGCGCTTACTAAAGCAGTATTGCCTGCTATGCTAGCACAAAAAAGCGGAAATATTGTGGTAATAAGTAGTGTTATGGGCAAAATGGGCATTCCGTTCCGTTCCATGTATTGTGCCTCTAAACATGCATTGCATGGTTTTTTTGAAGCACTACGCGGTGAAGTATTTAAGGATGGCCTGAAGGTGAATATTATTTGTCCAGGGTATGTTAAGACCAATGTATCACTTAATGCGGTTACTTCTGAAGGTAAGGCGCATGGTAAAATGGATAAAGGGCAAGAGAAAGGTATATCTCCTGAAAAATGTGCTAATGGAATATTAAGAGCCATTAAAAGGAATAAAGAAGAAGTATACATTGGCGGCTCTGAGACAATAGCACCAAGATTAAAAGTATTATTACCGGGCCTTTTCTCAGCTATAATTAAACGTGTAGAATTTCATTGATAAATGAGTATGAAGTACATTAATTCACTTGAATTTGCCAAAGGGCTTGATGCAAAGGATCCATTAAAAAAATTCAGAAAAAAATTCTTATTCCCTAAGCACAATGGAAAAGATGCCTTGTATTTTACAGGCAACTCATTGGGATTGCAGCCTGCTACTGTTCTTCAATATATAAAGACTGAATTAGATGATTGGGCAAAATTTGCTGTAGAGGGCCACTTTGAAGCCCGTAACCCTTGGTATTCATATCATGAAATGTTCGCTGCCCCGGTTGCAAAGCTTATGGGTGCAAAACCCGAAGAGATTGTGATAATGAATCAGCTTACCGTTAATCTGCACCTTATGATGGTGTCTTTTTACAGACCTGATAAAAAAAGATACAAAATTATATGTGAATCGAATGCCTTTCCTTCCGACCAATATGCGCTTCAAACCCAGGTAGAATCACATGGGCTTGATTCTAAGAAAGCGTTAATTGAAATTAAACCACGTAAGGGAGAAAACCTGATACGTAAGGAGGATATTTTAAAAGCTATTGCTGACAATGCCGATTCATTAGCATTAGTTATGATTGGCGGAGTTGGTTATTTAACAGGGCAACTAATGGACATGCCAACCATTACGAAGGCTGCACATAAAGCCGGTGCGTATTGTGCATTTGATCTGGCTCATGCTGCCGGGAACGTGGAAGTAAAATTACATGATTGGAATGTAGACTTTGCGGTATGGTGTACTTATAAGTATCTTAATTCTGGCCCAGGTTCTGTAGCCGGTGCCTTTATTCACGAAAAACACATTAAAAATCAAAAACTACCTCGTTTTGCAGGGTGGTGGGGCTACGACAAAAAGACCCGCTTCCAGATGAATAAAGAGTTCCTGCCTATGAAAACAGCTGAAGGATGGCAATTGAGTAATGCCCCGGTTTTTTCAATGGCGGCACATAAGGCATCGGTAGATATTTTTATAGAGGCAGGCGGAATGACACCATTACGCAATAAGAGTATTGTACTTACCGGCTATCTGGAATTTATTATTGGCGAATTGAACAAAAAAATAAAAAATAAAAAGATAAGACTTGAAGTAATTACCCCATCGGATCCGCAGCAACGCGGTTGTCAGCTTTCTATTATTGCACATGGAATGGGAAGAGATTTTTATAATGCACTTACCAAGAGTGGCGTTTTCTGTGACTGGCGCAATCCTAATGTGGTAAGGTTAGCTCCTGTGCCACTATATAATTCTTTTGAAGATGTATGGAGGTTCGGCCAAGTGGTTGAAAGGGTTCTTGATTTGAAATAAGTTGCTTGTTTATTGTACAATATTTGTATCATTGTTTGAAATTAAGGTTAATTAGCGATATTTAAAGATGACTAAGAAAAAGCGGTATACACCAAGATATATAGCAGGACTAATTACGCTACCTTTTCTGATTGTAGGGTATTTTTTCAGGAAAATGTTATGGAGCTATGTTATTAAAAAGAAGCCATTTATAGAATGGGCAATCTTTGTACTGTCCATAGCTGTGGTTGTACTTGTTATTTCCGGCCTTATTCGCGGAGATTTCAAACCGGGCAAAGAGATTCAGGTTATTAAGCAACGTGGTAAACGGAATTAATTACTTTTCATATTCATTCCAAGGTTATAAAAGATAAAACTCCACATATCACCGTATTCTTCAATTTGCTTTGATATTGGTTTGCCTCCACCATGCCCTGCATTATGATCAATACGAATCAGCATCGGGTTATCTCCTTTTTGATGAGCCTGCATAGCGGCTGCAAATTTGAAAGAGTGTGCAGGCACAACTCTGTCGTCATGGTCAGCTGTTGTAATTAGTGTCGCAGGGTATGCAGTATCGTGCACATTATGCAATGGAGAGAATTTAATAAGGTTTTTAAATTGCACAGGGTCGTCACTTGTACCATAGTCATTTGCCCATGACCAGCCAATGGTAAATTTATGATAACGTAACATATCCAACACACCTACAGTAGGTATTGCCACTTTAGCCATATCGGGGTGTTCTGTAATTGAGGCGCCGATCAGAAGTCCTCCGTTGGAACGACCATAAATCGCCAGTTTATTGCGTGAGGTGTATTTATTGTCTACCAGATAACAAGATGCTGCATAGAAATCATCGAACACATTTTGCTTGTTCAATTTGGTCCCGGCCTCATGCCATTTTTCACCAAACTCGCCCCCGCCACGTATATTCGGTACTGCATAAATACCACCATGTTCAAGGAAAATTGCTGGGCTGGCAGAATTACCCGGGTTATAGGCAGGGATTAAGCTTATGTTAAATCCACCATAGCTGTATAAAAGGCATGGGTTGTTTCCATTCATTTTCATGCCTTTTTTGTGAACTATATACATAGGTATTTTGGTCCCATCCTTACTTGGAAAGAACACCTGTTCTGTTTCATAATCTTCTGACTTGAATCCGTTATCGGGCTTAGCAAACAAAGTCGATTTATCAGATGCAACATCGTAGCTATATATTGTAGGGAGTGTTACATAATTAGTATATGAATAGAAAATATAATCGCACTTCTTGGATGACGAGAACTCACTGCTGCCAAATCCGGGAAGCTTAATTTCGTTAAGCATGTTGCCTCCCTTGTCATACACATATAGTTTGGTTTTTACCTTATCGAGATAAGCGGCTATTATTCTACCACCCGATAAACCAACATTCAGCAAGAGGTTCTCCTGCTCAGGCAATACGTTGGTCCAGTTGGTGATTTCGGGCTTGTTTATGTCTATCCACACTAGCCTGTACTTAGGCGCACCTTTATTGGTCATCACTAGTAATTTGTTCCCATCATCGTCAATTACGTTGTTATCATCTTTAAAATCATTAATGACAGTATCAACGGCATCCTCATTTCTTGTAAGGTCTTTTACTAAAAGATTATTTCCATCAGATGCTTCTTCAGAATGTATGATAAGATATTTTTCGTCAGCAGTTGTATATGCACCAACTGTACGCATGGGATGTTTTTTATCCTCATATATCATCTTATCATAACTTTGTGAACTACCAACCGTATGGAAATAGATTTTAGGACTTTCGTTCTTATTCACCAGTGCTGCACCAGCAGAAGGAGCATCGTAACGGGTATAATAGAACCCATCTCCTTTCCAGCCAATGTCAGAGAATTTGCTGTAGTTCAATGAATCATTTAATTGTTTACCACTGGCAATGTCTACAATATAAAACTCGTTCCAGTCCGATCCTGAACGACTGATACTGTATGCCAAATATTTCTCATCATTAGAAACACTTATTTCATTTATAGAAACAGTTCCCTCTTTTGATAAGGTATTGGGGTCAATAAGTACACGTGGGCTTCCTGTTAATCCATCCTGTACATATAATACACTTTGATTTTGTGAGCCATTGTTCTTGTAAAAGAATACATAATTACCTCTTGTAAAAGGTACGCTGTATTTTTCATAATGGTAAAGTTCGGTCAGGCGTTTCTTAATCGAGTCTCGAAATGGTATCCTGGAAAGATAATTCTGGGTTACCTCATTTTCTTCCTTTACCCATTGTGCCGTTTCGGCTGATGTATCATTTTCAAGCCAACGATACGGGTCGGCCACTTTTGTTCCGAAATAGTTAGTTACGGTATCAACCTTTCGTGTTGCAGGGTATTTTAATTGCTGGCTTTGGTTATTGCAGGAAGCGAGTAAAATAACTCCCCCTAAAAGGTAGATACATTTCATATTTGTGTTTACTATTGATTTAGTAAACCAAAGGTAGTATTATCTTAATAAGCCAGCAAGACATACTTACCCCGCCCAGTTTTCCCTATCGAGGCTGCGATAGTTAATAGCTTCAGCTAGGTGAACGGTTTCAATATTCTCTGAGTCAGCAAGGTCGGCAATCGTTCTTGCTACTTTTAGTATTCTGTCGTATGCCCTGGCTGATAGGTTCAATTTCTCCATGGCAGTTTTTAAAAGCTTATGCCCTGCATCATCAATTTTACAATACTCTTTCAACTGCTTCGAGCTTATTTGGGCATTAGCATAAATGCCTGTTCCGTTATATCGTTTTGCTTGTATTTCCCTTGCTTTTATTACTCTTTCCCTTACCGATTCACTTTTTTCACTAACTCTTTCCGATGATAATTCGCCATATGCAACAGGCACAACCTCAACATGTATATCTATACGATCGAGTAAAGGTCCTGAGATGCGGTTCAGGTATTTTTGAACGGTTCCTGGTGCACATACGCATTCTTTTTGCGGATGATTATAAAATCCACATGGGCATGGGTTCATAGAAGTAACAAGCATAAAACTTGCAGGATATTCTACAGTGAACTTAGCGCGCGATATTCTTATAACTCTGTCTTCTAAAGGCTGGCGCATAACTTCCAGTACAGTTCTTTTGAACTCCGGTAATTCATCTAAAAAAAGTACGCCATTATGTGCTAACGATATTTCACCTGGTTGAGGAAAGCCACCGCCACCAACCAAAGCCACATCTGAAATTGTATGGTGTGGCGCACGGAATGGTCGAGAGGCTACAAGCCCTTTGCCGCTTCCTACCTTGCCTGCAACAGAATGTATTTTGGTGGTTTCAAGTGCTTCATCCAATGTAAGTGGCGGCAATATGGTTGGCAGGCGTTTTGCCAGCATAGTTTTACCCGCACCCGGAGGGCCTATCAGTATTACATTATGCCCACCGGCGGCTGCAATTTCAAGAGCCCGCTTTATATTCTCCTGGCCTTTTACATCTGCAAAATCTACATCGGCTAATGATAGCTGAGTATGAAATGTTTCGAGAGCATCAACCACAACGGGTAGTAATTCTATATTGC
>DATHNG010000140.1:0-8049 GCA_035486275.1 Bacteroidia bacterium
TTTTTGCATCAATTACTGCGTAAAGGCTCAAACCGCCAATGACAGTATTAAGCTTTTAGTAGTGCATAACAGCGATACCAATGTTCATGTAATAGCTAATCCGTCAGTTTTAAATACGCTGCAAAAAGTTCAGCAATATGAACAATTATCACGTGGCACTTTCCCCGGATACCGTATACAAGTGCATTTCGGGTCAGACAGAAATGGTGCTGCTTCTGCAAAGACAGATTTTGCGCTTAAATACCCTTCGTATTCAACTTATCTTACCTATCAACAGCCTTATTTTAAGGTATGTATTGGCGATTTCAGAAGTAAATTGGAAGCTGTAAGTGCATTAAATAAGATAAAAAAAGACTACCCGGGAGCATTTGTTATGCGCGATAAAATAAACCCTCCTCCTTTACATTAAATGAAAAAGGAAAGTATACCTGTTACAGAGGTAGCTTCGCGCTACAGCCATTTAGAAAAAATGCCTGTTAAAGATATTCTTTTAAATATAAATAAGGAGGACACTACTGTACCAATTGCCGTTGAAAAATCAATACCCGCAATAGAAAAACTGGTTAATGCTATTATTCCTAAAATGAAAAAGGGCGGAAGGCTTTTTTATATAGGTGCAGGTACAAGCGGTAGGCTGGGCATAGTAGACGCATCTGAATGTCCGCCGACATTTGGTGTTCCTCACAATATGGTAATCGGATTGATTGCAGGCGGTGAGGCCGCCATCAGAAAAGCGGTTGAATTTGCAGAAGATGATACAGAGCAAGGCTGGAAGGATTTGAAGAAACATAAAATTACAAGTTCAGATATAGTAATTGGTATAGCTGCATCGGGCACTACACCTTATGTAATAGGTGTTTTAAAGCATTGTAATAAAAAAAATATTATTACAGGCTGCATTACATGTAACCCTGGTTCGCCTGTTGCGGTTTTAGCTAAATACCCGGTAGTGGTTGAAGTGGGGCCTGAGTTTGTTACAGGCAGTACACGTATGAAAGCGGGTACAGCACAAAAACTCGTATTGAATATGATATCTACCTCGGTTATGATAAACCTGGGGCGCGTTAAAGGGAATAAAATGGTTGATATGCAGCTTACAAATAATAAACTTATAAAAAGGGGTGTGCGTATGTTGGAAAAAGAATTGCATATTAGCAGTAAGAAAGCACATGCTCTTTTACTCAAATACGGAAATGTTAGAAAAGCAATAAGCAATGTCAACGGATAGAAAAAGAAGAAGAAGGATACGTATAAGAAGCAGGTACATGCCCTTCTATATAATTACAGGCATATTATTAATTATGCTTATAACCAATCCGGGAGAAGCACATTTTAAATCGTTTGTAAGAACACAGCTTGGAAAACGGAACTTCCCTGATAAAGATATTGAAGCAAGTTTGTTAAACATAAAAACGAAAAATTACATTCTTTTCTCTCAGTACACGTTCAGGATAAACGATTACGGGGTACCTATGGAAGGGAATTATATAGGGGTATTTCGTTTATTCCTTTCGGTGGGAAATTTTACTGTTGAAGAATCTCAGTAATGTTATCAAAAGCTCAGATAAAACTTATACGCTCTTTACAGAATAAAAAATTCAGGAAGGAGACAGGGCTGTTTGTGGCTGAAGGGAAAAGGCTGGTTGAGGATATTTCAAACTCTTCATTTAAGATTGAGCATATTTATGCTACAAGCCGCTATACGGGAACTTTACAGAATACTTTGATAACTGAAGATGAGTTATCGCAGATAAGTACACTTAGCACGCCGCAGGCAATATTGGCTCTGTGCCGCATACCTGAACCTGAAGGCGCTTTACCCGATCTGGTAAATGATTTTGCAATTGCGCTTGATGATATGCGTGATCCCGGTAACCTGGGAACAATAATCCGTATAGCCGATTGGTTTGGTATAAACCACATATTTTGTTCAGATGAAAGTGTTGAGGTTTTTAACCCCAAAACAGTTCAGGCTACCATGGGTTCTATTGCAAGGGTCACAGTTCACTATGTTCATTTGAGTGATGTGTTGATGAATTACAAGAGTAAAAATGTACCTGTATATGGTGCTATGCTTCATTCAAAAAATGTGTATGAAGAAACACTTACACAAAACGGTATACTGGTAATTGGTAATGAAGCAAATGGGATTTCAGAAAGTGTTGCGCGTTGCCTTACGCAATCGATCAGTATTCCGTCGTATGCAAAAAACAGCGGGCCTGAATCGCTGAATGCAGCAGTAGCCACTGCCGTGCTTTGTGCAGAAATAAAGAGAAGAAAGTAAATTCAACGGTTTTAATTAACAATTTTTAACACGCACCAATTCCTGTAGCTTTTAATTTTGGCATGCATTTCAAATTCCTATGGAAGTAATTATTAAAAACCTGGTAAAAAAGTACGACGGTCGCAAAGCTGTTGATGGAATAAGTTTTCAGGTTAATAAGGGAGAGGTGCTTGGTTTTTTGGGGCCAAATGGCGCCGGAAAAAGTACTACCATGAAAATAATTACCTGCTACCTTGCGCCAACAGAAGGCGACGTTGAAGTAGGAGGTTTTTCAATTTTAAAGGAACCTGAAAAAGTAAAACAATTGATCGGGTACCTGCCGGAAAATAATCCGCTTTACCTCGATATGCCTGTTATTGAATATTTAGAATTTTCAGCATTACTGCAGGGTGTTACTAAAGATAAGGTGCAAGGCCGTATACGTGAAATGATACGTGTGTGTGGTTTAATGGGCGAGAAACATAAGCTGATCGGAGAACTATCTAAAGGGTACCGTCAACGTGTGGGGCTTGCACAGGCTATGATACACGACCCGCAGGTTCTTATTTTAGACGAACCTACAACAGGCCTTGACCCGAATCAGATAATTGAGATACGTAAACTTATAAAGGAAATAGGGAAAGAGAAGACAGTTATTTTAAGTACTCATATTTTACCCGAAGTTGAGGCTACCTGCGACCGGATACTTATTATTAATAACGGCAAGATTGTTGCTGATGGTACAGCCAGGAACCTGCGTAATCAATCGAAAGGGCAGGAGGTGATACAGGTGAAGATTGAGGATGGAATAAAGAATGATATTATAGAAGGCTTGAAAACTATTCCATTTGTGATAAAGGTTGATGAGGTAATGGGCAAGGAAAATGGATATGAAATCCATACCGAAAAAATGGGCGCACCTAAACGCGACATTTTTAAAATGTGTGTTGACAGGGGATGGGTACTGACTGAAATGACACCTTTTGAAACAAGGCTTGAAGATATTTTCCACGATTTAACCACCAATTAAACGTATGAAACAGATCTTGATCATTGCCCGCAAAGAACTGCAATCATTCTTCGATTCGTTGATAGCATATGTGCTATTGGTTGCGTTCCTGGGATTCACAGGTTTCTTTACATGGTTATTAGAATCTGATATTTTCTTTATTAAACAGGCTACCCTTGCAGCATTCTTCTTCTACGCCAATTGGGCATTCCTGATATTTATTCCGGCTATAACTATGAAAATGCTGGCAGAAGAAAACAAATCGGGCACTATAGAATTATTGCTTACCAAGCCTGTCACAAACTGGCAAGTGTTGTGGGGTAAATTCCTTGCATGTTTTGCTCTTATTGTTTTTGCCCTGCTTTGCACTTTGCCTTATTATATTACAGTAGCTAATTTGGGTAAAGTTGACCATGGTGTTATTTTCTGCGGATATTTTGCCCTGTTACTTGTTAGTGCAGCCTATATAAGTATTGGCATATTTGCAAGTAGCATTACCAGTAACCAGATCATTTCATTCCTTATTGCAATAGTTATAGGCATATTTTTTCAATTCATTTTCAGCCTGGTGTCGGCCATATTTACAGGCCCTGTAGGCGACACACTCAATTACCTTGGTTTCATGTCGCACTACGATTCTATTTCACGTGGAGTAATAGATAGCAGAGACCTCATTTATTTCGGAAGCATTATTTTCCTGGGTATGATCCTTTCTGAGTTATCACTTGCTAAACGCACCATTTCAGAATAGCGATATGAAGAAGAGACAGAGTTTATATACAGGTGTACTTTTAATTACAGCAATAATTGTAATTGTAAATGTTCTTTCCTATTCTTATTTCTTCCGGTTAGACTTTACAAGAGATAAGCGATACACCCTTAGCAAGCCAACACTAACATTACTGAGCGACCTTAAGCAACCTATAACAGTTACAGCATACTTTTCAGACAATCTGCCACCACAAATTGCACAGGTTCGTGCCGATTTTAAGGATCTGTTGGTTGAATATGCTATGCGTTCGGGCAATAAGGTCGTCTTCAATTTTGTCAACCCGAATAAGAGCGATACCCTGGAAAAAGACGCTCAGAAGAATGGCATTGAGCCGACCATGGTAAACATCCGGGATAAGGATGAAATGAAAAAGCAAAAGACCTATTTAGGCGCCGTTGTTAAATATGGCGACAAACAGGATGCTATTTCTTTTGTTATGCCGGGTGGTACCGTAATGTCTGCGGGTGGGCCAATGGAAAATGCATTATCTACCAGCATCAAAAAACTAACTATTACAAAAAAGCCTTTTGTTGGCTATTTGCAAGGTAATGGTGAACCTAAAATGGAAGCTGTGCAGCAGTTAAATGCAGCGTTACGGGTATTATATGATTTCCAGGAGTTGCAATTAACGGATACAGCGTCCATCCCTTCAGGTTGTGGTACTCTGGTTATGATAGACCCTAAGGATACTTTCAGAACTGCCCAACTAAAGCATCTTGACGATTTTATGGCACGTGGTGGGCACTTGTTTATTGCATACAGCGGCTTAGATGCACAATTACAAACGCTATCCGGTAAAGCATTGAATATTGGCCTTGCACAATGGCTTGCAAGCAAAAACATTGTTGTGGAGCCTAAGTATGTAATAGATGCACGTTGCGGAAGTATTAATGTACCGCAGAATGTAGGCGGTATGCAGGTATACCAACAAATGGCATTCCCTTATTTACCTATTATAACCAATATGTCGAGCCATCCTATAACACAGGGCTTGAGCTCGGTTATGCTTCCGTTCTGTTCTGATGTTAAGTTTACCGGTGACACTAATAAAGTAAAGTATGTAGAGCTAATGCATACATCCGATAAAACAGGATTGATACCTGCTCCGGTACAATTCGACATACAGCATCAGTGGGCGCCATCTGAATTCCCGCTTGTTAATGTACCCGTTGCAGCAGCCGTTTCGGGAGTAGGAGGGAATAAGGATGCAAAAATCGTTTTGGTTTGTTGTGGCGGATTTGCAGTGAATGGTACAGGACAAAGACCAATGCAGCAGGAAGAAGATAATATCAATATTGTAGTTAACTCGGTTGACTGGTTAAGTGATGAAATGGGCCTTATTGAACTGCGCAGCAAAACAGTAAAACCTACACCATTAAAAGATGTAAGTGATTCCACCCGGGTGATATTAAAGTACCTGAACTTCCTGTTGCCAATTATATTGGTAATAATTTATGGTGCTATCCGCATGCAAATGAAGAGAAGGAAACGTGTAAAACGTATGGAAGAAGTTTATGATAAAGAAGCTTAACAATACACAACTTTTACTTATCCTGGTGGTGCTGCTTGGCATATATGGCCTTGCAAAATACATCAGCAGTAAAAAAGGAGAGAACACTTTCCATACCCATATAATTCCGAAGATAGATAGCAATAAGGTAAACACCATGTATATCTATCCTAAGGCAATTGCTAAGGAAAAGCCTATTCAGTTTAACCTGAAAGGTAAAACGTGGATGGTGTCGCAAAATGGAATTACCTCAAGGGCTGAGGAAAGGTCTGAACGCTATGTAATGCAATTGATAGAGGCTATTTCTCCTGATCACCTTGCAACCAATGACCCTGCTCAATGGAAGGATTATGATGTGACCGATACGGCAGGTACACGTGTTGTATTATTAAGCGATAAGGATACACTTATAGATATTATTGTTGGCCGATTCAGCTATAACAACCAGTTACGCAAGGCAATGAGTTGTATTAGACTTCATGGACAGAATGAAGTGTATAGCGTTGATGGCTTCCTTACCATGAATATTGCCAATGAGTTTGCTTCATGGAGAGATAGGACATTAATTACCGGAGATGCCTCATCATGGACAAAACTTACATATACTTATCCGGCAGATAGCGGCTTTACCATAACTAAGGGTGGGGCAGGTAACTGGATGGTGAATGGAACAACACAAAATGCTGTAATTAATGCCGATTCAGCAGGTGCTGCTGCATTACTGAAAAAACTATCAGAACAGAACTATGGTGGCTTTGTAGATAAATTCGATACCAATGCTTTTCAGCCACTATACCAACTTAAAATTGAAAACAATAAGCAGGGTGTTATTATACTAAAGGCGTATCCGTCTGCAGATACAATTAACCGGTTCATAGTTACATCAAGTATCAATCCAGGTGCTTATATGAGTGGTAAAAAGGAAGGTTTATTCAATAATATCTTTTTAAGCAAGGGTGCTTTCTTTCATCATCCTGAGACGCCGAAGCCTGCTACTACCTCTATGCCTGTGGTGAAGAAGGGGAAGAAATAGGTGTATTTTATTTATTCTTTTTTACTGCTTCCTACAGATATCTTCTTCCATCTGCGATACACGTAATAAATACCGATTCCAAGAATTAGTAATATAGTCCATATTTGAGCGAGCCCCAAAATAATAGCCGTTAAAATTTCCCAGCCATCTTTCAAGGCATCTGCAAGCTTATGCCAAAATCCAGGCTGATAAGCAGTGATATTTTTTTCATTCATCAAAAGCTCTCTTTTTACACTTGACCGCTGGTATACAGATAAAGTGATGCAACTATATTTGATGCTGTCCTCGGTTTTCATGTTTTCAATCACAGCATTGTCTTTGTCTGCATCTTTTGCCAAAAGGTCATTTTCTGCTTCGCTGGCTGCATCAAGCTTGCTGTTCCCTTTTGAATCAATTGCTTTTGAAAGACGTTCGTTATGCCTGGATAGTCTCATTTCCTCAAACACCCGCCAGAGCATTCTGAATTTAACATTATTGGCTTTTATTATTCTATAATCAAGAAAATCCACAACAGGTGCAAAGCACTTAAGCGTTGTATCAAGCTGGTGATTTGGAACACGAATAACTATAGAATTGACTGTTGTATAATAGGTGGTTTCTAATAGCGAATCGGCGCTTATGGGAGTACTTGTAACATTATCTACAT
Source organism: Bacteroidia bacterium (assembly GCA_035486275.1). Classification (GTDB taxonomy): domain Bacteria; phylum Bacteroidota; class Bacteroidia; order JABEUT01; family JABEUT01; genus JABEUT01. The sequence goes on from DATHNG010000140.1 coordinate 7,234, forward strand.
TACTACGCATATCAGTATATGTAACAATCCCTCCAAAATGCCTAACTATATCTTCAATGGTATAACTGGCTTTGATTACATCCTTTGCTCTGAATCTCGCATCTACAGTGCGTATGAATTTCCGTAGTGTATCATCATCATTCTGCACGGCGGCAGTAGATGACATCATTAAGTTCTTTGAGGAATTGTATCCAGACGCATTACTTTGCGAACCTGCCGGTGGAGGCATTCCAATCGTTTTATCCTCTTCGCCTTGTCTGTTTTTATGATTTGATGCGCATGCAGCAAATAGAACAATAATTACAGCGATACTAATAAACTTTGTTTGTGGCTTCATAGTAGAGTAGTAGTAGATATTAAGTCTTAAAGATAAGAGAATTATTACTCCTGCTTACCAATCATATACTCAATTTCACCTCACATTGCCTGCCATTCTGCCACCTTGACCTGCCAAACGTTTCTGGCATAGTTTTTGAAGGTATATTTGCAGCCCTAGAAAATAATATACTGTATGAAAGATAAGAAAACAGAAACTCCTGAAGAAAAGGATACAAACGAAGCCAATGCCCAAGCAACGGCTGAGGTAAAAGAAGAGGCTCAGCCACTTACCGATGCCGAAAAGCTAAAAGAAGCAACGGATAAATATACCCGCTTGTATGCCGAATATGACAATTTCAGAAGGCGTACTGCCAAAGAAAAAATAGACCTTATAAAGTTCGGTGGAGAAGAGACCATTTTGAGCTTTTTAGCTGTTGCAGATGACCTGGAAAGGGCATTGGCACACCACAAGGAAGGTGAGGCAAAAGAAGGGCTTGA
>DATHNG010000141.1:0-7499 GCA_035486275.1 Bacteroidia bacterium
CTGGGTAACTCAGAGTTTCAACGGGCTGATATTAAAATGGAAATGAACTTAGTATAGAGTATGGAAATAATAAACTGTACCCTTACCGATGTAGATTTTATGCTGGAGCTTTACCGCAAGGCGGCAGAGTACCAGAAAGCGAATGGCTACAACCAGTGGAAAGAATTTGACCGCGACCTTATAGTAAGGGAAATACATGAAAAGCGCCAGTGGAAAATTATGATCGACGGGCAGATAGCCTGCATTTTTATGGTTGCCTATAGCGACCCTATTTTGTGGGGAGAAAGGGATAATTCCCATTCTATTTACCTGCACCGCATTACCACCAACCAATTATTTAAAGGCCGCAATATGATGCAGGCGATCATTAACTGGAGTAAAGAGCATTGCAAAGAAACCAGCCGCAAATATATCCGTATGGATACCTGGGCCGATAACAAAAACCTTACCGAATACTATACCAAGTGCGGCTTTACTATCAAAGATTTTGTACAGCTAGATAAAGACACGAAAGGCTTGCCGAAACACTACTCTACCCTATCGCTGGTGTTGTTTGAGATGGTGGTGTAGAAAAAAAAATTTGCTATCTTTACAATAACAGTAAGCCACCACGTTCATGAAAAAGCGAATAGCACTTTTTTTTCTGTTGAATTTCCTGGTTGTATTTACTTTTCGTGTGAATGCTCAACAGGAATTCGGACAGATTGTTATAGGTGCAGGGGTTGGCTATAGCCCTGAATTTGATGGAGGGATAAATTTCTTTGGTTCAGGTTACCCTGTAAGCACAAAGCCAGCTGATCAGTGGAATAGGGATGACTCTCCTTATCCATCATTCGCATGTCCTTCATATACTATGAACAGAGGTGGAAGTATTGATTTTGGTATAAGTAATTTATTTAGTATTGGAATTGCCGCAAGCTATCAGGACGAAACATTAGTCTGGATACTCGAAAACAATAGCTTCCCCGGTACACCTTCTTCATACCCTAATTCAGATAAAATTTCAAGAACAAATATTGCTTTACGTTTCCTGTATCATTTTCCTGTAAAGAGCAAGATCATTGACATGTATACAGGAATCAGGCCAGGGATGAGTTTTTGGCATGATACCCCATCGCCTAATAATATACCATTTGGTTTTTCAGGCCCCAATGGAACTGGAACACCTATTCCTTCCACATTTATTGAGAACTCAACAATGCAGGTATTTAGTTTTCAAGCTTTATTTGGTGCTCAGGTATGTGTCAGTAACCTTGTTGGAGTTCATGTGAATATAGGCATAGGCTCACCATACCTTGCTGAGTGTGGTATTACAGTTAGGATAAATACTCACAAGGCCTCTGAGACACCAACAAAGTAATTCGAATAGCGTTACTTATTATCTACTAACTCGGCTTCACCCATTCACCGATTATTTACATACATGTATCTCTGGCTTCCTTTGCTTGGCAGAATAGCTGCTTGAAAAGCTATTTCTCGTTACTATATTGCAAGGGAAAACAAGAATAAGACATGATATAAAACATATTTTGCCCTGCGTTTGGTCATAGTAAAAAACGGCCTTATATTTACATTTACAGTACAATTAAAACCCCAATTCAACATGAAAACAACAGAAGAAACAACAAAGAGTTCTGCCGATGCAGCAGAAGAGACAAAGAAAGCAGGCACTGAAGGGTATCCTTTATACTCACCGGAAGATGATGTATATAATAAACTGAAGGAAGAAGAGGATATTGACCCTGAAGACGTAACCAAGATAAAGCACGCAGACGAAACCGATACCAAAGAAAAAAGGAACGAAAAAGGGTTTGAGGATGATGAGTCGGGCGACGACCTTGATGTGCCCGGTTCAGAATTAGATGATGAACAGGAAAAGATAGGCAGCGAAGACGAAGAGAATAATTACTACAGCCTTGGTGGCGACGACCACAACGACCTTGACGAAGATAAAGGCGGCGAGTAAAATGAAGAAATAGAAAAGAAATAAAAGAGCCTTTTATAATAAAACGGCTCTTTTTTTATATTATTTCGAGTGTATTCTCCGCATTCAATTCAGTGCAACTTCCATTATGCTTATCAAGTGTCCAGGTATCGGTTACAGTTTCAAGCCAGTCGTTCCCTACTTTCCTGTAAACCTGCGCAGTTAATCCAAAAACATCATTAAGCCCATGTTTCAATTCGCCAATAGTCATATGCGGCATAATATCCAATTCTCCTTTTACATGCTTTACCCTGCATTCGCCTATAGCCTTTGAAGGATGTATAAGAATTCTTTCATGTGATGCTTTCTTTGCTTCAAGCGGCGTTGCAAAAAAATGCAGTTGAAGGTTAGGAAATACATCGGCAAACTCCTCTTGTATTTCTTTTATCTTTCGTTTATCATGAATTGTAATTTTCATGGTATTGGGTATTTAAGTGTTATTACTCCATTTCTTCATAACAATGTTACACCACTTGTATTGCAACTGCAATGATGGAAATCATGTCCTGCTATGATGTTTCTATACTACCTGTAACATGCAGATTCCTATTATAAATATGTAAACTACTCATTGAAAGCTGTTAAATACTCATTTTGCCTTTTATTCAGGTAAATAATGCGGACTTTTAGAGTAATCAATGTTTTCTTACTAACTAATCTTAAAACTACAGAACATGGCAACAAGATCAATTTTAGTGGCAATGCTTGCAATTGCAACTGCATTTACATCATGCACAAAAGATGGTGCTACAGGGCCTGCCGGTGCTGCCGGCGCCGATGGTAAAAACGGAACTAACGGAACCAATGGGGTTGCCAATATTTCGAGCCACATATACACTGTAGCATCATCAGCATGGGCACCAGACGGTAGCGGCTTATACACTACTATTATTAGCGATACAGCTGTTTCAAATGTTACCAGTGATGGTGTTCAGGTGTTCTGTGAAATTGCAGCAGGTAACTTTATGGCACTTCCCGCACCTAACGTATTAAACTGGGGCGACGAGGTTTATTGGGAAAGCAGAGCCGGTCTTGTAGAAGTTCTATATGCTTTTACCAGTGCGCCATCAGCCACAACAAGCTTCAAAATTGTTGTTATTCCTCCGGGGGTTATGAAACAACACCCCAATACCAATTGGAGCAACTATAGCGAAGTGCAGGCAATTATAGCCACTCAAAAAAACAGCTTCTAATTAAACATATACTTAAACAAGAGCCCGGTAATTTTGCCGGGCTTTGTTTTTAAGTACCCCCGTGCAGAAAATAGTGGTGGAATAAATGGATCACTCTTTGATCATTTTTCCCTCAACTATGCAGTCGCCGTTCGCTCCTGTAATGCGATATAAGTAAACACCTGTTGGCTGATTGGTTAAATCGATTACGAATTGAGGATTACGAATTACAGGTTCATAATATATTTTCTCGCCAAGCATGGTGTATACTTCTATTTGTTCTTTATTATTTATACTTGAGAATTGAAAAGTAAATATGCCGGATGAAGGATTAGGGGAAACAATAATTGAATTGTATACCTTCAGCTCATTTATACTTAACGGCCCGCTAAATTGCTCTATATAGCTTGCCGCATTAGAATCATAAGCAGGCTTACAACTAACTTTCTTAAACTGTCCGCCTGCATACAGTACTCCGTTATAACCAGCCACGGTGTTAATCATAAATGGTGGTTCGCCTGCTCCATAGCAAGGAAAAAATGTATTTATTCCATTACCTAGCTGCCCGCCAGATGATGCAATAAGCGAGCCTGCTTCAATTAAATATCCCTGATATGTAAATACCGTTCCTAGCGGGTAACCGCCTGTATTATTTACCATGTTCACACAAGTAGTATCGTTCCACATGGCTAATCCTATACACGCCATATATAATTTATTATTGTACACGGCGAAAGAGAAAGGGCCCTGAGGGCTCCCCAGGACACTAAAACCAGGTACAGAATCCCAGATGGTGTCATTCCATCTGGCTATATTTTTTGCAGCAATATTTCCTGCCTTAGTAAAACTTCCCCCCACGTAAAGTTTATTATTATATACACCCAACGAATAAACACTACTATTTGAGTCAAAACTTCCACCGAGCGAATCCCAATCTGTACCATTCCACATGGCTATGTTATTTGCGTGAACTCCACCTGCGGTATCAAAATATCCACCTGCATATAAATTGCCATTATATATAGCCAATGAACTCACGTTCCCTTTCATGCCTTTACCTAAAGCTGACCATGAACTTCCATTCCACATAGCTATATTATTGACGGGTACTCCTCCGGCAGAGGTAAAATCTCCTCCTACTATTATGTTACCTTTATATTCTATTATAGCATTAACCCAATGATCAGTTCCTCCTCCTAGTCCAGTACCCAAAGCTTAATAACTGCTCCCATTCCATGCAGCTATGTTATTCACAGGAATGCCACCTGCCGAATCGAAGTTACCCCCAATATAAAGCAAGCCATTGGCACTATCCATAGAATTAACAATATTATTTACACCACTGCCCACAGGCACCCAGTTTTGCCCGAACGAAATACAACAGGCCAGCAAAAGAGAAAATGTGATTATTTGTTTCTTCATAAAGTGATTTACTCTTTCAAATGTAGGAAAAAACACGGATACAACCATCTCCATACCTTCCACATTTTCAGGCAATATGATCATTATAGGTATTATCGTTAATAATTGTTAATACTTATTTAAGACCATACTGTATATGAACTGCCTGAATACTTTTGCTGTGATAATGAAAAGAAATTGCTTTGAACGCATTTCTTAAACTAGCTTAAGTTCTTAGTGAAAACAAATACACACTTTTGCGACACAATTTAAAACCAAAATAAAATGAAAAAGATAATCTTCCCTATTGCTATCGGAGCGACATTAATTCTTTCAGCATTCACGGCTGTTAACTCAATGGACTGGAAAATAGCAAGTGGCTATTCAGTTAAATTTACAAGCAAAGACCCTACCGGAGTATTTACTTCAATGAAAGGCGATATTGCATTTGACCCGAACAACCTGGCTGCAGCAAAGTTTAATATTACCATTGATGTAAATTCAATTAACACCGGTAATGGCATGCAAAACACCAAGGCAAAAAATGCCGATTGGTTTGATGCAGAAAAGTACCCTACCATTAAGTTTACATCGGCTACAACTACAAAAACCGCCACCGGTTACCAGGTTGTAGGTACGCTTGATATGCATGGCACACAAAAACAAATTACCATTCCATTTACATTCGCTAACAATACATTTGTGGGCAGCTTCGATGTTAACCGTCTCGACTATGGCGTTGGAACCGATAAGGGTATGTCGGCCCATGCATCGAGCGTATTGAAAATTGATGTTTCGGTACCTGTAACACAATAATAAGCAATATGAAAAAGGCTTTTCTTCACGGAATTATTGCAGGCGTATTAGCTGCAGCAGCCGGTATAGTTTACTTTACCATTTACCAGAATACGCTGGGTACAGAATTCGATAAAGTGGTTAATGGCAGATCTATTGCAGGGGCATCGGTATTCGGGTGCATGTTAATGGCTATAGCTTACTGGTTACTTGAACGGTTTAATAAAGAAAACCTGAAAGGCATAGTTAATATAGTTATTGCCCTGGTATCGTTTGTAAGCATATTAAGCCCCATAAGCATGAGCCTGCCTTTAGATATTAAGAATCCGGAACTGTTTCCGGGCCTGGTGGTGCCTATGCATTTTTTTCCGGCGCTGACCTTTTTCTGCTTAGTGCCTTTTTTTAAGAAAAAATAACAATAAAACCTCATCCAACCCTCTCCTTGCAAAAGGAGAGGATTGGGTGATCTCATCGATTGAATTTATTGGATCTCTATTTTGCCTGAGGATACTAAAGCGCCATCTTTACCTAGCGCCCGGTACATATATATTCCCCTTGGTTGGTCATTCATAATTACATGATTTATAGAGCCGTTAAGCGTCTTTGAATACACCTTCTCACCAAGCATATTGTAGATATCCAACACATTCGTAATTCCTGATTCGTAATTCGTAATTTCAACGGAAAACTTTCCGTTGTTGGGATTAGGATATACTTTTATGCTTCCATTATCATTCGAAATATTATCAACCGAAGTAAGAATCGGTACCACTCCCATTTCCATTCCGTTTCCAAAACTATTTACCCATAAATCAGACTTGATATAAGGGTTAAAAAACACCCTTGTAGGTTGCTCAAAAGGATAGGCTAAAAGCTGGGTAAAAACAGGTCGCGTTGCTTCGGCATTTGTACTGTAAAAAAGTCCGCCTGTTTCGGTAGTTAAATAGGCTGCGCCTTTGTTAACCGGATCGAAGGTTATTGAGAAACAACTTGTGGTATCTCCGTTGTTAGAATTTATTGAGTTTACAATTTTGGTCCAGTTAGTTCCCCGGTTGGTTGTCCGGTAAAGTCCACCCTGTCCGTTAGCTGCTCCTCCCCAACCACTGTAAACACAAACGTACCAGGTGTTCTGGGTAGCATCGTTAGGGTCAACGGTAAGGTCCATGGTCCAGTATTTCATACCTGCTGCACTTACATCTGTCCAACTTGTTCCCTGGTTGGTGCTTACAAATACGCCTGAACTATCGGTAAAGTTGGTTGCATTCCTTCTTCCTGAAAAAGTAGTTACCACAGTGCCATCATTCAGCACCACAATATCCATCGGGTGACCTTGAGTACGTGCCGGGTTAGGGCAATGAGTCCATGTAGCCGATGCGTTCAGGTTAATGTTATTCGATACCCATATACCGCCTGCATTGCCACTTCCTGAATGATTAATCACACTTGCATACATACGGTTAGCATTGGTAGGGTCTAAGGCCAGGTATATTACAGGCTTGCCGAAATTATACATAATATTAAAGGTTTTACCTGTATCGGTGCTATACATAAGAGCTCCGTTTCCAACGTCTATAATTGCATCGGTAAGGCGGGTGCTCTGGTACATGTCATGTATGCTCGATGTAGCTGCATATACCACTTTATTATTCGGGTTCATCAGGAATTTATAGGTAGTATTGAGTGTCAGTCCGCTGCAATCAAATCCCCACGATTTGCCTCCATCGTTGCTCCGTACTGCGTTAATATCGGTATATCCTGCAAGCACATGCAAGGAATCGTACCACTGCAGGTCCCATGCCGATGTCATTTCAATACCATTAGTCTGGTAGTATTTACCTTTTGGGGTATTGGCGCTGGCAGCATTCAGTTCAGCCGGAGGAATATACGCAGCCTGCCATGTTTTGCCACCGTCGGTACTTTTATGAATAAAACCTTCATCGGTTTCAACTATATCAAGGCTATCGTTACGGCATACATCGAGCCCGAACACATAGCCCGGCCAACCCCAACCCAAATCTCCACCTGACCCGCAATAACCCGTTTGAATATTCTGATTAGTGGTAGTATTGAAAACATAATTCCATTTAGCGCCTGCATCTCCGGTTTTAAGTATCATCGGGTTGCCCGCTCCACTTTCTCCACCCAAA
>DATHNG010000142.1:0-8389 GCA_035486275.1 Bacteroidia bacterium
GCATTTTATTTCAGTTTAAGAAACAGTAATTAAATTTTAAACCTCAATACATATGATGAACAACGACGAAGTAGTAGAGATTATGCTTGTTGAAGATAATCCGGATGATGCAGCGCTTACTATAAGGGCATTAAAGAAACAGAACATTGCCAATAAGCTTATTCACCTTCATGATGGCGCAGAGGCCCTTGATTTTATTTATGGCAAGGGAAACTATGCAGGGCGCAATATTCAAATTACACCTAAGGTAATATTGCTCGACCTGAAGATGCCTAAGGTAAATGGTATGGAAGTATTGGAAACACTTAAGTCCGACGAAAATACCAAGGCTATTCCCATTGTAATGCTTACTTCTTCAGCTGAAGACCCCGATATTGAAAGATGTTACCAGTTGGGTGCCAACAGCTATATTGTAAAACCGGTAGAGTTTGAAGAATTTACAAAAGCCGTTGCCGGCCTGGGTATGTATTGGATGCTTTTAAACAAGCCGCCTTTAGAAAGAGTTTAATGTAAATGGCTGAAATAGGGGATGGTTAATACTTACCCTGATTTTTTGTTGTTGCAGGCAAAATTCTTTAGTATACTTAGCGCAATTGAATTTGTCGAAATAACATTAAAAAAAAGAATCATGTCAAAGGCATTAGTATTAAGCGGTGGTGCAGTAAAGGGCTGTTACCAGGCAGGGGCCATTAAAGCAGTATTTGAATCGGGTTTTATTCCCGACATTATGTATGGAATATCGGTAGGCAGTTTAAACGGGGCATTCATAGCCAACCAGGCAGGTAAATTAGTTGCAGGTGGCAAAAAGCAATTAACGCAGGATGATTGGCTTGGTATTGCAAATAACCTTCAGCAGTTCTGGTTCACCAATATTCAAAAACCGGCTGATGTAGCTATACAACGTTCTGCAGTTAGCGACGTGTGGGAACTGCTCTGGAAAAAATTCAACGGCCTATCTGATACTACACCAATAAATAATAAGATAGATAGTATTGTTGATGTAACGGTGGCTATGCAATCTCCGGCAAAGCTTGTTGTAGGTACCGTTGATTTTTTAAGCGGTAATATGATATATGCAAGCCCAGGCGATGTTGATTTTATTTCATACCTGAAAGGAAGCATTGCTATACCCATTGCAATGCCGCCAAGTATTTCAAAAAAAGGTGAGGTATTGTTTGATGGTGGCACGCGCGATGTTGCACCATTGGGTTATGCCATTAACCAGGGCGCCGATAATATAATAGGCATTATTTGCCAGGCAGAACAGTTAGACCCAGTGCAGGAGAGTGCAAATTTTAACCAGGGTAACCTTGCACAACTTGCAGGGCGTATTGAAGATATTATAGTTAACCAGAATGTTCAGAATGACTCGCAATGGATCACTTTTTTAAATAGCGTAGTTAATGAGGCGCGCAGTAAAAATATCAGCCTCGATGCGCTGAGATCATACAAAATAATTAACCACCTGCTTATTCAACCCGATAAAGACCTTACTATTGATATTGCCTCTTTTACCTCGGCAGAGATACAGGCCGATTTTCAACTGGGCTATACCCTGGCACAAACTAAGCTGAAGGGATATACTGTGAATGTATAAAGGCAGGTATCGTATAGCTTGGCAAAATATCAACCCCGATAATGTTAAAACAGGTCAGTTTCCGTTAACACTTTTTAACGTGTAAACTATTGCGTGAGGCAATTTCTGAAATTAATTTTGTGTTGTAAAAATGAGATTGCAATCTTATTATGATTAATTCAAATTAATGTTTAACCCGTCTGCCATAAAAAATAATAACCGGCAGACATAAAATTAAGGAGGACTAATTATGAAAACACTTGTAAGATCAAACAGAAGCCTGCTCCCTGAGTTCCCATCATTATTGGATGATCTTTTTACCAGGGACATTTATAACTGGTCAGTTGACAAACAATTGACCGGTAATTCCACCGTACCTTCGGTTAATATAATGGAAAATGAAAAGAATTTTGAAGTGGAGGTGGCTGCTCCGGGCCTTGATAAAAACAATTTCAAGGTAGAACTGGATAATGATATGCTGATGATATCAGCCCATCGCGAAACCCGAAACGAAGAAAAGAATAAAGAGGGTAATTATACCCGCAGGGAATTCAGTTATGAATCCTTCCAGCGTTCATTCCAGCTACCGGAGGACCTGGTAGAAAAAGACAAAATATCAGCTTCGTACAGGGATGGTATTTTGCATATAACCATACCGAAATCGGTTAGGGCCAAGGTTAAATCTTCCCGGATAATAGAAATTGGCTAAAGAAGCTTTGAAAGGGCGGGTTATCTGCCTGCCCTTTTATTCAGCTGATTGTTTAAACTCAATTATTCAAATGACCATGAAAAGATTGAGAATAAATGATGGACTTAAATGGCTAAAGCTGATCCGGAACCGGTTGGATGACTATATAACCAACAATATCATTTCAATTGCATTCTACAAGGCAGTTAGTGAAGACCTGGAAAAATTTGATGAAGAACGTTGGTATAGTAACAGCCACGGCGGACTTATAGCATAAAGACTAAGTAATATTTGTGACAGAATAAAAACTTAAAAACTATAACCTATGAGAACATTTGATTTGTTTAACAACAGGGATTTTGGTAAGGAATGGGACAACAATGTCCTGCATAACCTAGGTATTGAGGCGAACCAAATTACCAATATTAAATACGGCGCAATTTCGGCACTTTTAATGTCAGCCAGTGCTGTTGTACTGCAATTGATTCATTATAACCAGGCGGTTATGTTTTCTCTGCTGACAGTACCTTTTCTTGCATGGGCTATTCCCTCGTCTGTCAAAGAACATAACAGGAAAAGCTATGGGCGAAAATTAGACCATTTTGAGGGTATGTTGGCCGGAATAGCAACTACGGTTACTTCAATTTCTCTTTTTGCTATTTACCTTACCTGGTATTTTGCCATAAACCCTAGAGAAAACCCTTTCTTCTCGCCGCTCATGTCGGCATGTGCTGTATCAGTTGCAGGTACTGCTGTCGGTATTGTTATATCTTTTATTGCAACAGAATATCAAAAAGAATTCAATTAAAAAAACAATTAAAATTAAACGGATATGGACAGGTATCATATTATAAAGAGACTGAGGAAACTCCTGAACAGGTTATCGCTTTACCTTCAGGGAACAATTATGACCGAAACCCAGATAAGAAATATTGTTCATGAGATAGAGGCCCTGGTAAGAATTGCAGAAGAAAGTGGTAAGAAGGTTATAATTCCGCATAACACTATCTCAAGGATCAAATTCTTTATCGAGTCATTTAAACATCTTACCGGTATAGAAAAAAGCCATGATAAAGATGTTATGGGAATAGAACATCTGAAGGATTTTCTTTCAGAAGAACTAGGAATTAAAGTAAATAAGGACTATATGTTCCATGCCAACAGGAATGGAATACCATTGCATTTATTATTGATATGATGAACTCAGTATGTCAAACCTTTAAACCAATAAGCCATGAAAACGCAAGCATTAAAATCTATCGTAATGATTCCGATGGTGCTTTTCTGGGGCTGCAAAGGCCAGGCAACAAAAAGCACCCATGTACACCCAGGTGATACAACCGTATATGTTACAACACGCACGGGCAATGATTCTGTAATTACACCACAGGTTAATGTAAGGGTGAATAAGAAATATGGTGATGATGGTAAGTTACAATCGTATGATTCTACCTACACATATTCTTATTCCGGGCCCGCAGGTAATATGCTTTCTTCTACTAACGACAGTGTATTCAATCATTTCAAGGCCTTTTTCAGGAAGAATTATCCGGGTTTCATGAACCCGCAGTACAATAACATTTTCTATACCGATTCCCTTTTTAAGTATGATTTCTTTAACCCTGACTACTTCAGGAAAAGGTATGAATTAAATAACCAGATGTTCGAGGGTATATTCCGCCAGATGGATTCATTGAAAAATGAATTCATGAAAGAGAACTACCCGGATGGAGTGCAGAAGAAATCATAGTGAATTAAATAACAATCTTTTAAAAATAACCAGCCATGAATGCACAAATTGTAAATAATTGCCAGGAAATTCCAAAGGAAAAGGTTGCTTCTCTCAGCTTCCCGACCAGTGAAGTTCTTAATTCGCCTGATGAAATTAAGTTAAGGCGGTTCAATGCGCAGCAGGGGCTTTTACTTGGAAATACGGTGAAGGGCAAAGTGAAAATTGTATTTGAGGATAAAGAGTCTGTTAAACAGGTTTTAACAACAATATGGGGATTAACAGACATGCATGTAATTCTTAAATACGGCCTGACCATTCCATTAAACCGCATCTACAGTATTGATGCTTGTCCCTGAATAAAGGTTCATAGATGATTCGACCCTCCCTCACGCCACATCACTTTGTCTAATCAACTGGCGCATTACATAGGGGAGGGTTATTTATTTTTGTGAGTAAATAATATTTTCAGTTTGTTGTTTCTCAGTGCCTGAAATTATATTCATAAAAAGCCTAAATTAGCCTTATGGCATTCAATGAAAAATTAGCCAACAGAATAAGAGAAGCTTTGGTTAATATACCCAGGGTTGAAGAGAAACTTATGTTTGGCGGAGTATGCTTTATGGTTAACGGGAAAATGTGCATTGGTGTTGTGAAAGATGACATGATGTGCAGAATTAACCCGAAGATGCAAGAGAGTGCCCTTGAAAAAACTGGGTGCAGACCTATGGATTTTTCAGGAAGACCCATGCAGGGTTATGTGTATGTAGACGAGAGTGGAATGAAGACTCGAAAGGCTTTTGACTATTGGATATCGCTATGCCTTGAGTTTAATTCGGAAGCGAAAGCGGCCAAAAAGAAAACAAAAAAGAAATAAGATATAGAAAAGCCCCTCTCTGTAAAGAGAAAGGGGCTTTCTGAGGGAGGAAAATACAGTAGCTGTATTTTCGGGGTAGAAGTTTTTACCAAAACTGGAATCCAAAACCAAGGCTGTAATTTAAAAACGAAATGGGCGAAGAACCGCCTACGTGTGAATAGGTAACGTTACCATATTGGTCAGTATAACGTTCTGTAGTGCTCACCATTGGGTCGGTCCATAAATAGTCTATACCACCCAGCAACGAAAACAAGCCAACCTTGTAGCGTATGGTTATGCCGGCATCGGTTGCAAATGAAGTGCTGGTGCTGCCTGCAATATGCCATACAAAATTTTGTGTGGCAGTAGGCGATGTCGCTTCAGCGCTATACACCACTTCTGGCAAGTCGCAAACTGCAGGGCCACCCATCAACCTGAAATCTATTGCAAACGGGTTAACTGGTATTGTTGCATACAGGCCGGCTAAGAAAAAGTTCTCGTCATAAGCGTCCTGTAGCACAGGTGCGTAGTTAGTGCTTGCATCGCCCATTTGTATATTATTTACGTAATCATTCACGTCGAATAAATTACTGCTGTAGTTATACATTAAAGCCACACCAAAATTGGAATGCGCAATGGGTAAGCCGGCTGAAAAACTAAAGCTACCGCCCGATAGTGCATAGCCATTATATGAAGTACCTGTTTCGCGGCCAAATACACCGGTTGGTTGTGTAATACCAAAACCAAGGTTAAAGAAACCGGAATATGGTTTTTCTTCGGTTGCCGTGTATTGAGGTACAGGGGCAGGTGCAGGAGCCGGTGCACTATTATCCTGCCCGATCGTAAGTTTTGCTGCGCCTGCCAGCAATGTCACGAAAATTATTCTTAGTGTTCTCATAATTCAATTTGTTTTAAATTGTTAGAAACTCCGTTAATTTTCAGGAACTAAGGTAGGTATGTACAGGCAGGGTACCTGTTTGTTTTCTTCTAACCAGTTAAAGTCGTGCTTCAACTCTATAAAATGGTAGACGAAAATATGTATATGGCCTGAAAATAAAGCTACGCAAAAGCTATAGGTTATTTAATGGCTGTAAATCACTAAATTTGGAATATGAAAATGCCCAGCCCCCGGATAGTATTTATTGGTTTATGGGTTTGTGCCCTTTTATATGGTTGTGGCGGAATAGGCCTTGATTACCAGAAAAAACTGCACGGAAGCTATTACATTATAGCAACCGATGTTGACGAGCAAATGTGCATTGCCAAAAAAACATCGGGCAACGGGTTTACCGATGTGGTTGATGAAACTGTTTATGAAGTAGGTTACGACAGTACCTACATTGTTGCCATACAGCACCCCATGAAGAATAAAGATGTAAATGCGTACTATATTGTGAGGATGGATACCACCTCTGTTGAACCATCAGATAAAAATACTTTTGGCCCATTAACCTTTCAGCAGTTTTACCAGAAAAGAAAAGATCTGGGTATTGAAGATATTGGCTTTTCACTAGTCTTTGCTAAGCTAAAATAAGCTAATCATAACCTATAGCTTTTGTGTTGGTTTTATCCTCCAATTTTTAATTCCTAATTTTTAATTCTTAATTGAGAAAACCTATAGGTTTTGCGTAGGTTTTTTAATTCTGATTTTCAAGTTGTTTAGTTGTTGAAAAAAATATTTCCGCACACTTTCTCTCTTTCTTTTAAAATGGGGGTATATAGAGGGGGAGTATGAGGGGGAGAAAAAAGGGGGAATGGCTTTTCTTTCTCTCTTTGTTTTCGCAAGGCGAAAAAGTCGTTAGTTGATAGTCGTCAGTCGTTAGTGAAATTGCCCAATGATTTTGTTTTACAAATTCCAGACTATCGACTAACCGCTAATGACTGATCACTGCTTCCGATAAATGAAAACGGCCCCGCCGCAATGGGCGGGACGGCATATTTTTGAATTTCGGAAGCCGGTTGTTGAAAACTGTATGTATATTTTGGTTAACAGTAGTAAACAATATGTTTAAATTTGCATTCGAAATCTAACCACTGAGGACTAACGACTAACCACTGATAAAATGCCCGCCATACCTTTCAAACACTACCCGCTTGATGCACCCGATGCAGCCTGGGATACCAATGCCGAAATTGCAAATGCCAGTACCGACGACCTGCGAGTGATGTGCGCATGGGACGACGCTACCCGCCCCGACCAGAAGAATGGTTACAAACTACCGCACCACAAAGCCGACACTTACCATACCAACCTGAAAGGCTTAATAGCCGCAGGTAATGCCATTATGGGCGCAAGAGGTGGAGTAGAAATCCCCAAGTACGACATGGACGCTGTGAAAGCCCATCTGCAAAAACATTACCACGAGTTTGGCCGCACTGCACCATGGGAAAGCAAAGCCGAATGGCGTTGGTACCAGACCAAAAGCAATGGCGGCAAACTGAAAGACGTTGACACAACAGGCCGCACTGTTTGCGGATATTTTGCATCGTTCAATACCAAAGACAGCGATGGCGATATGTTTGCACCCGGCTGTTTTGCCAAAAGCATTAACGAGAACAGCGACCGCATTATGCACCTGTTGCAACACAATACATTACAACCTATCGGCAGGCCGAGCGTACTGAAAGAAGATAACACCGGTTTGTATTTTGAAACACCCATTGCCAACACACAACTAGGCGACGATGTTTTGCAACTGTACCGCGATGGGGTGTACAAGGAACATTCGGTAGGGTTTGAAATGATAAATGCTTCGAATAGTCGAGAGTCGTTAGCCGACAGTGATCAGGCTGAGCCGGTAAATATTATTAAAGAGGCTCGGCTGTGGGAAGGATCTACTGTTACATGGGGCGCAAACTCTCAAACACCTTTCACTGGTATTAAGTCGCACTATACACTATCGACTAACGACTCTCGACTATTGACTTCACAAAATATTCTCGATGAGGCCCTTGAGCGCAGCACGCTAATTTACAAGCAGCTGCACCGTGGCAACCTGCACGATGATACCTATACACTTTTGGAAATTGAGATGAAACAACTACAGGCTCTTTTGGCAGCACGGCCGAGCGACTACACTGTGCCCGCGCAGAGCGATGATCTCAATGTTCTGAATACAATTAATAATCTTTTAAAATAAGTCGGGTTATAGGTTAAAGTTTTGGGCGTTCCCCTAACGGGTCGGGCTTTACGCTGCAACTCCTCGCCTCCTAAGGTCGGCTGTGGGGTTTCCGCTGCAATCCCTAACGCAAATACACTAACGACTTACGACTGTCGACTAACAACTAATTAAAACAATGGAACCAAACAAACAGGTGGACGCTATCGTAAAAGAAATAAGCGATAACATAAACACCATAAAAACAAAAGGAGAAGCGCAAGACGCGCAACTAAAATCGCTCGACGCAAAAATAGCAGCCAACCAATGGCAGTTGGGCGACAAATACGAGGCCCTGCGCAAGGACTTCGACCAGATGGCAGTAATGCTGAAAAAGGGCCGCATATATGGCTCGGCCGATAATGGCATGAGCGTACGCGAT
>DATHNG010000143.1:0-30391 GCA_035486275.1 Bacteroidia bacterium
CGTCAGGCAGTTTGGTTCCTTTATCAGCAGAACCGTTTGAAATAATACATCCGCCTAAAATAAAAGCAGATACGTAAATAATTTTTCTCATTGTGTTTGGTTTCATGGCTTGTAATTTTTGCAGTATGACGTTTAGCCCTACTCATTTGTTACAAGCGTTTAATAATTTAATTCAAAATAGTTATTTTGCATTGGCCAGCAATAACTTCCATGCTTCTTCAACTTTATTTGCATCCAATAATTTCTTGGCAGCCGCATGCAATTCCTCTTCATTTATATACTTAGTGGTGTTTACATATCCCTCCATTTTTGGCAAGGTTGCTAGATTACCCAAGGCACCGAGGTTATTACCGGTAAGTACTTTACTGTTCCGGATAGAAGGAGACAAGGAGTCTACCCCTATTCCCAAATTATGCTGAGGTTGCGGTAGTTGGAATAAAGCATCTCCATGAGCACGGACATAATAGTGTCCGCCCATTCTGCCAACCGTATCAATTTTTGTTTGATCTATTCTGCCATCAGGAGTAAGTACATCTTCACTGATATGCATATAAATGACTTCGCAGGTAATAATGTTTCCCGACCCGCCGCCGGTACCTGTTTCTTTTACTTCCAGCACCTTGCATTCCATTTGCACCGGCGATTCTTTTACCCGGAAGGGTTTTACTTTTATCGATGACAATGGAGTAAAGCCTGACTTTACAAACTCGTTCACTCCCTTAGGGTATTCTGCACTGGCAAGGTTCATCTGCTGAACCATATTATAGGTAACAATATTTATAACCACTTCTGGCACTTCCTTCACGTTGAAAACAGTGTCCTTATTCTGGCCTGTTCTGCCCGACCGCGCAGGAGAAAATACAGCAATAGGCGGGTTAGAGCCCATTACATTAAAAAAACTGAAAGGGGCAAGGTTGGGATTACCTTTTGAATCAATAGTGCTGGCAAAGCAAACAGGGCGGGGCCCCACAGACGATACGAGATGCGAGTGGAGTATATTTTGTGCTATTTCTGAAGGTGCAAAATTGAGCATATGTATGATGTTATTTATGCCAAAAATATTACTTTTAACATGAACAAAAGCGCATAGGTTGGTAAGAATGGTTTTTACCCCTACATTTGCGCCATAATTGTACGCTATGCAAGCCGAAGTAAGTCCATATATACCTAAGAACAAGATACGTATTGTAACAGCCGCCTCATTATTTGACGGGCACGATGCAGCCATTAATATAATGCGCCGCATAATGCAGGCAAGTGGTGCCGAGGTTATTCACCTTGGGCACGACCGCAGTGCAGCCGATGTGGTGAATTGCGCTATACAGGAAGATGCCAATGCTATTGCAATGACATCGTACCAGGGCGGGCACAACGAGTATTTAAAATATATGCTCGACCTGCTTAAAGAACAAGGCTGCGGACATATTAAAATATTTGCCGGTGGTGGTGGTGTTATTCTGCCCGATGAAATAAAGGACCTTCACAAATATGGTATTACACGCATTTACTCACCCGACGATGGCCGCACCATGGGCCTGCAGGGAATGATAAATGATATTTTGCAAAAGTGCGATGTTACGCCCAAGGTTATAAATATTGACCAACAGATAAAAGGATTAAAGAACAGAGATGCCAAATCAATAGGTGCACTTATTTCGTTAGTTGAAGATTTTCCGGATAAAGCAAAAGAGGTTCATAAAAAGATACAAGGCTTACAAGGCAAAAAGAATATACCTGTACTTGGAATTACCGGTGTGGGCGGTGCAGGTAAATCATCGCTGATAGATGAAGTAGTTCGCCGTTACCTGATCGATTTTTCGAAGAAAGGCAATATTCAGGAAGGTAAAACCATTGCAATATTGTGCGTTGACCCATCGAAACGTAAAACAGGTGGTGCATTATTAGGCGACAGAATTCGTATGAATGCCATTGCCAATCCGCGCGTATATATGCGTTCACTGGCCACACGCCAAAGCCATCTGGCATTATCGCAAAGCATTAACAAAGCAGTTGATATTCTTAAGGCCGCCGGTTTCGACCTGGTATTATTAGAGACCTCTGGTATTGGCCAATCAGATACTGAAGTAGTAGATTGCTCAGATATTTCGCTATATGTAATGACACCAGAATATGGCGCTGCTACTCAGCTGGAGAAGATAGACATGCTCGACTTTGCTGATGTTATTGCCATAAATAAATTCGATAAACGTGGCGCGCAGGATGCATTGAGAGATGTAAAGAAGCAATACAAGCGCAATCATAATCTCTTTAATAAAAAAGATGAGGATTTACCTGTATTTGGCACCATAGCATCTCAGTTCAACGACCCGGGAATGAATAGTTTGTATAAGACATTGATAGATACCATTCACGAAAAGACAAAAGCAGAACTGATATCATCGTACAAACATTCAGAAGAACAATCACAGAAAATATTCATCATTCCGCCAGATAGGGTTCGTTATTTATCTGAAATTACGGATACCATACGCACCTACGACAAATGGGCCGAAAGCCAGTCAGAGATAGCGGAAAAGCTTTATGCATTACATAAGGTAAAAGATATGCTGGGCAAGACTCCTGAGCTCATGAAAAAAGAAAAAGAGCTGGAGGAAAAACTTACCGTTGAGAACAGAAAAGTATTGGAAGGCTGGGAACAAGAGGTGAAAAAATATACCGATGAATATTATGTATATAATGTTCGTGGTAAGGATATTAAAGTAAAAACGCATACTGAATCTCTCTCTCATACCAAGATCTCGAAGATTGCTGTGCCACGTTACCGTGCATGGGGTGAGATATTATTGTGGGTGTTGCAGGAAAATTTCCCGGGCAAGTTCCCCTACACTGCAGGTGTATATCCGTTTAAGCGTTCGGAAGAAGATCCCACACGTATGTTTGCCGGCGAAGGCGGGCCTGAACGCACGAATAAACGTTTTCACTATGTGAGTGCAAGCATGCCTGCAAAAAGGCTTTCTACAGCATTTGACTCGGTTACACTGTATGGCCGCGACCCTGATCACCGCCCTGATATTTATGGAAAAATTGGTAACTCGGGTGTATCTATCTGCTGCCTCGATGATGCCAAGAAATTGTATTCAGGTTTCAATCTTTGCGACCCGAAGACATCAGTATCAATGACCATTAATGGGCCTGCATCTATCATAGCTGCATTTTTTATGAATGCTGCCATTGACCAGCAATGCGAGCTTTATATAAAAGAAAAGAAATTAGAAAAGCAGGTTGAGAAAAAGATAGCTGATATTTATAAAAAGAAGGGTGTAAAACGTCCTGCATACCAGGGTGCCTTACCAAAAGGCAATGATGGCCTGGGCTTAATGTTATTAGGCATTACAGGCGACCAGATTTTACCGAAAGACGTTTATGAAAAGATAAAAGCATTTACACTTTCGCAAGTCCGTGGTACGGTACAGGCTGATATTTTGAAAGAAGACCAGGCGCAGAACACCTGCATATTCTCTACCGAATTCTCACTTCGCTTAATGGGCGATGTGCAGCAATATTTTATTGATAACAAGGTTCGTAATTTCTATTCAGTATCTATATCAGGTTACCATATTGCAGAAGCGGGCGCTAACCCGATTTCGCAGGTGGCATTTACCATTGCAAATGGTTTCACTTTTGTAGAATACTACCTCTCTCGTGGAATGAAGATAGATGACTTCGCTCCTAACCTTTCATTCTTCTTCTCGAACGGTATTGACCCTGAATATGCAGTAATAGGTAGAGTTGCACGCCGTATATGGTCGAAGGCAATGAAATTGAAATATGGCGGAGATGAGCGTTCACAAATGCTGAAATACCATATTCAAACATCGGGCCGTTCACTGCATGCACAGGAAATTGATTTCAACGATATACGTACAACACTACAAGCACTGTATGCTATTTACGATAACTGCAATTCATTACACACCAATGCATACGATGAAGCCATAACTACTCCTACAGAAGAAAGTGTGCGTCGGGCAATTGCCATTCAGTTGATAATTAACCGTGAATTGGGTTTAGCCAAGAACGAAAATCCTATACAGGGATCATTTATTATTGAAGAACTTACAGACCTGGTGGAAGAAGCTATTATGGCTGAATTTGACCGTATAACTGAGCGTGGTGGTGTATTAGGCGCTATGGAAACCATGTACCAACGTGGTAAGATACAGGAAGAAAGTTTGTACTACGAACGCCTGAAACACACAGGAGAGTATCCTATTATAGGTGTGAATACATTCCTTTCATCGAAGGGCTCACCAAGTATTATTCCTAAGGAAGTAATACGTTCTACCAAAGAGGAAAAGGAATACCAGATTAGTATGCTGAAGGCTTTGCATAAAGCGAATGACGATAAACAAACTAAGATCATAAAAGACCTGCAACAAGCTGCCATACATAACGATAACCTGTTTGCTCACTTAATGGAGGCTGTACACTATTGTTCATTAGGGCAAATTACAAATGCTTTGTTTGAAGTAGGTGGACAGTACAGAAGAAATATGTAAGGGCCAGAGGCCCTTTTTATCCTCTTTAGATGGTGATAATGATTCTTCTACATATGGGAATCATAAAATTCAGGGATGATTACTGCGGCCACCGTGTTGATGAATAATCTTCTTGAGATAAATTATTTAATGGTTGCCGTTTTGTTTGTGTATGTTTTGGAATAAATTGTACTTCCTTTTGTAGAATCAAATTGATGAGTGATGTGGAAACCTCTACTTTCAAAGCTTTCCTGATTTTCACTAAAATCATTGCAATATCGATAAGTTGGTTAAGCCAGATTGCAGCCTCCTCAATTGTTACAACCAAAGATGGTGGATCAAAGTGCATTAAATGATTGCGGAGTTCCTTTAATGCTTCTAAACTGGCTTGTTCAGGTTCTATATTAATTGGAGTTCCCGTTATCTGAAAAACCCATTTTAGTTTATCATTCAATCTTCGCCCATGGCGTTCCCCAATTTTATTTTTATCAAATTTCCATCCAGGCAAAGGGTCATATTCAGCCTTAATATAAACTTGGTTCAGTGTTATGTCTAATAAAGAAATCGTATCGCTAATTAAAGTCCGAAGCTGAAACACCCATTCATCTTCAAGCGCCTTATCCGAATTTTCTATCAGGTTTAACCTTTCTCTCATAACTCGGGCCATTAACTGTGGTTGAAATGAGGTATACAAATTACCCTCTCTTTTTAGAAGCGGCTTTATAGGGTATTTCTCACCATATTGCTGCTGTGGTATACCACTTGCCAAGCCTAATGTTTCACCCAGATGATCGCTATGGTGAAAATCAATCTTCATGTCAAGACTGTGATCCATCCATAAACATTCTATGGTTGGTAAATTAAAGAATTGTGTTGAAAAGGTACCTGTTTCACGTATATGGTCACATATTATCCGGTAATTAATCTTTTTACTTTCTTGAGGTATTTCAGCCTTGTTAAACCATTTGACTGTAAAATCTCTTTTTTCCTTTTTCCAATTCTCTAGCCCAATACCTTTGTTACCGTTAAGATAATAATTGGTAAGGTTTAGCCCAGCTTCTGGTATCATACCTTGCTTTGGCTTCACAGTTTGAGTGATAAATTTGTGTTGATTCTCCATCCTATGTAAAGTTAAAAAATCTATTGTATTTTATTGTTATTATCAATAGAATTTCGGGGTAGTTGAAAACTCCAAATCCTTTCTATTGTTCTTACTAAATCTTGAGTTTAATTTTGCATCATTAGCGCAAGCTTCGTTTAGGAATAAGGAGCAAGTGCTAAGGAATAAGTTCATTGAAATAGTACAAATAAAAATAAATGTGGGGGGGGTTACAAAAACACATATGTTTTTTCAGGTCATAAAATTGAGAATCAATAGGTTGAGGGTTTACACTTTGCAAAAAGTGTAAACCACCCCTGGCTTCCTTCTCCTCATAGGAGAAGGACTGAGGATGAGGTCGCAAGGCAGCAGGTTAACAGAATTACACGACCTCACCCCGACCCTCTCCTATGAGGAGAGGGAGTATTGCGGTGGAAATTTCAGAACTAGGCAAAAGGTGGGCGCGGGTTAGCTGTAAGAGATCCGAGTATGGAAAACTCTGGCAAGCAGGGAGTAAAGGCGCCCCAAACTGAAAATAACATTAAGAATATTAATACCACAGCAAGTAAAATAAGCCCATCTTTACAGTATGAATACAGCATATATATCACTGGGGAGTAACAGAGGCAAAAGAAAAGAAAACCTTGAACGAAGCATAGCTCAGCTAAATGAAAAGGCAGGAGAGATAGTGTTATGCTCATCGTTATATGAAACAGAGCCATGGAAAATGGACAATGCAAACAGTTTTCTGAACCAGGTAGTAGAACTGAAAACTACGCTACCCGCAGAAAAATTAATGGAGACACTTTTAGGTATTGAAGCATTTTTGGGAAGAGTACGCAGAGAAGGAAAATATACCCCACGAACAATAGACCTTGATATACTTTTTTATAATAACGAGATTATTTCAACCGAAAAAGTAAAGGTGCCCCACCCCCTTTTACACGAGCGTAAGTTCGTACTTGAGCCCTTAATGGAAATAGCCCCTGACCTTATGCATCCCCTGTTAAAGAAGAACAGCAGCCAGTTACTGAAGGAGTGCAAGGACACTTATGCAGTGGCTAGGGTGATGTCGAAATAAATGCGTAAATTCGTATACGATTTTAAAGGGTATAGCGATGACAGATTACGAACAATTAGCACCGGAATCGAAGGTATGGGTTTTCCAGGCCGAACGGGAACTCACAGCTACTGAATTACAAACGGTTACCGATAGCCTCAGTTCTTTTGTAGACAATTGGTTAAGCCATGGTAGTTTACTGAAAGCTCACTATAAAGTATTATATAACAGGTTCATTGTGTTTTTTGCTGATGAACAAGGTGACAGAATGTGCGGACGTGCAGTTGATGCTTCGGTACGATTTATAAAGGAACAGGAAGCTAAGCTTGTTGTTTCAATGCTGAACAGAAGCCTGGTAGCATATAAGGACAAGGACAAAATAGTTTCCTGTACATTAGATGAACTTGGCCATCTTTCAGAAGAAGGTAAAATAACCCCGGAGACGATAGTATTTAATAACATGGTTGCAACCAAGGCTGATTTTGAAAAGAACTGGATGATACCGCTTGCCACAAGCTGGCAGCAGACATATATTTTGCAACATAAATAAGGAGATAGTGTACGATAAAAAATTCCATTCCGGTAATTTAAGTGAGCATTCTTTTGTGGTAACAGGCGGTGCCGGCTTTATTGGCTCTCACCTGGTTGAATACCTTGTAAGTAATAATGCCAAAAGAATAGTTGTACTCGACGATCTTTCGACCGGTAATATTGATAATGTTAAGCTATTTGAAAAGTACAAGGGTTTTGAATTTGTTCAGGGCAGCATTTGCGATAAAGCAATTTGCGATAAAGCATTTAAAGGCATTGATTATATTTTTCACGAAGCGGCTCTTTGCTCAGTTCCCCGTTCAGTTGCGAACCCAATAGCAACACACGAGGTAAATGTTTCAGGCTTTTTAAATGTATTGGTAGCAGCTAAAGATGCAGGTGTTAAGCGTGTAGTGTATGCAAGCTCCTCATCGGTTTATGGCAATAGCAAATCGCTTCCTAAAAAAGAAACCGACCAACCCGTTCCGCTTTCGCCGTATGCTGTTTCAAAATACAGCAATGAACTGTATGCTGCAGTTTTTGCAGGTAACTATGGAATGAGCTTAGCCGGGTTGCGTTACTTCAATATTTACGGACCGCGTCAGAATCCTTTCGGGCAATATGCAGCAGCCATACCACTATTTGTAACAGCATTAATGGAAAATAGATCGCCGGTAATTTATGGTGATGGTGAACAAACCCGCGATTTTACTTTTATAGAGAATGTTGTACAAGCCAATGTTAAAGCCATGTTTGCAGATGCTTCTGTTAGCGGGCAGGTATTTAATGTTGCATGTGGCGACAGGGTAAGCGTTAACGAGCTATTTAAAATATTAGCAGGGTTTGCAAATTCAACTCTTGCACCAATCTATCAATCATCTCGCATGGGCGATGTGAAGGATTCTAAAGCATCGGTGGAAAAAGCAAAGGAATTGTTAGGTTACATTCCTGAAGTATACTTTAAACAAGGTATAGAAACCACGTGGAAATGGTTTAAAGAGAATTATAAGATACCGCAAGCGACAAAAGTATGAAGAAGGTAGCTGTGCTTACATCAGGAGGTGACGCACCGGGCATGAATGCCTGTATCAGAGCAGTTGTCCGTACTGGCTTATATAACGGATTGGAAATGATTGGGGTGCGCCGTGGTTACGATGGATTGATGGAAGGAGATTTTCTTCCCATGGATTCTCATTCCGTAAGTAATATTATTCAACGTGGAGGTACTGTTTTAAAAACAGCCCGTAGCGAGCGTTTCAGAACAAAGGAAGGGCTTGATGAAGCAAAGAAGCAATTGAAAGAGAATAATATTGAAGGACTTATTTTAATAGGTGGTGACGGAACATTCAAAGGAGGACTGGAATTTTCAAAGCATACCGATATTCCTTGCATGGGTGCACCGGGTACTATAGATAATGACCTTTTCGGAACTGATTATACAATAGGATTTGACACGGCGCTGAACACAGTTATTGATGCAGTAGATAAAATACGCGATACCGCTGCTTCGCACAACCGCCTCTTTTTTGTTGAAGTTATGGGTCGCGATGCAGGCTTTATAGCATTGAACAGTGGTGTGGGCTGTGGGGCAGAAGATATTCTGATACCGGAAAGCAAAACGGACATAAACCAGGTAATTGAACGATTAGAAGATGGTTGGAAAAGACATAAATCATCATGCATTATAATTGTAGCCGAGGGAGATAAAGAAGGTGGAGCATTTGAAATTGCAAAAAAGGTGAAACAAAAATTCGATCATTACGATACACGGGTAACTGTAATTGGCCACATGCAACGTGGTGGCAGCCCAACATGTTTTGATAGGTTGCTTGCAAGCAAACTGGGCGTTGCTGCAATTGAGGGCCTGTTAAATGGCAGGCGCAATGAAATGGCAGGCATTGTACATAACCAGATTACCTATACTCCGTTTACACAAACAAGAAAGCATAACGTAGATATTAATGAAGGACTTTTAAGAATAGCTCATATTTTATCCGCTTAGATCGTATGGCATTATTCGGACTTTTCAATAAAAGAAATACTTCTCCACTGGCAGACCTTTCAGTTCTGAAAACGGATATTCACTCCCATTTTATACCCGGAATTGATGATGGGGCGCAGAATATGGAGGAGTCTCTTGCATTGATAAGTGCCATGCACGAATTTGGATATAAGAAAGTTATAACCACTCCTCATATTATGTCGGATGGATACAGGAATACACCTGAGATAATAAACAGTGGGCTAGTGGAAGTAAAAAAAGCAGTTAAAGAAGCCGGCATTGATATTGAAGTAGAGGCTGCTGCGGAGTATTACTTTGATTTTGAATTTGAAAAAAAATTTCAAAGTGGTGATGTGATGACCTTCGGGCAAAAATATTTGTTATGGGAAATTCCGTTTATCAACCCGCCTGACAATATTAATGAGATAGTATTTGAAATGGGTGTAAAAGGGTATAAGCCTGTGTTGGCGCACGTTGAGCGCTATAGTTTCTGGCAGAACAATTTTGAGAAATATGAAGAATTAGCAGGCAGGGGTATATTCTTACAAATGAATATTAACTCCATTACCGGACACTATTCTTTCCAGACCAAAAAAGCAGCCCAGTGGCTTATTGATCATGACCTTATAAGTTTTGTTGGCTCTGATTGCCACCATATCGGCCATGTTGAGTTAATGAAAAGTGCAATTAAGGACAAGCATTTTCAGAAACTGCTTGGCTCAACTAAATTGCTTAATAAGACATTATAGTTTTTTGAGCAAGTGCCCTGCTATACCTTCTTTAAGGGCATAATGACTAAGCTTCATTTTCTTAATGCCTAGTTTATCAAGTACAGTTTTTGTGAGCATTCCTGAATACGCAAACATAGGTGCACGCATTTGAATCAGGCCTTTCATTCGTAAACGATCTTCTAATGTTGATGTTAACAGAACATGGTACAACCTATCAAACTCGCTCATCGGGAATTCGTATCCGTTCTTTGGGTTTGGCTCACCGCCCACATTAGCTTGTATAATTTGTGCAAAGCTTTCAAATGATCCCGAAGAGCCTATTAATTCGACCGGGATGTATTTCTTACCTGCTTCAAATAATTCAAGTAACATTTCCGAGATATACTGTTCTACCAGTTTTTCCTTTTCATTCAGAACCTCCGTCCTGTTGAATGTTTCAAATAGCCTTGTAATACCAAGCGGATAGCTCCTCTTCCAGAATATTTCCTTACTAGTTGCAATGATGAACTCTGTACTACCACCACCAATATCCATTATTACAGAGACCTGGTCGCCCAGTACTGATGCATGTTTCACACCTTCATATATCCATTTCGCTTCGTCTTCCCCCGAAAGTATATTGATCTCAATACCTGTTTCAATTCTAATTCTATCTGTGAACTCTTTTTTATTATCCGCCCCACGTACTGCCGAAGTGGCAAAGGCATATTGTTCTTTAATACCGTGCTCAGCAATTGTTTTATTGTGTGCATGTAAAGCTTTAATGGCTCGCTCTGTTGCCTCAGCCGTAATGTGTGCTTTGTGAATACCACCTTTGCCGAGCTCTACCGGCAGCTCTTTCGAGTATATAAAAACAGGGTTTCCATTCTGGCCTTTTTCTGCTATCAGCAGATTGAATGTATTGGTGCCAAGGTCGAGAATAGCTATGCGTTGCATACGGCCCTACATCTTAGGCTTCCAGGGAACCTCGGTAGCTTTAAGGTCCTGAGTGAGCTTACGTGAAAGCATAAATAAATAGTCGGAAAGACGATTGAGATATTTCACAACCAACTCATCTACTTTTTCATTTTCTGCTAAATGAATCACCCTACGCTCTGCCCTGCGGCAAACACAACGTGCAATATGGCAATGCGATACTGTTATATGTCCACCTGGCAGAACGAAGTTCTTCATAGGCGGCAATTGAGCATCCATTGCATCTATTTCCTTTTCAAATACAGTAATATCATCTTCACTAAGGTGAGGTATCTTAACCTTTGACTTTGCAGGATCAGTAGCCAGTGAAGAGCCCATAGTAAACAACCTGTCCTGCACCTCTATAAGAATATCGCCCACATGTTTGTCGTTGATTGAATCGCGCAATAATCCAATCCATGAATTAAGTTCATCAACCGTTCCATACGCTTCAATACGGATGTTATTCTTTGGTACACGGGTACCACCAAGCAAAGATGTCTGGCCTTTATCCCCTGTTTTAGTATAGATTTTTAACGCCATGTTATTTTTGTTTACCCATAAATAGGTCTCTCAGCTCAGGAACAGAATCTGGTTTTATCTTGCCTGAAAGCAATAAGCTTAGTTGCCTTCTTTTCAATGCCGTATCATAACGTTCCTTCTCAAGGTCTGTTTCCGGAACAAGTTGCGGCACTTCTATTGGTCTGCCTACCTGGTCAATTGCAACAAACACATACGTAGCATCGTTCGATTTTACTTTCTCTGCACTAAGCCCTGCCTCTACCGTAACATCTAAGAACACTTCCATTGATGTATTGAATGCCCTTGATACTTTAGCTTCTATGGTTACATAATCGCCAAGTTTTATAGCCCGTTCAAATGATACGTGGTTAACCGATGCTGTTACTACCACACGTTGGCAATGCCTGTGTGCTGCTATGGCTGCTGTTATATCCATCCAGTATAATAAGCGTCCGCCCATAAGGTTACCAAGCAAATTGG
This sequence comes from Bacteroidia bacterium, assembly GCA_035486275.1. Classification (GTDB taxonomy): domain Bacteria; phylum Bacteroidota; class Bacteroidia; order JABEUT01; family JABEUT01; genus JABEUT01. The sequence continues at coordinate 11,879 of DATHNG010000143.1, forward strand.
TTTCGTTTGGAAGAACTAAGTGAGTTGATATAGCGTAGCTTTCTTTGGGAGTTCTTGATTTCATACGTAGGTTTTTGCTGAGTTCAATAAAACAAATATACAACCTTACTTGACAGGCTTCAGAATATAAATCTGGCTGGAGAAAGTAGTACCTGTTTTAGCTGCCTGCCGGTTCGATGCCCAGCCATGTACAGCAGCCCTTCCGTAACTAATACTACCTGCTTTATACTTCTCACTAAGCATACATATATAATAGGCATCCAATGGCATCGGCAATACTTCTTTCAGGGTAAATCCTTTGCTTTCAAAAAAACGTTTTACATCAGCAGGAGTAAAATGCCATATATGACGGGGAACATCATACGCAGCCCAATATTTTTTGTAAAATTCAGCATCGGCTGAACTGGAATTAGGAAGTGCAACCACAAAAGTGCCATCAGGTGATAGTATTCTCCTAACCTGTTTTGCTGTTTCTTCCAGTTGATACACATGCTCTAATACATGCCATGCACTTACAACATCAAATGTATTGTCTGCAAACTGGTCCCATTTATTAATCTCATGAATGGTTAAGCCATACTCCTTTGTCGCAAATGCACGCGCATCAGGTGATGGTTCAATACCTTGTACACTCCACCCGCTTTGCTTGCAGGTGTTTAAAAACTCACCCGTTCCACAACCCAGATCGAGTAGATTACCTTGTTGCTTACCACTTACTTTAGTAATTAAAGCAAGTTTCTTTTTAAGGGTATACTTACGCGCTCTTTGATACAGCCTGTTAATTAATCCTTTACTTGTATTGGAATGTGATATATAATCTTCTGACTGGTAATATTTTCCGGCTTCAGCTTCTTCAGGGCGTGGGTTTGTAAATTTAAATCCACATTCACATTTAACAATTGCAAATTTGTCCTTGCTTACGGTATAGTCAATACACTCAATAAACGGTGTAAACGAAGATGAATTACAAATGGGGCAATTGGTAAGTGTTTCCATTAAGCAAGCTTTTCGGCAAGTAAACGTATTTCTACTGAAGGAGACATTTTTTCGTATAGTATGCGGTACACTGCTTCGCAAATAGGCATAGAAACTTTATACTGCTGATTAATTGTATAAATCGTTTTTACGGCATAATACCCTTCAGCCACCATATTCATTTCAAGCTGAGCATATTTTACAGAATAGCCTTTACCTATCATACTACCCAGTGTACGGTTACGGCTGAACTGAGAATACGCAGTAACCAACAGATCACCTAAGTAGGCTGATGCATTGGTATCTCTCTGCATTGGGTTAACCTGGTCTATAAATCTTTTTATTTCCTGTATGGCATTGGCAACAAGCACAGCCTGAAAATTATCTCCATATCCTAAGCCATGGCAAATACCGCTAGCAATTGCAAATATGTTCTTAAGTGCAGCAGAATATTCAATGCCCTGCATATCGGGCAATGTAGTGGCTTTTATGTAACGACATGTAAGCATGTCAGCCATCCAATCAGCAGCAACTGTATTAGAGCAGCCAACAGTTAAGTATGATAGTTTTTCCATGGCAACTTCTTCGGCATGGCAAGGGCCTGCTATTATTCCAATTGAAGATAGTGGTACCTCAAACTGTTCCATAAGGTAGGCACTAACCATTTTCATTTCTTCAGGTAGGGTACCTTTTACGGCAGAAAATAAAACCTTTCCTTTAAAATCTTCTTTTTTCAGTGAAGCATACGCCTCGCTCATAAATGCTGAAGGCACTGCCAGTATTAATGTATCAGCCTGCGCTATAGTTTCCTTTAAGCCCGTAAAAATAGTAACCTTGCTCAGGTCGATTTCTATTTCGCTCAGGTAATTAGGATTGTGCTTGTACTTTTTAATGTATTCAATATTCTCCTTTTTCCTTACCCACCAACTAATATTAATATCGTTATTGGACAGGATCTTTATTAAAGCTGTTGCCCAGCTTCCCGATCCAAGAATAGCTATTTTTTTCTCCGTCATATTTATGCTTGAGCCTTTAGGTCTTTTGCATGCCTCTTACGCAACATACGTGAGTATATCGATATTTCTCTGTCGAAGAGGAAGCGTAACCATAACAAGGTCCAGGAGTTGTGATATGCTATATCGTTATACCATTTTTCACCTGCTTTGCGAACTTTAGGCAGGTTATTCCATGGAATAGAAGGAAAATCGTGATGTTCATTATGATAACCCACATTGAATGCAATAACATTCAACGGGCCATAATAACTATGTGTTTCCTGCACAGGTCCACTGGTAAGGTAATGTTCCTGTACCCAACGTGCACCCAATGGATGCAGGCCTACTGAAAAGAACATAGAAGTGAAAATGTATACAAATGCTTTAGGGCCGAAGAAGTACCATGCTGCAACATCAACAGCTAATACTACAAGCCAATTAAGTGCAACCCATTTATCCCATGCTTTAATGTCCTTCATGCGCGGAATACGAATAGTTTGAACCACAGGATAAATAAGGAGCCAGAAGGCCTTACCTAAGAAATAGCTGTTAAATAGCTTTGCTTCCCAAGGTGATGGAAGATCAGCATCATATTCAGGTATACCCTGGTGAGCATGGTGCTTTAAATGATAACGCTGGAAAGAAACTGAGCTAGGAAAGAACATGATAGAATTAGCCAATATACCAGCCAGCATATTGTTATTCTTTTTCTGGAAAAGCAGGTTATGCGAACACTCATGCACCATTACAAAAAGCGCATGCACAAAAAAAGCGCCTATAAAATAGGCTAAGACCAATACCAGCCACCATGGCATGTTATGGGCAAAATATGCCATTGCAGCCTGACCGCCAACCAAGCCAAGAATGGCAAATATCGTCATAGGGTTGCGGCCTATATATGACTTAACCTCAGGATGTTCGCGCAATATTTCTAATGGGCGGGTAAAATGTAGATCCTTTTCGGTAGTATAGTAGAAGTCTGTTTTTTTAGCCATAGTTAGTAAAACTGGTGTGCAAAGATACTCATTATACAAAAACCAGTGGCGTGACTACCATCACGTTCCTAAAACCCAAGCCCAATGCGGATTCCTTCACCCACACGGCCACTTTTATCGTATGAGGCTGCAAAATCGACCCTGACCACGTTGAATTTAGTTATCCCTGCAAAGACTTCGAAATACTCAGGCAATGAATTGGTAGTCAGAAAATTGGCACCTATTATTTCATCCAGTTTCAGCTTACGGAGCAATGGTATTTTATTCAGAATAAATCCCTGAAAATGATGTTCTACATTAGCCACTATAAAAGGGCCATTTGTACTGTACTTATAATAGTCGAGCAAGTGGAAACTATTTAAGCCGAACGAAGAGAATATGATCTGGTCACCATTAAAGTGATAGTAATCCATAAAGCCCATGTTCTTTTCTGTAAGAAACTTTCCGGCAGAAACACTATATTCTGTTTTACCCAATAGTTTCAGATTAAATATTCCTGACAAGGTAGCTTTGGCCATATCATAATTTGCATAATTATCACCCATGTTTAATGCCCGATAATAGTCAAGCGTAAGGACAGGATATTTATTATCGGCAATAATTTTTTGATGTGGCAAAGTGTAGAACTGCTGCTTGAAACTTATTTTTACTTCACCCCAAACTGTAAATGAGTTTGCCGGAAAACCAATTGTATCGCCTACCGGAGTATTGCTTGTATATTGCCTTTCGCCAACCTGCACCAACTTATAATTGGTAGAATTTGCAAGGCTTGCACGGTTAGCATAATCAGCACCACCCGTAAACAATAAACCATTTATAAGCTCTCTGATATATGAAGCATTAGCACCTGCCTTTTGGTAGAGCTTCATGTAATTCTGGTCTTCGAACAATGTATATAATGTATTTAAAAAAGGAGAGATCGGGTCATTGCCATTAAATTGCTCAGGCTTCAACTCTACCCCACATTTAAAAACAGCGAGCTTTTCCGGGTTAAAAGAGTAGGTAAGTTGTGCATCGCCATACCCTCGCTTATTTGAGAAACCGTAGCCGTCGGTTGTAATTATAGATAGCCGCTTTTCGTCTTCATATATTTTATTATAGCCCAATCTTAATCCACCGTAAAGCCCTTGCACCGTATTAAACCCTATTGTTTGTATTATAGGGCCAAGAAAAAATGATTGCTTATTATAGCGATTAAAATACCGATACCCTAAATAAACATTCGATGGTTTGAATTTATTTCTGCGGGCATCAATTGAATCGAGGTATTCTTTGGTCTCATGTTTTGCATGTATGCTATCACGCCTCACATAATCTTTACTTTCCTCCTTTGTCAGTGGTACAGGCCTTGTCTGGTTCCAGTACGATGAATCTTTTTTATTTGCGTTATCATCTATTTTTAAAAGTTCGCCGTTAAAAAAGTTCTTAGGGAAATTGGGTTCAAGCGTGTAGTTCTTATTAATTGCAACATAAACCCCATTGCCCTGTATGCCAAGCAAGTTGAATACAAACTTGTATTTATTTGAAAATATCAGCCAGATATCAGGCGTTACAGGTAAGTATGATTGGCTTACATACAATGTATCCACAAAATTTATTTGAGCATCTTTTATTAAATACATATCGGCGCTATGTATTCGCCACGAATCTTCCTGAATATAAATATACCCTCTGAAAACAGGGTCGAACTGGCGTTTGGGTATAACCTGTATCTTATCAATTACCTTACCATTTTCAATAAACGAACCTGCCAGATGATATTTGTAAAAGAACAAGGCATTTGTTGCAATGGGTGATACAAAACCACGTTCACCCAACACATCTATCTGAATATTGTTCTTATAAAAATCCATTAACATATCCGAAGCCTGGTTGTAGCTAAAGGCCTGGTTATTGCCACTCACCTTACTCGATACCATTTCTTCCCTTATTTTATTAGGCTGCTCAAAATTGAACTTGGTAACCGATTCCGACAAGTATATAATATGCGATACGGAATCGAGCTCGTTAAAATGAATTTCCTGCCCAAGTATTTTATCTGGGTGCTTTGTTATGCGTTGCAGACCCTTTATATATACATCGCAGGAATAGGCATCAACCTGTTCTTCGTAAAACTTTCTTTTATCTATCGCTTTGCGAATTATTCCATACGCAGGGTCCTCGGCATTACCATTTACCACAACCTCGCTCATTTTTATGCCATCATCCTTCAGTGTAACATTACGTGTAATAGTACTATTACCCATCTCCACCGTTTCCTTATGCTGGCTATACCCTATAAGTTGATAGTCTATAATATAGTTACCGGGTTTTAGTTCAAGTGAGTAAATACCATCAACATTGGCTGTTGTGCCATTGGTAGTACCATCAATATAAACAACTACAAATGGTAAGGGCTGACCCGCTTCATCGGTTATTTTACCTGTAAGGTTTGCGGCTGAGGCTTGTGCCACTATCAGCAGAAGAAACAAAATTTCCTTTATCCTCATACCTTACGAAAGTACGGAATTTCAATTTGTTATTCAAAAAGGCAGGCACTTTTGCACTTGTAATGCAAAGTTAGCCATCCTCTTTTCAGATAAAAAAGAAAAGCATTGCAGTTTTCAACAACCCCTTTTATTTCATTGATAATAACAATAAAATACAATAGAAATATTTACAATACATACCTTTGAACTATAAAAGCATGGCCATGCAATTCAAAGATCATTTCTCGAAACAATCAGATACCTACGTTAAGTTCAGGCCAACCTACCCTGATGAGATATTCTCTTTTCTCGCATCACTATGCCCCGAACATAATCTGGCGTGGGACTGCGCTACAGGTAATGGACAGGCCGCCAACGGACTTACCAACTATTTCAAACGAATTATAGCTACTGATGCCAGTGAAATGCAATTGAGCAATGCAAAGCGTCATGAGAGAATAGAATATAAAATTGCATTGGCTGAAGATAGTGGCATTCCATCGGCAAGTGTTGATCTGATAACCGTTGCCGCAGCGGTACATTGGTTCGACCATGATAAATTCTATAAAGAAGTCCACCGTGTGCTTAAACTCAATGGTGTAGTTGCAGTATGGACCTATAATAATCCTACTGTAAATCCTGCTGTAGATGCAATTATGGAAAAGCTACATCAGGGCATATTAAAAGAATATTGGCCTAAAGAAAGCTGGTTAGTGATAAACCGGTATAAAGATATACCCTTCCCCTTCGAAAGGATTAAAACACCTGATTTTTATTGCACAAAGCAAATGGACCTTGAAGGAATGGAAGGGCATTATTTAAGTTGGTCAGCCACGCAACGTTATTTAGATGCCACCGGCAAGAACCCGGTGGATGAAGTTAGGAAAGAACTAACTCAGGCATGGGGCGATCCTTCAGAAATAAAAACTGTTACCTGGGACCTGACCTTTCTGGTTGGAAGAAAAGCTTAGTTAGCGCTTACCACAGCTTCAACCTTTTTCTCAACTGCATTAATCGCTTTTACAGTTTTAAATACTGAATCAGGTGTTACAGAAATACTGTCAATGCCCTCTTCTACCAGGAACTCTGCAAAGTCAGGAAAATCAGACGGGCCCTGGCCGCAGATACCAACTTTTACCTTGGCCTTCTTCGCAGTCTTGATCAGCATGCTCAACATCGCTTTAACTGCCGGATTGCGTTCGTCATACAAGTGTGCTACCAAGGAAGAATCTCGATCGAGCCCAAGCGTAAGTTGTGTAAGGTCATTAGATCCTATTGAAAATCCATCAATGTGTTGCGCAAAGTCTTTTGCTAAAATAATGTTCGAAGGAATTTCAGCCATCAGGTAAACTTCTAATCCATTCTCTCCACGTTTCAAGCCATATTCCGACATTACATCCTGAACCTTTAACAATTCATCTACCGTACGGCAAAATGGAATCATAACTACTACATTCGTTAATCCCATTTTATCGCGTACTCTTCGTATTGCCTTACACTCCAGGCCAAATGCCTCTTTGTAATCTTTTGAATAGTAGCGCGATGCACCTCGCCACCCAATCATTGGGTTTTCTTCATCAGGTTCAAAGTATTTACCGCCTAACAGGTTTTTGTATTCATTACTCTTGAAATCAGAAAAACGCACAATCACTTTATTCGGATAGAATGCACTTGCAATTTTTGCAATACCGTACGAAAGCTTCTTTATGAAGAAAGTTTCTTCATTCTCATAGCCCGCAATTATCTGGTTTATTTTAGCAGAAAGTTCCTTATCGCCCAATTTATGATGACGCAATAAGGCCATAGGGTGCACCTGTATATAGTTATTTATAATAAACTCTTCACGTGCCAGGCCTACTCCGGCATTCGGTAAATGCGAGAATTGAAATGCCATATCCGGTGAAGCAACATTCAGCATAATAGGGGTTTTTGTTGTCGGAAAATCATTCATATCAATTTCTATCTTCCTGTACTCAACACTTCCGCCATAAATAATGCCAACATCACCTTCAGCACATGAAACAGTTATATACTGATCGTCTGCAAATATCTCGGTTGCATTACGTGTACCCACAATTGCAGGTACTCCCATTTCACGGGCTACAATTGCTGCATGGCAGGTTCTTCCGCCTTTATTCGTAACAATAGCGGCCGCTTTTTTCATTATCGGTTCCCAATCCGGGTCAGTCATATCAGTCACCAGGATATCGCCCGGTTGAAAATCGTTTCCATCTAAACCGCCTGTACGTCCATCAAGCGAGTACATGATCTTTACTTTACCTCCTGCAATTTTATCACCTACCGCAATCCCTTTCAGCAATACTTTTTCAGCACGATTCTCATCCTCTATTTTGTACTCCGTAATTTTGCTGTTGTCTTTTTGTGAGTGAATAGTTTCCGGCCTTGCCTGTACAATAAATAACTCGTTTGATAGTCCATCAACAGCCCATTCCACATCCATAGGGCACCATCTGTTCTTTAGCTTAGAATAGTATTCCTCAATTTGTGCAACCCATTTTGCTAATTGCAGTGCACGTTCATCGGTAATACAAAAATTATTCTGCGCTTGTTTTTCCACAGGAATAATTCTCACACGCTCATCCGGGTCATCTCCGTATACCATCTTCTTATCTTTTACACCCATTTTCTTTTCTATAATAGGTGTAAATGAGCCCTTATGCGTTGGCTTAAAAATAATATACTCATCCGGCGAAACAGAGCCTTGCACGATCATCTCACCCAATCCGTATGAGCCATTTATTACTACAACATCTTTAAACCCACTTTCCGTATCTAATGAAAAAGCAACACCCGATGCGGCTAGATCTGAACGCACCATTTTTTGCACACACACTGATAAGCCAATATCAAAGTGGTCGTAGTTAAAATTCTCGCGGTAGTTAATAGCTCTGTCTGTAAATAAGGATGCAAAGCAGTTACGCACGGCGTTTATCAACGATTCCTCTCCACGCACATTTAAATAGGTTTCCTGCTGGCCTGCAAATGAAGCATCCGGCAAGTCCTCGGCTGTAGCTGATGAACGCACAGCAACGTCAGTTATATCTTGTTTGTATTTGTTCGATAATGTATGGTAAGCCTCAATAATTTGTTTTTCCAGGTCTTCCGGAAACTTACCATTCTTTATCAGCTGGCGCACCTGCAACCCGCCACGGCGGAGTGATTCAATATTATGCAGGTCGATCTTTGTAATAATGTCCCTTATTATTTCATCGAGCTTATTAAACTCAACAAACTTTTTGTAAGCAGCAACGGTCACCACAAAACCGGCGGGGATATTGATACCCAGTTGCGTAAGATTTTGCAGCATTTCGCCAAGTGATGCGTTTTTACCACCTACGATGGGAACATCGCCATGGCCTACTTCTTCAAGTTTGAGAATGTAATTTGCTGTTTTCATGATAAATTCAGAGGGATGATTTGTTCCCTTCAAAATTATGCAAACAGCGTCGGATGTGTGCTAAATAATTATGAACAAAAGAATAACAATTTAGAACTTCTCAGGCCTCATTTGAGGGAAGAAAAGCACATCCTGAATAGAAGATGAATTGGTCATAAGCATAGTTAGCCTATCAATACCAATACCCACACCCGATGTTGGAGGCATACCATATTCTATAGCACGAAGGAAATCATAATCCATTACCATAGCTTCATCATCACCTTTTTCAGCCAGTTTCATCTGGTCTTCGAAACGTGCGCGTTGGTCAATAGGGTCATTCAACTCGCTATATGCATTGCATAGTTCTTTTCCGTTAATGAATAACTCAAATCGCTCAACAAGTCCCGGTATGGAACGGTGCTTTTTACACAATGGCGACATTTCAACGGGATAATCCATAATGAAAGTAGGCTGTATATAATGGTGTTGAGCCTTAGCTGAGAATATTTCATCTATCAGTTTTCCTTTGCCCATTGAAGGGGCAACAGAAATTCCTAAGTCAGCGCAAGTCTTTCTCAATTCTTCTTCACTCATGCCCGATACATCAACACCGGCATGTTCTTTAATTGCATCAAATAACCTTACACGTTGGAACGGGCGGTGGAAATCTAGTGTGTTTTCGCCGGCAGCAACTTTTGTTGTGTTATACAGTGCAACCGCTATTTTCTCAAGCATTTCCTCCACCAGGTTCATCATCCACTCGTAGTCCTTATAGGCTACGTATAATTCCATTTGGGTAAATTCTGGGTTATGCGTACGATCCATACCCTCGTTACGAAAGTCTTTTGCAAACTCGTACACAGCGTCAAAGCCACCTACAATAAGGCGTTTCAGATACAACTCATTTGCTATACGCAGATACAAAGGAATATCTAATGCATTGTGATGCGTTACAAAAGGCCTTGCAGCAGCGCCACCCGGAATAGATTGCAGAATAGGGGTTTCAACTTCAAGGTAACCTCTTTCATTTAAGAAATTACGCATGGTGTTAATGATAATTGTACGCTGTACAAATACATTCCTTACTTCCGGATTAATGATGAGGTCAACATAACGCTGGCGGTAACGCAATTCAGGGTCACTCACCACATCATGCGCTTTACCTTCACTGTCAACTTTCACCACCGGCAACGGTCTTACCGATTTGGTAAGTAAGGTAAGTGATGTAACATGTATAGATATTGTTCCGGTTTGGGTAGTAAATACAAATCCCTTAACACCGATAATATCACCAATATCAAGCAGTTTTTTAAATACTGAGTTGAACATGGTCTTATCTTCTCCCGGGCAAATTTCATCACGCTTTACGTATATCTGAATTCTGCCGCGTGCATCCTGTATTTCAGCAAAAGCGGCATTACCCATCTGGCGAAGGCTCATGATACGGCCCGCCATGCTTATGTTCTTATAGTTCAGCTTATCGCGCTCATAATTTTCAAGTATATCAGCCGAATTGGCGTTTACTTCAAATAGTTCAGCCGGATAAGGCTCTATTCCAAGCTTCTTTATTTCCTCTAATTTTTGTCTTCTGATCTGTTCTTGTTCTGATAATTCCATAGTTGAAAAAATGAATTCCAAATATAACAGATTAAAGAAAATGAATCTGGAAATTTGGCATAATAATACCTTCTGAAGCCACAAAAACTAATTGGGTTACCTGAATCCCCTAACCACAAGCAAGCTGTTGGTTATCAGTATGGTGTTGGAGGTAGTATAATAAAGTATACCTTTGCAGGCTATAAAGCTTAAAAATGGCATTTATTGACATTGTTCTTGAACCGCCCCGTTATGGTTGGCAGGACGAAAATGGTAACCTCATAAAGCCTACCAAAAGGCAAATGTGGAGCGAGTTCTTTTACCGCCAGAACATTTTCCGTACCAAAAAGAACTGGATGAATTTCATGGGATGGTTTGCTGTAGTGTGCCTTACACCATTCTTCATTATATTTTTTGTAAAATATTTCAGCTGGCAACTTTGCATTGCAGGCTTCTTATATAGTATGGTCATAATGGGTTCGCACGGTACCATTTGGTATCACCGTTACGGAACACACCGAGCCTATACCTTTAAAAATAAATTCTGGCGTTTTATTACCCGCAACCTTGTAGTTAAAGTTATACCTGAGGAAATGTATATTGTTTCGCATCACGTTCACCATGCAAAATCTGATCAGCCTGGTGATCCTTATAATGCAAACTGTGGCTTTTTATATTGTTTCCTTGCTGATACCAATCACCAGTCAATTGCTAAGAACCTGAGTAAGGAAGATTACCTGCGTATGGCTACATTTATTGATCATACAGGGGTTAAAGCCAATACATATGAGCAATACCAGAAATGGGGAACCATTGCCCACCCTGCAAGAACCATTGCAGAAACATTGCTGAATTGGGCTTTCTGGTATGGCGCATTTTACCTGATAGGCGGTAATGCATTAGCTTGTGCACTCTTCGGATGGTCGGTAGTATGGGCAGTTGGTGTACGTACATTTAATTTTGAAGGACACGGAAAAGGAAAAGATAAACGCCAGGAAGGAGTTGATTTTTGCTGGGATGATATGTCAATCAATCAATACTGGCCTGGTTATGTAGCCGGTGAATGGCACAACAATCACCATCTTTTCCCGGATAGTGCCCGTGCCGGTTTTCTGCCTCACCAGGTGGACCTTGCATGGTGTTATGTGTATCTTATAAATAAGTTGGGTGGAATAAAATCGTTCAATAACTCCAAGAAGATATTTTACGAGAAATACTATCTTCCTTATATAAACGAGAAGAAAGAAACGGTTAAGCCTGAAAAGGTTCAAGAGGTTGCTTAGGTAATTCTAAATTTTGAATGCTGAATTTTTAATTATTTGACTTCGTTGCCATTTTTATCATAATCCCTTATTTCACCCACTTTACCATCAGTATAGTTTATTTCCCTCGATAATACTCCGTCTTCAGTATAGTGCTTATATACCCCATTCTCTTTACCATTAATAAATGGAACCTCGAATTCTATATTCCCATTTTCATAAAATGCCTTATACATTACATTTACAGTGTCCTTAATAAAAATTGCTTCATTCATTATTTTTCCATTTTCGTAATAGGTTTTGGAAATTCCATCAATACTACCACTCTTAGTGTAAAAAAACTCCCCACGTATCTTTCCACTTTTATAATACTCCCGCTCTAATCCTCTAATCTTATCACTCTTATAAACTCTTAAACAATAATAAGGTGCATTGGTATCTGTTGTAGTAACACTTGCAGAATCTAGATATTCAAACCACTTACCTTCTTTCAATCCATTTACCTTTAAATCCTTGGCTTCACTTTTATTGGTAAAACCACTATCAATATTATTAATTTGCCCAATAACAAGTTGGAGGTTGGAAGTAAAAAACACAAATAGAATGAAGTATCTAGTTCTCATTCACCATTGATATTATTTCTTCTTCACTTATTTCTTCCATGCATTTAAAATGCTTTTTAGGGCATTCTTTATAGCCTATTTTAGAGCATGGGCGGCATGAAAGACCCTTCACTTCAAGTATATGAGAATTAGCCCCGGGTTTATACGGATACATTCCAAATTCAGGTATGGTATTTCCCCATACCGAAATAATATCTTTCTTAAAAGCAGCAGCAATGTGCATTAAGCCGGTGTCATTGGTTATTATTTTTTTCGCTTGCTTAACCAGTGATGAAGACTGATTGAGGTTATACTGCCCGCATGCATTATATACGTTGGCACCAACAGCTTCTACAATTTGTTTTGCCTTTTCTGAATCTTCTTTTCCGCCTAATAACACTATAGGTGCATTTATTTTTTTGCAAACAGATATAATTTTATGCAGCGGCAATTGCTTGGTAAAATGCCTTGCACCTATTACAAAACCTATATATCCGTTGCGATGCGTGGCAGGCAGTGTATTTAAATCGACTTCATCCTTAGCCGGAATAAAATAATCCAATCCTGCATCATCATTCTTTACATTAAGTGATTTTACTGCTTCAAAATACCTGTCCACAATATGCACTGCCGGCAGTTTATCTACTTTCAAATTTACCTTTAGCCACTTTTGTATATTCAGTTTCGGGAAGCTTGCACATGGCTTATTCAAACCTCTCTTAACCTGCAATGATCTTAGGTTATGGTGCAGGTCCACAACGAAATCATAATCCTCTTTCTTTAGCTCCTCCATTACTTCCGACACATGCTCTGTAATGGAATATACTTTATCAATATGCGGGTTATTTTCTATAACTGGTAAGAATGCCTTTTTGGTGATATAATGAACCTGCGCATTAGGCAATTGCTTTTTAATACAGCGCACAACAGGACTTGTAAGCACAATATCTCCAATGGAACTGAACCGTATGATAAGTATTTTAGGCAAGTCTCTTCTTTAGTATATAACAAAAATAGCAGGAATCCATGTAACCACAAAGGGCTCAAATAAAATACACACCAAGCACACAAAGAAAACCTCCGTGTCCTTTGCGTATGCCTTTGTGAACTTAGTGGTTAGTCTGCTATTATATATATCATAAATTTGTCCCCTAATGAAACCGTATTCATGTTTACAGGCATAATAGAAGAACAAGGCACAGTAAAAAATATTGCCAAAGAAAAAGGCAACATGGTCTTAACCATTGAAGCATCATTCGCTAAAAAATTAAAGCTAAATGAAAGTGTTTCGCATAATGGCGCATGCCTTTCGGTAATACCGGCTTCTGGGAAACAGTATAAGGTTATGGCTGTTCAGGAAACACTGGATAAAACAAATTTAAAGTATCTTAAAAAAGGAGGTAAGATAAACCTGGAACGTTCCATGTCCGCTAACGGGCAGATGGACGGGCATTTTGTGCTGGGCCATGTTGACGGGGTTGCAAAATGTACAGCGATAAAAAAATTGGAGGGTAGCCATGTATTTACTTTCGTTTGTAATAAGAGCGACATGAACTACATTGTACAAAAAGGCTCTATTGCTATTAACGGAGTTAGCCTTACTATTGCAAAACTTACCGCAAACTCTTTTTCAGTAGCTATTATTCCATATACATTCAAGCACACCAATTTTCAGGACCTGAAAGTTGGTGAATACGTAAATATTGAATTTGATGTACTGGGAAAGTATGTGGTGCAGTACCTATCGAAGCTTAAAAAATAGCTTTCGCAATTTTCTTTACTGATTCCGATTTGCCCATGGTATAAAAGTGAATACATGGTGCACCACTTTTTATAAGCTCCTTACATTGCTTAATACCCCATTCTATTCCTATTTCTTTGGCTTCAGCGTCGCTCTTGCATTTGTCAATTGCATCGGCAAACTCTTCAGGTATTTCTACATGGAAGAACTTAGGAAGGCTTTGTAATTGTTTCTTGGTCGAAATAGGTTTTATGCCCGGAATGATGGCAACATTAATTCCCATTTCCTTACACATCTTCACATAGTTAAAGTAATGCTCGTTGGTATAGAACAATTGTGTTACTATATATTCAGCACCTGCTTCAACCTTAGCTTTCAGGTGCTTCAGGTCGGTTTTAATATTAGGGCATTCAAAATGCTTTTCGGGGTAACCCGCCACACCAATACAGAAACTTGTTTGAGAGTGTGCGTCAGATGCTTCTTCGTTAAGGTATTTGCCATTATTCAATTCCACAATTTGCTTTACCAGGTCAATTGCATGTTCGTTACCGCCAGGTTCAGGAACAAAATGCGCTTCTGATTTTACTGCATCACCGCGTAATGCTAATACATTATCAATTCCCAAAAACTGCAAGTCAATAAGTGCGTTTTCTGTTTCTTCTTTTGTAAAACCACCGCATATTAAATGGGGTACAGTATCTATTTTGTATTTATTGATAATTGCCGCGCAAATACCAACAGTACCCGGCCGCTTACGCACAGGTATCCTTTCCAGATACCCACCTTCACGCTTCTTATAAATATATTCCTCACGGTGGTAGGTAACATTAATAAACGATGGGTTGAACTCCAGCAAAGGATCTATACTCTCATTAATAGATTGTATGCTTTTACCTTTTAACGGAGGCAAAATTTCAAATGAGAATAAGGTCGATTTCGATTTCTTAAGATGGTCTATTACTTTCATATTGTAACTTAGTTCAATTAGTATTCTTTGGAGTTTGTTCTATTCTAATGCCCACATCCATTATCTCAGGCAGCTTATCCACCCGCATAGCTTGTGTTAGTTTAAACTTATAATTGCCTTTACGGAACCTGGTGTTGAATTTGAATAATATCTTGTTATCCCATATATCACCTAATCCTTGGCCCAACCATTTGCCCGAATTATCTGCCAACACGCAATTCATTGTATCACGCTCAGTTGCATTGTTAGGTGCTGTTATATCTATAAATAAATACAGGTTACTGAAGTCGTATCCATCATCATTCCTGATATTGACATATACATTGTACCTATTAACCGTATCCTCTATTGGAATATCAAATTCCATGGGAGCATTCATATCCCAGGTATTGTTGGGTATCTTATTGTATTTCTGGTATATAACACCTTTATTGCAGGAAGAAAAAACTGCAATAGCGCAACATACGAGAACCAAAGAATACCGCTTTTTTAACATGCCCTTTTTATAGAACCACGAATGTATATATTTTTACAATGTTATAGGCTGAATAACTATCTGAATCCATAAAAACACATACCTATGAAAAAAGCCATATTCACCATTCTGTTCTTAGTACTATCTAACACCTTCATGACCTTCGCCTGGTACGGCCATTTAAAATTCAAGCAAATGAAAGGTATGGAGGCTTTACCATTGTTTGCTGTAATACTGATAAGTTGGGGAATAGCTTTATTTGAATACTGCTTCCAGGTACCTGCTAATCGTATTGGGTTTATTGAGAATGGAGGCCCTTTTACGTTGTTACAATTAAAAGTAATTCAGGAAGTAATTACACTAACCGTATTTGTAGCTTTTTCGGCTATAGTATTTAAAACAAACCTATTACAGCTAAACCACATTGCCGGTTTTGCTTGCCTTATACTGGCTGTATACCTGTTATTTAAGTAAATTTGGCGCATGAAGAAAATACTGTTCATTGCTTCTCACAGACTTAACAGGTCACCCAGTCAAAGGTTCCGCTTTGAACAATATATACCTTTTCTTCAAAAGAACGATTATAGCTGCAGGCTTTCACCTATGGTTACTGAGGCCGATGATATGGTTATGTATGCTGAAGAAAAGTATTTCCAGAAATTCCTTGTCATCCTAAAAAGCTTTGTCCGCAGATTAAGAATATTAAGGCTGGCACCACGCTTTGATATTGTTTTCGTGCAGCGTGAGGCATTTCTGCTGGGCTCTACTTTTTTTGAGCGTCGATTTAAAAGATCGGGGGCAAAATTTGTATTTGACTTTGACGATGCCATTTGGTTAATGAATGTGTCGGATGTAAATAAGCGGTTTTCATGGATAAAAAGGCCAAGTAAAACAGCTGAAATAATTGCAATATCTGACGTTGTTATTGCCGGTAATAATTACCTTGCTGAGTATGCACGCAGCTATAATCCTAATGTTTGCATTATTCCAACCACTGTTGATACCGATAAGTTTCAACCTAAGTATGACCCCATTATTAAAAACCGTATTTGCATCGGCTGGACAGGAAGCCACACCACTATAAAACACTTTACGCTTGCCATACCCGTTTTAAAAGAGATAAAGAAAAAATACGGAGACAAAGTTTATTTTAAAGTAATTGGTGATAGTTCGTACTCATACCCTGAACTAAACATACATGGAACAAAATGGAGCCAGGAAACGGAAGTGGAAGACTTACTGGAAATTGATATAGGGCTTATGCCATTACCAGATGATATATGGAGTAAAGGGAAATGCGGGCTAAAGAGTCTTGAATATATGGCATTATGTATTCCTCCGGTAATTTCTCCGGTTGGTGTAAATACCGACATTGTTGAAGATGGAGTAAATGGATTCCTTGCAAATACAAACTCAGAATGGGTGGACAAACTATCTCTACTAATAGAATCAGCAGAACTGCGAAAAAAAATAGGTATTAAAGGCAGGGAAACAGTAGTTGCAAAATATTCTGTTATCTCTCAGAGTAACAATTACCTGAAATTATTCAATGACCTGCTTGAGAAACAGGGCAAGTAAATGATATTGCGTTTCAGAATCGCTATAATTCTGTATTGAAATTTCTTTAATTTCGCTTTCAAACCTTTAGTATGAATAAAGTATATAAAAATGCCGATGAAGCCATTACCGGAATTAAAGATGGCATGACACTTATGTTAGGTGGATTCGGTTTATGTGGCATACCTGAAAACAGTATTGCTGCATTATTAAGATCAGGTGTAAAGAATTTAACCTGCATTTCAAACAATGCCGGTGTAGATGATTTCGGCCTGGGCTTATTGCTGAAGACAAGGCAGATAAAGAAAATGATGTCGTCGTATGTTGGAGAAAATGCTGAATTCGAAAGACAATTTTTGTCAGGCGAACTCCAGGTTGACCTTGTTCCGCAGGGAACACTGGCAACACGTATAGCTATGGCAGGCCTTGGTATTCCTG
Source organism: Bacteroidia bacterium (assembly GCA_035486275.1). Classification (GTDB taxonomy): domain Bacteria; phylum Bacteroidota; class Bacteroidia; order JABEUT01; family JABEUT01; genus JABEUT01. The sequence goes on from DATHNG010000143.1 coordinate 29,350, forward strand.
CATTTTTTACCGGTGCAGGTTATGGCACCGAAGTAGCGCAAGGCAAAGAAGTGCGTGAGTTTAACGGCAAGATGTATTTAATGGAAACTGCATTGCATGCTGATTTTGCAATTGTAAAAGCATGGAAAGGTGATACAATGGGTAACCTTTTATTCAGAAAAACTACACGTAACTATAGCGTGCCTATGGCTAAAGCAGGCAACATAACTATTGCAGAAGTTGAACAGTTGGTACAACCCGGAGAAATAGACCCGGATGCAGTGCATGTACCGGGTATTTATGTACATCGCATATTTGAAGGAAAGAATTACGAAAAAAGAATTGAACGCAGAACGACCGTTAAGTCGATTTGATGATTTGGTGATTTGATGATGAATGTAGACTAATAAAGAAAATAAGATACTATGCTCGACAAACATGGAATAGCTAAAAGAATAGCGCAGGAGCTGCGTGACGGAATGTATGTTAACCTAGGAATAGGTATACCCACCCTGGTTGCAAATTATATTCCAAAAGGAATGACAATTACCCTTCAATCAGAAAATGGAATATTAGGTACAGGACCATACCCGAAAGATGAAGAAGTGGATGCTGACCTTATTAATGCAGGCAAAGAAACCGTAACCGTATTGCCAGGTGCATCGTTCTTTGATTCATTTGAAAGCTTTGGAATGATACGTGCCGGAAAGGTTGACCTTACTATACTCGGTGCTATGGAAGTAAGTGAAACCGGCGACATAGCCAACTGGAAAATACCAGGCAAAATGGTAAAAGGTATGGGTGGTGCAATGGACCTTGTTGCTGCAGCTAAAAATATTATTGTCGCTATGCAACATACCAACCCAAAAGGCGAATCGAAACTTTTACCGAAGTGCGACCTGCCACTTACGGGTATTAAATGCGTAAAGCGTATTGTAACCGAATTAGCTGTGTTAGATGTAACTCCACAAGGGTTTAAATTATTGGAAAGAGCACCGGGTGTAACTGTAGACGAAATAAAAGCTAAGACTGCAGGACGCCTTATTGTTGAAGGAGATATTCC
>DATHNG010000144.1:0-74091 GCA_035486275.1 Bacteroidia bacterium
GTAACGGTAATTAGCCACGATGAAATTGAAAGATCGGGCGCACGCGACCTTATAGATGTACTGAGGCTTGTACCGGGTATAGATTTTGGTGTTGACGTGCAAGGCAATGTTAGTATTATAATGCGTGGTAACTGGGCTGAAGAGGGTAAGGTGCTGGTTTTGCTTGATGGCCAGGAGATGAACGAACTAATGTATTCCACCACGCAGTTCGGCAATCACTTCGATGTTAGTTCCATAAAAAGAATTGAAATAATACGTGGCCCCGGCTCAGCAATTTACGGTGGCTTTGCTGAATACGGGGTAATAAGCATTATTACAAAAGATGGAGATGACCTGAAAGGAATTTCAGCAACTGGAGGATATGGACAAACTGCAAGGACTTTAGGGTATAGAGATATAAGCGTATCGGCAGGAGATAAAATAAACGATTTTATGTATAGTGTGTCTGGCTTTGTGGGCCATGCTAACCGAAGCGATAACACGTATACTGATTTTAATGGGAACAGCTATTCAATGGCCGGTAACTCAAATCTTGACCCCCGCAATGTTATACTGAAGCTATCGTATAAGGGCCTTAGTTTTACCGGGGTGTATGATAACTTTGTTACTACCACTGCCGATAATTTTGGCATGGCGCTATCACGGGCCTATCCCTGCAATTTCTTAACTGAATCATACCAATTGAAGTATGATGCCAAACTAAGTGATAAAATAACGCTTACTCCATTGATAAGTTATAAATATCAAAAGCCCTGGAATTTTTCAGGCACAGTTGCCCCGGCTGATTCAGCCTATACTATTTATGATAAAAATGTTGAACGTTACACAGGCAGCCTCTCAATGCTGTATGATGTAACCCGTCATATAAATATTGTTGTAGGTGCTGAGGTTTTCCAGGACCATGCAGCGCTGGGAGTTGATACTACTCTTTTCAGCAATGGCAAGTCTTCGGTAAGCTATACTAATGTTGCAGCATATGCCCAGGTTCTTTTCCGCTACCACATAGCAAGCATAATGCTGGGAGCGAGATATGATAATAATTCTGCCTACGGCTCGTCATTTGTACCCAGGTTAGGTATAATGAGGAAGATCGATAAATGGAATTTTAAGCTTCTGTACAATAATTCATTTCGTGCACCCGGCATAGAGGATATTAACTTTAGCTACGACGGACAAATTAAACCTGAAACTACTACCGTAATTGAGTTTGAGGCAGGGAAAGAGATTTCGACAGATATGTTCGTTACCCTTAATGTTTTTGATATTACTACCAGGAACCCGATAGTATATTATGTTGATACGGTACTGAATTCGAGTGGTAGTTACAGTGAAGGATATAAAAACCTTAATGAACAAGGTACGCGTGGCGCGGAGGTAGATTACAGAATAAAACAAACCTGGGGTTATTTTGACCTGAACTACGCTTTTTACACTACTGCAGGTAAAACAGTTGTTCCGGCATACCAGGTGCCCGGCAATAGCGATATGACACTGGGGGCTGCTGCAAATAAAATAAACCTGTCGTTTAGTTATAATATTACACCATCATTATTCATTACCCCCACCATTTCATGGATAGGCCAGCGTTACGGGTACGTTGATAGCAACAGCAGCGGTATACCGGCCTTAAAGAAATTTTCGCCAACCACGCTGGCAAATATTTACCTGATGTATAAAGTAAATAAATTAAAAATTGGTGTAGGCTGTTACAATATTTTGAATGCTGACTATGAATTCATTCAGCCGTATAATGGCGGTCATGCCCCATTACCATCTATGTCAAGGGAATATGAAATACGGGTATCATACGATCTAAATTTCAAGAAATGAAGATAAGCAGAGCGATACTTATTTTTCTTGGAATAATATCCTGTTCAGCAGGGGTGTTTGGGCAAACACTGAACTATAAAATAGCTTCGGTGTATGTGTATAATTTTACAAAATATATATCATGGCCAACTAATAAATCAACCGATTTTGTGATAGGCATTTACGGAGCTTCACCTATAACCGATGAACTGAGAAAGTTTGTTGCAGGTAAGCATGTAGGGGAAAAATCTATTACTGTTGAAAAAGTGCTTACGATAGATGAGGCAGCCGGGTGCCAGATAGTGTTTATTCCCGCTTCTCAAAGTTCAGAACTTAAGAAGATCAGCGATCAACTGAAGGGTAAGCCTGTATTAATTGTTTGTGAAAAAGAGGGTTTGAATAAAAAAGGAGCATCGATTAGTATATACCTTGATGAGGATGATGATGACAAAACAAAATTTGAATTAAACCAGGGGTATATAAAATACAATGGGCTGCTTATTTCTCAGGGCCTTATAACATTGTCGTCGGGGAATAATTAGTGCGAAATAAATTTCAACATAAATATGAGCACTTATATCGAAAGTGCCTGGCATCATATCAAAAAGTATATACCTTTGACTTATAGAACCTATCAATAAAACAAACAATTAAACCCTATTAATATGGCTTTTACACTTCCAAAATTACCGTACGATTACAAGGCCCTTGAGCCTCACATTGATGCACAAACTATGGAAATTCACCATAGCAAGCATCATCAGGCATATATAACTAATTTTAATAATGCTGTTGCAGGTAAGCCTGAGGACAGCATGAGCCTGGAAGACTTATTTAAAAATATATCCAAGCAACCTCCGGTAGTAAGAAACAACGGTGGCGGTATATACAACCATAACCAGTTCTGGACGGTTATGAAACCAAATGGCGGCGGAGAACCTACCGGCGTATTGGCTGATGGTATTAAATCAACCTTTGGTTCATTTGCAGATTTTAAAACCAAATTTGCTGAAGCAGGCGCTACACGTTTTGGTTCAGGCTGGGCCTGGTTATGTGTTACAGGTGGCAAGCTGGCTATTTGTTCTACTCCTAACCAGGATAATCCTTTAATGGATGTTTCTGAATGCAAGGGCACTCCTATTCTGGGCCTTGATGTATGGGAACATGCATACTATCTGAAATATCAGAATAAGCGCCCTGATTACATAGCCGCTTTCTGGAATGTTATTAACTGGGAAGAAGTTGCTAAACGTTTAGACAGCGCAAAATAATTTATGGGGAGGCTTTGCCTGGCTGTATTATTTCTGGTATTGAGCTGCACGTATGTGCAAGCAAACAATGTTAGATATAGGCAGCATGGCAAAGCTTATCTTTTTTCAGGCGATTCAGCAAAAAACACCCGGGCAGCTGATACAAGTAGGATTCATGCACGAAAACATAAGCTGATAGCCGCTTTACTGGCGCTACCAATTCCATTGGGTGTTTTTGGCGCCCACCGCATTTACCTGGGAAGTTCAGCAGGTGTACCTATTGCTTATATAGCAACATTCGGCGGGGCTTTCGGTATATTGCCTTTTATAGATTGTGTACTCATTGTTATCAATAAGGACATAAATGCGTATGCATATAATCCACGTATATTTATGTGGACCAGGCCCGAGAAAAAGAAAAAATAAAAGATTATTCTACCGTAACTGACTTGGCCAGATTTCTTGGCTGGTCAACATTACAGCCTCTCATAACTGCTACATGATAGGAGAGTAACTGAAGTGGAATAACTGCTACAAGAGGCGCAAGGCGTTCGTCAACTTGCGGCACTTCAATAACATAATCAGCCAGTGATTTAACCTGGGTATCACCTTCGGTAACAACGGCAATAATTTTGCCTTTTCGGGCTTTAACTTCCTGAATATTGCTCACTACTTTTTCGTATGAGGTGCCTTGTGTAGCTATAACAAATACAGGCATATTTTCATCTATCAATGCAATTGGCCCGTGTTTCATTTCTGCAGCAGGATATCCTTCGGCATGAATGTATGATATTTCTTTAAGCTTAAGCGCACCTTCAAGGGCAACCGGGAATGTATATCCACGGCCTAAATACAAGGCATTATGCGCATTCTTATATATTTTGGCAATAGCCTCGATCTCTTTGTTCCGTTCAAGTACAGCCTGAACTTTATCAGGTATGGTATTCAATTCACTAATCAGTTCATGGAATTTACCGCGGGGCAAGGTTCCTTTTATCTGGGCAATTTGCAGAGCCATTAAGGTGAGTATGGTTATCTGCGCAGTGAAAGCTTTGGTTGATGCCACACCAATTTCAGGCCCTGCGTGGGTATAAGATCCTGCATGGGTAGCACGTGGTATTGATGAACCAACTACATTGCAAATGCCAATGATAGTGGCGCCTTTACTCTTCGCTAACTCTATTGCCGCCAATGTATCGGCTGTTTCGCCCGATTGCGAAATAGCAATTACAACATCATCTTCGTGAATTACAGGATTCCTGTAACGGAACTCCGATGCGTATTCAACCTCTACCGGAATACGTGCAAGATCTTCAAATAAATATTCGCCAACAAGGCCTGCATGCCATGAAGTACCGCAACCAATAATTATAATTCTTTTGGCTTTAACTAAAGCCTGCTCGTAATCGGCAATGCCACCCAGTTTTACAATGCCTTTATTCACATTTAAGCGGCCCCGTAAACTATCGCGGATAGAACGAGGCTGTTCATATATTTCCTTTAACATGAAATGCGGAAAACCACCCTTCTCAAGGGTTTCCAGTTGCATCTCAAGTTCTTCTATATAGGGAGTTTTAGCTTTGTTCTTTATTGTTTTTATTTTCACTTCACCGTGGCGTGGCAATACCGCTATTTCCTCATCTTCCAGGTATATTACGTTCTTGGTGTATTCGACAATAGGTGTTGCATCCGATCCCACAAAAAATTCTTTTTCTCCAACTCCGATCACGAGCGGACTTCCTTTTTTCGCCACAATAAGCTCATCGGGATTATCCTTGGCAAGCACAACTATTGCATAGGCGCCCACTACCTGGTTAAGGGCAATGCGCACAGCTTCTGCAAGTGGAACACCTTCGTTATCTTTTATATTCTCAATAAGTTGTACTAAAACTTCAGTATCTGTATCACTGCGGAATGTATAGTTCCTTTTTTTAAGCTCTTCTTTTATAGGACCGTAGTTTTCAATTATGCCATTATGTATAAGAACTATGTTGCCCGATTGTGAATAGTGCGGGTGTGCATTAACATCATTAGGTTCGCCGTGGGTAGCCCAGCGGGTATGTGCTATTCCAATGTTGCCTTTTTTGTCTTTGTCTTTCGCAAAGGCTTCCAGGTCGGCAACTTTGCCTTTGCATTTGTAAACATTTAAAGTGCCGTTTAACAATGCAACCCCTGCACTGTCATATCCTCTGTATTCAAGACGGTGAAGTCCCTTAATAAGAATAGGGTAAGCTTCTTTGTTTCCAATATAACCTACTATGCCACACATAAGTGTAAATTTATTACGATTTGTGTACTTTTACCTTATCGATTACGGGAGTGTAATAAAGTTTTAACCGGAGACGCTTTGCTGAAGTTCCATTACCTATGCCTCCGTATCCCACAAACCTGTTTGCGGTTTCGCTTGAAGCACCGGCAACAAGATAAAGGCCATGATCTATTGTTTTTCCATCAAGCACATTTTGTATGTAAAGTGCTATGTCAAAAACATACTGCTGATTAAACCCATCGTATGTACCGCCATAGTAAGCCGAACCATAATCAGGTAAAGTAAATGTAGATGTGGAAGCCACCGTAGAGGTGTCGTTTATGCCAATTAAATAAAGCTGGCTTGGTGGCTCAAAATTGCCGATAGTGCTTGCATCAACAGGGATATCTACCTCTGCGCGGTTAATGATAACCTTATTTTTTTTAACCCAGTTCATAATGTACGGAAAGTCGATCTTGGTCATTACACCACCCATGGCCTGCACGTATATATGGTTAGGGGAGTAGACCGAGTCCTTTTTATTTTTTGGTCCGTTAAATACCGTTTGAGAATAATCGTGGTCGAAATGATTAAATGAAACGCAACCGGGGTTAGAATAGAAATTAGTTGTTGCGTAAGAAGTGTCCGTTCCGGTTCCGGTACTGGCTGGATTGATGACACGGAAATAAAATACAATGCCATTTATGCCTCCATAGGGATTAATGTACCATAAGCCACCCTGGCCAGGCAATTGCATGGTATTGGAAGCAGTGGTAATATAAATACCAGGAAAATTACGTTCCAATACAGTATCCCAACTTACCATATTAACGGCATTAATGTTTGTGCTATTACATGGAGAAAGCCTTGGGTACTGACTTAAAGCTGTATCAAGCCAGCTCTTTCCCCATGCCAAAGGCAATTTTATTGTCATTCGTGGGCTCGACACGTAGTCAAGAACCTTGGTTGGATGGGAAGGATACCATGCTGTATCATTGGTCTGAAAAGCAGGGGTTACTTCCCGTTCTGCCAGTAAATTCTTGTGCGATATTACGGCATCATCATAGTAGGCGCTATCGTTTACAAAATGTGTTTTTGCATCAAGCGTATATACCTGAACTTCTTCTGCGCCAATTGTGCCATAATAATTATAGTCATTATAACTGCCATACGGCAATGCAAATATTACGGAATCCAATATAACATTTACGGTGGCTGATGAAATATAGCCGTTAGATGTAAAGGGGTTAACACCATCAGTAGGCAACTGCAACTGCGTGTATATTGATGCCCTTGATGGCCCAAAAATAGGGTCGGTACAATACCCGAGCAAATCAACCGTATTATTATTAGAAGGAACAGTGTCTTCTAATACTAATGAGGTTACTACAGTAGTAGTATCAATAAAATCTGCCGTAAGTGTACTGCTTGGCAATACGTTTCTGCCTATACCACTATCTTGTGAGCAGGAAGCATAAAAGGCAAAGCCTGCTATTATGCAGGCTGTTGCCAATTTCGATGATCTGTAGGACCTGAAGGACAATTTATTCATCAACCAAAGCTTCTTCCATTTCAAGAACTTCATCGTAAAAGTCTGAATATGCATCCATATAATTCTCTTCGGTATGCTCGAGCATTGGTTTGCCCGATTTTTTAATATGCTTAAGTACGTCTGCATCTACATTAGGATCAACTTTTACTACTGCGTCCGACCAGTTAACGGCCAGCTTCATTAAATTATTGTATGAAGGAGTTTTAATAACAGAAAGGTCTTCTGCATTAATTCCATCCCAAACGGCTTTATCAGCAAGGCGTTTGTTCAATGTGCCTTCAAATTTGTCACCACATAAAGAATAAATAACCTTTGCATTTTCAAACAAAGGATCTTCTTTACAAGCTTGCTTAATATATAATGGAAACAAACTGGTCATCCAGCCATGGCAATGTATAATGTCAGGGCTCCAGCTCAGTTTACGCACGGTTTCAATAACCCCGCGGCAAAAGAACACTGCTCTTTCGTCATTATCTTCGAAAAGCCTTCCCTGTTCATCGGTAAATGTTGCCTTGCGTTGAAAGTAGTCTTCATTATCTATGAAATATACCTGCATACGTGCACGTTGAATGGAAGCTACCTTTATAATAAGTGGATGATCGTCGTTATCTATAATAAGGTTTATACCTGAAAGGCGAATTACTTCATGTAAACCATGGCGGATTTCATTAATGCAACCGTAGCGTGGCATGAAGGTGCGTATTTCTTTACCCCTTTCCTGGATACCTTGTGGCAGAAAGCGAGCAACATTTGACATTGTATTCTCTCCCATGTATGGAAATATTTCCTGGGAAACATAAAGCACCCTAGCTTTTTTCATAGTATGAAAAATTTAGTTGGAAAATTGTTGTGAGAATTGACTATCGGACGAAAAAATACCATTCTGTTCTTTAGCTTAGCAATAGGACCTTTTTCTAGTAACCTGAAATCATTTGCAAAGATAATAAAAAAAAGCGAGATAGAAAACAAGTAAATGGCAATATTTCCTATAAAACAGGCATTTTTTAAGTTTAAATTAATTTGTGATACGATGGGGTGTTTCTATGTATAATTTTGGTGCCGAAATTATACTTTATAACCATATATAATATTGAAAATGAGCAATAAACACGTATTTAATGCTTCTCTTAACTGGAACAGTGCAAATGGAGTGGGAACAACCGATTACAGGTCATATAGCCGTAATCATATTATTTCAGCCAAGGGTAAACCCGATATTATGGGTTCCTCAGACCCTCTTTTCAGGGGAGATGCCGGCAGATATAACCCCGAAGAGCTTTTGATAGCCTCTTTATCTTCCTGCCACATGCTTTGGTATCTGCACCTGTGTGCTGACGCAGGGGTTATTGTAACGGCTTACGAGGACCATGCAACAGGTACCATGGAAATTGACTCAGATGGCGGTGGGCGATTTGCCGAAGTGGTGCTTAATCCTATTGTTACTGTAAAAAGCAGTTCCATGACAAAAACAGCCCTCGAGCTTCACCATGGGGCGAATAAAAAGTGTTTTATTGCCAATTCCTGCAATTTTCCGGTAAAACATAACCCGATTATACGAATAGAATAGATTAACTATGGCTCTTTTTAACCAATAGCGGTGTAAGGATAAGCGATATAAGGAAGGCAGAGATAGTGGTCATTATAAAATCATCAGCCGACCGATGATTGAAAAAGTGTGTGAAGAAATGAATTGTAAGCAGATTATTGAATTGTTCCAGAGGTAACCTGTGCATAGTTGTATAAACACGTATAGTAACTATGGATACGGTAATAAGGGCTGCAATAGTCCAAAACAGCAATATGTTCTTTCTTTTCAGTGTTTCATCTTTGGGCAACATAAACAGGCCATAAAACAAAATAATTAATCCCGCCGAGGAACTTACTACCTGCAGAATATAAAAACGTACCTGCCCTATACCAAACACGTCGGTATTTTTTAATAGCCAGGGAATTTTGTTTACAAAGTAACCGGTACGGTGCGTAAAGCTATCCCATACTATGTGTGTGGCTATACCCAGCATTAGGCAAATAATAACGGTGAGGAGATTTTGTTTTACAAATGCCGGCCAATTAAATTCTTTAAACCTATTGAGCCTTTTTCTGAACATAGCCGGAAGATGATCGATCAGGCCATCTCTTACAAAGCCATGGTAAATAAATGTTAAAATGAAAGCAACAGGAAGATCGAACCATAATAGCCCTGCCCAGGTATGGCCATATACGCCAAGATTACGCATTCGGATAAAATATTCAAAATCGGGTGTCATGCTGCCAATGGCCAATGCAGTAAACGAAACCCATTTGCGGCGAATGAATTTTGCGGGTAGTATAGCGGCCGGATGGGCGAATGTAAAAGGCATAATTAAATATAAATGTAGTATTTAAAACGGTATTATTTGCTGTTTCAGTATCTTTGACAATCATTATATTTTATAAGGTGTCGGCAATAGCATTTTATCTTTTTCTTCCTTTCATATACCTTATTTCACTATTGCCATTTCCTTTGTTATACCTTGTATCCGACGGATTTTATGTGCTTTTATATTATATTATCGGCTATCGCAAAAAGGTGGTAATGGAAAACCTGCGAAACTCATTTCCTGATAAGAGTGAAAAAGAAATAAAAAGGATATGCAAGGATTTTTATCATTACCTCTGCGACCTGTTTTTAGAAACATTCAAAACACTTACCATCAGCAAAACAACCATGCTGAAGCATTTTTACTTTGCGCCCGGTGCACAGGAAGTATTTGATACGCTGGCTGACGAAAAGAGATCGGTAGTGCTTGTAATGGGGCATTTAGGTAATTGGGAATGGGCCGGTAATACATTTAGCTTGTTGTGCAAGCACCAATTGTATGTAATATACCATCCGCTCAGCAATAAATATTTTAATAAACTGATATATGATATGCGTACCCGCTTTGGTACCGGGCTGATTGCTATGCGCGAAACATTCAGGGAAATGGTTGCCAAGCGGAACGAAGTGAGTGCAACGGCATTTATTGCAGACCAGACCCCTTCGCCCGAAGGTGCATACTGGACAACTTTCCTGAACCAGGATACTCCTGTGTTTACGGGTACAGAACGGATTGCAAAAAAGATGGAATATCCGATAGTATATGCCTGTATTAAAAGAGTTAAAAGGGGCTATTATCAAATAGAAGCAGAAGTGCTTTGCATGAATCCGAAGGAAACGAAAGACGGTGAAATATCGGAAATGCATACCCGTAGGCTCGAAAAGGATATAATAGCACAACCTGAGGTTTGGCTATGGTCTCACCGCCGATGGAAACATAAACGAAAGGTTGCCTGATTTGTCATATCTTTGTTGTAAGTAAAAACAATGTTAACAGGTAAGGAACTTATATTAGCCACCAGGCAATACGCTGTTGAAGATAAGGCCAAAAGCTGGTTCTATGTGCTTTCTACGTTAATTCTTGCATCTGCAGCTTATGTAGGCGCTGCGCTTATTACTAATATTCCCATTCGTTTTGTGCTTGGTGTTCTGGCAGGGCTTATAACTATAAGAATGTTCGTGTTGTATCACGATTTTGAGCACCATGCCATACTCAACAAGTCATTTATGGGCAAAGTTGTTTTTTCAGTGTTTGGCCTTTTGTCACTTGCTCCTGTCAGCATCTGGAAACGTTCACACGATTACCACCACAAGCATAATTCAAAACTATTTTCTTCCAGCATTGGCTCATACCTTATTATTACCCGCGAAAAATTCGACAGTCTTTCTCCTGCAGAACAGCGTAAATACTTATTATCGAGGCATCCATTAACTATTTTATTCGGGTATTTTACCATGTTCTTTTTCGGTATTTCAATGCGATCGTTCTTAAATAACCCACGCAAACATTACGATTCATTAATTGCCATGGTAATTCATATAACACTGATTGTGTTGGTAATTTATTTTTTAGGATGGCAGGCATGGCTTTTCTCCATGTTCGTTCCGTTTTTTGTTTCCGGATGCCTGGGCGATTACCTGTTCTATGCCCAGCATAATTTCCCGACCGTAAAATTTCACGATAATGCCGAATGGGCTTATGAAAAGGCTGCCCTTGAATCATCGAGCTTTATGGATATGGGTCCAATAATGAACTGGTTCACAGCTAACATAGGCTATCACCATATTCACCACATGAATTCACGCATACCATTCTATCGCTTACCTGAAGTTATGGCGGCGTTTCCTGAGCTTCAGCACCCTAAAAGAACTTCCCTTTCTTTAAAAGATATTTCGGCGTGTTTAAAGTTAAAAGTATGGGATCCATCGAAAGACAGGATGGTTGGGGTTTGATTGCCCTATTTTCGTAAATTCGTATTAAACTCCAAAATTGAAAACCATGAAAAAGCTCGCGTTTATTTTAGCCATATTAATTACCGGATGCACATCAGTGATGAAACTTGATCAGCAAAAAGCAAAAGACCTGGTAGAAGCACTTGAACAGAAAATAAATTCCGGAGACTATGCAGGAACCACTCAATATTACGATGAGGTAATGAACAGGACTCAAACTCCTGAGCAGCGTGCTGAGAACTTCAGGAAGCTACGTGCCGCAGTTGGTGATTTTGTATCGATGGAATGCACTTCAATTAAAAATGGAACCGATGAGAACGATATGCCATGTGTGAATTTGGTGTACAAAATAAAGCACACTAAAATAAATACAATTGAAAGCTTTACGGTTGTCCGCAATGAGAGCGGCTATAAAGTATCTGTACACGACATAATACAAGGATAGAGCTGCTTCCGGGCTTATTTCCTTGGATAGGCCTTTATTACTTTTTCATGTTTCATGTTCTCATATTGAATCTGAACTTCTGTATCGGTTAAGCTTGTCACTTTCCAGCAAAAGCAACAAAAACAAGGCGTGTCTGTTGGTGCAGGAAAATACTCCGCCTTATTTGTGTTGGTATTGAACAGCACAAGTTTACCACGGCCCTTACCGTACAACCCATCGAACATCATCAGGTGCTTAAGAGTGTCTTTATAAAAAACAGATTGCCCGTATAATATGGTTTGCCCTGTGGCTTTTTCAATTACCTCAAATGTTATTGGGTTCACTTCTAAGTGGGTAGCCATAATATAGGTCTTCTCAAAGTCGGCATATACATAGCCAAGTGCCGCTAATCCCAGGCTTTTTTCTGCTGAGTTAAGCATATTACTGTCTTTGCCATGAATTAGTACTACTGCGTTTGAGTCGGCCCGCAGGCTTTTAACCTGTACTATATACCCACCTTTTAAGTTATAGGTTTTGTAAACAGTATCCTTAGGGCTTTTGGCGAAACAAGTGAAGGATAAAAGAATTAAACTAATTCCCAGTAGTTTATTCATAAGTATAAAAACATTTTACCGCAAAGTACGCAAAGAAAATTCACGCAAAGAACACAAAGAAATAAAGTCCTAACTAAGGGGGAGGATTTAGGTGGGGCTTTTATTTGTAATTTCGCAACCTTAAGAAAAAACAATGCTAAGAACACATACTTGCGGAGAACTAACGCTAAAGAACGCAGGCCAGGAGGTAAAACTCAGTGGCTGGGTGCACAAGAACAGAGAAATGGGTGGATTGACATTTGTCGATCTGCGCGATCGTTATGGAATTACACAATTGGTATTTGATGCAAATAAAGATAAAGAGTTGGGAGAAAAAGCTGCAAAACTAGGCCGTGAGTTTGTTATTCAGGCTACCGGAAAAGTGGTTGAGAGAAGCAGTAAGAATGCAAAAATTACTACCGGTGAAATAGAGATAATTGTTACATCATTCGAAATATTGAATGTTTCAAAAACTCCACCGTTTACATTAGATGAGAATACGGACGGAGGTGAGGAACTCCGCATGAAATACAGGTACCTGGACCTTCGCCGCGAGCCTATTAAAAACAATTTGCTGAACCGCCACAAGGTTGCAAAAGCCGTTCGCGAATATTTAGATAGCAAAGGTTTTGCCGATATTGAAACACCGTTTTTAATTAAGAGCACACCCGAGGGCGCCCGCGATTTTATTGTCCCTTCACGTGTTAACCAGGGTGAGTTTTATGCATTGCCGCAATCGCCGCAAACATTCAAACAAATATTAATGGTAGCAGGTTTCGACCGCTATTACCAGATCGTAAGATGTTTCCGTGATGAGGACTTACGTGCTGACAGGCAGCCTGAATTTACGCAGATAGACTGCGAAATGGCTTTTGTAGAACAGGAAGATATTTTGCAAATGTTTGAGGGCATGGTGAAGCATGTTTTCAAATCGGTAAGGAATATTGAGATGGGAAATTTCCCTCGCATGACCTATGCCGATGCTATGAAGTATTATGGTAACGATAAGCCCGATACCCGCTTTGGTATGCTTATTCACGACATTACTTCTGCAGTAAAAGGCAAAGGATTTAAAGTGCTGGATGAAGCTGAAACGGTAGGTTGTATCTCGGTTCCGAATGCTTCGGAATATTCCCGAAGCCAGACAGATGAATTGATAGAATTCGTAAAACGTCCGCAGATAGGCGCTAAAAGATTGATATATGTAAAGTACGGAACGGACGGTTCATTAAAATCGTCGGTAGATAAATTTTACACACCGGAAGATCTGAAGAAATGGGTAGATGCGGCTGAAGCAAAACCAGGTGATCTGATTTTAGTCGTTAGTGGACACGCTGCTATTACACGCCGTGCATTATGTGAATTGCGATTAGAAATGGGCACACGTTTGGGCCTACGTTCAAAGAGTGTGTACAATCCACTATGGGTTATCGATTTTCCTTTGCTGGAAGAAGATAAAGAAGCAGGTCGTTGGAATGCATGCCATCATCCGTTTACATCGTGGAAGAAAGAAGATGAACACTTTTTTGAAACAGGCGAATTGGGCAAGATACGTGCCAATGCGTATGACCTGGTAATTAACGGTGTTGAAGTAGGTGGCGGTTCTATTCGCATACACGACCGAAAGAACCAGGAGAAAATGTTCAATACCCTTGGCCTTAGCAAGGAAGAAGTTGAACTGAAATTTGCATTTATATTAAATGCGTTTGAATATGGCGCACCTCCACATGGTGGCCTTGCATTTGGCTTAGACCGTTTTGCATCTATGACCATAGCAAACGAAGAGAACATCCGTGAATTTATTGCCTTCCCTAAAAATAATGCCGGCCGCGATATGATGATGGATAGCCCATCTACCATTGATGCCGCGCAATTAAAGGAATTGGGGATTAAGATAGAGGCGGAGAAGTGATATTACACAATGTGATGAAAAAGTGGCTCCCTAAAAAAATAGTTATTATTATAGTTACATGTGGAATTTTCAGCAATGGTAAGGCACAAAATCTTATCGAGCAAGGAGCAAGCCTGGTTAAGGAAAATAAATTTCAGAATGCTCTCATAATTTATAATCAAGCAGTTATAAACTATCCTGATTCTGAAACTGCTTATAAAGGAAGGGCTAATTGTAAATCCGAACTCCGAGATTATACAGGAGCCATTAAGGATTATAATAAGGCAATAGAACTAAGACCTAATGATCCAGATAACTATGAAGGAAAGGGATTAACAGAGGAGCTAAGTAATGATTATACGAGTGCATTAGATGATTATAATAGATCTGTTAAATTAAATGATAAAAATGTTGGAATTTATATAAATAGAGCAGGAGTAAAACTAAAGTTAAATGACACCATCGGAGCATTTGATGATTATGATGCAGCACTTAAAATTAGTCCAAATTCATTCGATGTGTTTTTAAATAAAGGAGCCTCAGAAGCTCAGATCAAAAGATATGCGGCCGCAATTCACGACTTAGATATTGCAATTAAAATTGATTCTTCTGATGTTGGTGCATATATTGATAGGGGTTCTGCTAAATCATGGGCAGGAGATTATGCTGGTGCAACAATAGACTTTAGTAAAGCGATGAAATTTCCACAATCTTCTATGTCTTTATCGGCTGTTTACGAGGATAAAGGTGGACTTGATACTAAAATGCATGATACTATTACTGCGTTTAAAGATTATACCAAAGCTATTCAACTGGATCCTACTTCAGCCGCAGCTTATTATAGAAGGGGAGAAATCAGGCAGAATATAAAAGACTATGACGGGGCACTTAGTGATTACAATAAGTTTGTAGAGCTATCGAATTCTTCATTGGCTTTTTTAGAAAGAGGCCTATTAGAAATTGAGTTAAATAAGAAAACGGAAGCGTGCAAAGATTTTAATAAAGCAGCGGAACTAGGAAGTAAATCTGCAATTGAGAAAATCAAAGAATTTTGTAAATAGATAGCCCCACAGTTAGGCGAAGGCTGCGCCTTCGTCATAATATAGTTGTTATCTTCCAGCTACATGGCTTTCTAAAAGCTGAACATATCTTTTTACTTCGGTAGATAATCTATTTTGATCTTTTCCAAAGTGGAATGTTTTTATTCTATTATTCACTTTAATCTGTAAAAAAATAGCGTTGTGCCTTGTTATATCTGGCTTAACATAAACTTCATCTTCTGCATTTATAATACTTGAAGGGATTGAATCTATAAGTATTTTGTCATTCTTAAAATAGTACTCATTCATTGTATCAGTTGTGAACTTCACCAACCCTCCATTTTTTTCATCATACTGAAAAGATTCGCCATTTTCTGCTTTAATTAAACATGTCTTATTAATCTTTTTCATATTTGCTGCAAAGCCGCCTGGAGCAAACTCAGTATAAGACCCATAAATCAAATAATCAATACCTTTCTGTACCATCGCTTTTGTAACATCCGAATTTGTTATAACAGTGTCTGGACTTATTTCAATAGTGTGAATACTTTTTTCTGCCTCTGCAAAAAATCCTGTAGTATCTTTCTTATATGCAGAAAATTTAATGCGTATTATTTGTCGATTAACAATGCAATAAGCAATAAAGTCCTCATGGATATTTTCATTAGCACGATACTTTTCACATATTAGCCCCATAATAAAATCTCTATTATTTATCTTTTGAAGGGAAAATCTACTTTTCACATTACCTAAAGAATGTGCCATGAAATCGTACTCAAACTTCTTAATCGAATTTGAGTCCCATTTTAGAGTCTTGTTATCTTGACAATCCGGGTACGTCTGCTGAATAATAGTAGCTTGATAAAGGGAGTCAGGTTCAACATTCTTGCCCTTTAGCATGGGTAAGCTATTGCGCTGGATACGAATACTATATGACCTTGATGCAAAACGAAAATACATATAATCATCACATGCATTATCCTCAGGATCCCTGAACTGAAATGCGGTATCCATTTTAACAGGTAAATAAACAGATAAGGTCCCACAATAATTTATCAACTTCACTTTTCTTAAAGAAAATCCTTTAAGGTCTAATGGAGAAGTTACCGCAGTTTTATAAGTTGGATTTTCACAAGAAACTAAAACTATTGCTATAAGAAATGTGATAATTAATCGCGGAAGTATACGCTTCATATCGTCAGGATGAACCTTGATTATAAAATAACTTACTTCACAATATTCACTTCAGTATTACTGTAGGCATCGAGTGCATCAAGCTGTGATTTTATATTATCACTCCATTCCTGCTGGCGAGCAGCGTTAAGCCCATGGTTGGTTTCATCGTCGTATTTCTGTTCTGTTCTTTCCCATTCCTGTTCAACCTTATTGTACATGTTCTGAATTACCTGGTTCATATTACTCACCTTCTTAAAATCTTTATCGGCTATCATTTTCCTGAGCTTGCGTGCATATAGCTCAGTTATGTTGAAATGCAATTGCTCATGCTTTAATACATATTCAGAATACTGGACAATGTATGATTTGGATTTTAAAAAAAGCGCTTCTACTTCAAATACAAGTTGCCCGTTATTTTCATTCGTGTAAAAGAAAATGCTGGATACAGTATAACCCATTGGTCCACCCTGGTGTGGTTTTGCTTTAAAATCATCTTTGGTAAGTAAAGAGTCTTTTCTCCAGACGATGGTATCGCCCTGTAGTTTTTTAATGTTCGGTGCAAGGCTTGAGCGTTGCGCCAAACCTGTAATAACAAAACTTAAGAAAAGCAACAATACAAGCGGTTTTCGCATAATAGGGAATTGTATAACAAATTTAACATTTTATGCTGGTTTTTAGGAATATTAAAGTTTTTGGCATTTTTTTGCCTAAAACCCATATTTTTTACGAAAAAGGCATATATTCGCCATTCTTAAACCTAAAAAAACAATCAATATGTCATATTTTTTCACTTCCGAATCTGTATCAGAGGGGCATCCTGATAAAGTAGCTGACCAAATTTCTGATGCTATTCTTGATGCGATACTTGCACAAGACCCAAGTTCAAAAGTTGCTTGTGAAAGCTTTGTTACCACAGGCCTTGCGGTTGTAGGCGGTGAAATTAAAACCAAGGCATATATTGATGTGCAGAAGATCACCCGCGATGCAATTCGCAAAATAGGATACACCAAGGCAGAATATATGTTCGATGGTGATTCTTGCGGTGTTATTTCAACCATACACGAACAATCTCCTGATATTAACCAGGGCGTTGAAAGAACCAAGGAAGAAGACCAGGGCGCCGGTGACCAGGGTATGATGTTCGGTTACGCTTGTACCGAAACCGATAATTACATGCCATTGGCAATAGAAATGGCTCACCTTTTGGTAAAGGAATTAGCTGCTATCCGCAGAGAGGGTAAGAAAATGAAATACTTAAGGCCTGATGCAAAATCGCAGGTTACTATTCAATACAGCGACAAAGGTAAGGCTGAACGTGTTGATACCATTGTGGTTTCAACCCAGCACGATGATTTTGATACCGAAGCAGCAATGCAACAAAAGATACGTGAAGATGTAATAGGTATACTTATACCACGTGTTAAAAAACAACTTCCTGCTAAAGCAAGAAAACTGCTTAAGGACGATATTAAATACTTTGTGAACCCTACCGGAAAATTTGTGATCGGTGGCCCGCATGGCGACACCGGCCTTACCGGAAGAAAAATTATTGTTGACACCTATGGCGGAAAATGTGCACATGGTGGTGGTGCATTCTCAGGTAAAGATTCTTCAAAAGTGGACCGTTCAGCTGCATATGCGGTGCGCCACATAGCAAAGAACTTAGTTGCAGCAGGTGTATCTGCCGAAGCTGAAGTGCAGGTAGCATACGCTATTGGTGTTGCACAACCTGTGTCTATTTATGTAGATACTAAAGGTACATGCAAATTGCGCGACAAAGAAGGCAAGAAATTAAGCGATGGTGAAATATCCAAGCGCGTTGCAAAGTTATTTGACATGCGCCCGGCAGCTATTGTAAAACGTTTCGGCTTACGCAACCCAATATTCTCAGAAACAGCAGCTTACGGACATATTGGCCGTATACCAGGTACGAAAGAAGTAAATGGTAAAAAGTATGAAACTTTTACATGGGAAAAGCTTGATTATGTTGATGCAGTTAAGAAAGAATTTGCTATAACCGAACACAAAGAGGCTTCTCTGGCATAATTCTGCTTGTTTAATAATTGAAAAACAGCCCCCTGAAAGGGGGCTGTTTACGTTTATAGTGTAGCGAAACGCCTTTTTGGTTATGTAGATAAATTTTTGTAACTTTATAAGTTCGTATATATCATGTTTTGTATGAAATGAGTAAAGAGTACAAAATAATATTTTTCTTAAGTTTTCTGTTGAGGGGGAATTATATTGCTTTTTCTCAATCACAAACTTTACAACCTACGCCAAACCATATAGCTATAAATAATGCAATGGCTAACACCATTGCAACCAATGCCTCTTATGTAAACTATATTGAAAATAAAGGGCAGTGGTATAACGGACTGCTGTATAAAGCTGACTTCTACGGAGGGCAGATATTCCTCGAAAGAAATGCATTTACCTATTTATTTTTCCCTCCCGGTGGAATGGAGCGTATGCACCCGCACCCTGATGCCAACCCGCAGGATTTTGTTAGTTGCACCATGACCTTTCAGGCAGTGCGAATGGAATTTGAAAATAGCCTGCAACCTATAGTTGAGGCAGCAGACAGAAAGGAGTTTTATTGCAATTACTTTCTGGGTAATGATAGAAGTAAATGGGCCACAGGTGTTGGTGTATTTGGTAATATTAATTACACTAACATTTACCAGGGTATTTCAGTAAAAGTATTCAGCGACCTGAATAATGTACGGTATGACTTTTTTATAGAACCGCATGCCGATATTACAAAACTGAAGATGCGCTTCACCGGACAGAACTACCTTTCAATTAAAGAAAAGCAATTGGTAATTCACACTGAGATAGGAGATATAGCCCAGGCAACACCCATAGCTTACCAGCAAATAAATGGCGCAAAAGTAAATGTAGATTGCGACTTTGTATTGAAAAATGATGAATTGAGCTTCAATATAAAAGGACCATACGATGCTTCATTGCCTTTAATAATTGACCCTACACTTGTATTTTCAACTTTCAGCGGCTCCACTACCGATAATTGGGGAATGAGTGCAACTTACGATGCCCTGAGCAATGCCTATACTTCCGGTATAGGTTTCGGAAGTGCCACGGGCGGTTCTTATCCTGTTACACCGGGGGCTTTCCAGGCAACGTTTCAAGGTGGCGGTACGGGTGGCGGCAATAATTGGGGGTCTCCCGATAACCTTGGTTTTGATATAGTAATATCTAAATTTAATCCTACCGGAACGTCATTGTTATTTTCCACTTACCTGGGCGGGAATGATAATGAGGAACCTCAGAGCCTTGTGGTAGATAATGCTAATAACCTGCTTGTATTGGGGCGCACATATTCAACAAATTTCCCGACTACAGCAGGTGCATTCAGTAATACCTCAGGTGGAGGCGCTGATCTGTGTATAACCAAATTTGATTCAAGCGGTGCACTGCTGGCTTCTACTTATGTGGGTGGCTCAGGCGACGATGGTGTGAATATTTCAGCTATTGAGAATTTTCTAGGCTCTTTAAAGTTTAACTATGCAGATGATGGAAGAGGAGATATTGTAGTAGATAATAATAACAATGTATACGTAGCTTCCTGCACGTCTTCACCTGATTTTCCAACTACCGCCGGCGCACCACAATCAACTGCCCAGGGCATGCAGGATGGATGCGCATTTAAAATGAGTTCCAATTTGACTACCATGCTTTGGGGTACTTATTTGGGTGGCAGTTCAGACGATGCAGCCTATAATATTGCATTGAATTCATTGAATGAAGCCTATGTGGCAGGTGGCACATCAAGCTCAAATTTTCCTACTACCTCATCAACCTTGCAACCTACTTACAGCGGAGCAATTGATGGATTTTTGGTGCACCTTTCTACAACAGGTAAATTAATACAGGCAACATACTTAGGCACTGCGGGCTACGATCAGGCATTTTTTGTGCAGACCGATAGAAATAATAATGTCTACGCATATGGACAGACCAGTGGAAATTACCCGATAACAGCAGGTGTATATTCCAATCCGAATAGCGGCCAGTTTATCCACGAAATGGACCCTACACTTTCTAAAACTATTTTTTCTACTGAGTTTGGCTCTGGCCGTGGTGTACCAGATATTGCTCCTTCCGCATTCCTGGTTGATAATTGTCTGAATATATATATATCTGGTTGGGGTGGCGATCTGTACGGATACAATGGCACTAACAGCAGTACTATCGGATTACCCGTAACTTCGAATGCGTATCGTGGGGTACCTAATGTTGTTAATGATTCATACACAGGAAATGTGAATAATGGAGAGGATTTTTACTTTATGGTAATGCAAAAGGAAGCCTCTTCCTTATGGTATGCAACATTTTTTGGCAGTACTGGCGGGAGCAATGGAAGCCTTGCTCACGTTGATGGGGGAACAAGCCGGTTCGATAAAAGAGGGGTAATATACCAGGCCATTTGTGGTGGCTGTTGGGGTTATTCCGATATTCCCACAACACCAGGAGCATGGTCGGCTACTAATAAAAGCCCGAACTGCAACAATGCATTGGTAAAATTTAAAATGGACCTGCTGGAAACAATTGCCTCATTTATAATCAGCCCAAACGTAACGGTTGGTTGTACACCATTTAGCGTAAACTTTAAAAATATTACCACCTATGGAAAATCGTATCGTTGGTTTTTCGGTAATGGCGATACTTCTAATGCCACTTCTCCAAGTTATTTGTATTCAAAGCCGGGTACATATACGGTTACACTTATAGCTACCGATTCAACGACCTGTAATATTACCGACACAGGTTATGCAACCGTCAGGGTCGTAATTCCTCCCACATTGGTTGCTCCATCAACATTTGTTTGTATTGGCGATAGTGTTAACCTGAAAACAACAATATCAGGTGGAAGCGGCGGCGCAACAGCCTATTCATGGACACCTTCCAATGGATTGAATGATACCGCCATAGCATCGCCTCATGCGGCGCCATTAGGTTCTACAACCTATTATGTAAGTGCAAAAGATAGCTTCTGTACTGTTAAGGATACCGTACATGTTGAGGTATATTCCAACACTACTAAAATTATTCCCAACAATGGTCAGCTATGCCTGGGCGATTCATTGGCATTGAAAACCGATAGTAGTTTTGTAGCGTATGTATGGTCAACCGGCTCTACGGCCTCATCCATCGAAGCAATTACTGGCGGCCCGTATTTTGTTGCGACAACCGATAAACATGGCTGCAAGGGTAAAGATAGTGTGGAGATACTTTCATTCTCCAAGGTACCGCTTACTGAGTCTGATACTGCAATATGCCTGAACAACATAGTTCATTTATATGCCGATAGTGGAAATTATAAATATAATTGGGAGCCTTCTTATGGCCTCAATAAATACAATATCTATAACCCTGTCGCCAGGCCATACGCAAGTGTTACCTATACAGTTACTGTAACAAATGGTCCATGTGTTAGTAAAGACTCTGCTATAATTATAGTTAAGCCAGTACCAATTGTACAAACCATGCCGGATAGCATGATGGTGTTGCCGGGGCAAAGCGTAACACTTAACGCAATAGGAACGCCTCCGTTTACATGGTCGCCGACCAGTGAATTAAGTTGTGCCGTATGCTCCTCACCTACGGTTAAGGTAGATAGTAATACCGTTTTCTATGTGCAGGTAGCCGACAGCGATGGTTGCCATGCAATAGATTCAGTTATAGTCGACATATTGCCAACCATGTATATCCCCGATGCCTTTACACCTAACGGTGATGGCTTAAATGACATATTCAGGCCTAAGTTTACCGGATACAGCAGTATAGAGGTATATATATTCAACCGTTGGGGACAACTTATATATCACTGGACAACACTGGACGGTGGCTGGGATGGTACCATTGATGGCAAAAAAGTGCAGGAAGACACCTATGTATATATGTTAAAGGCTGTCACGTACTTCAACCAGGTTTTCCAGAAGATTGGCAGTGTTACAGTTATCAAGTAAAGAGCTTTTTCCTTCATTTCCTTTGTTAATTGCCCTGAATGAGTATTTTTGCTCTTCAGCTAAGAAGAAAGTATGGGATGTAGTGGTTGTTCAACAAACAGAGGAAATACTACCGGTGGAGGTTGCTCTACCAAGGGTGGAGGCTGCAATAAGCTGAATGTGTTCGATTGGCTTGCCAATATGGAGCTGCCAGCCGGCCAAAAACCTTTTGATATTGTTGAGATACGGTTTAAGAATAGCCGCAAGGAATTTTTCCGCAACCGTAATGGCCTGCAATTATTAGTAGGTAATATAGTGGTGGTAGAGGCTGCCAGTGGTTATGATGTAGGCGTTATTTCTATTTCAGGCGAACTGGTGCGTTTGCAAATGCGTAAAAAGAAGGTTGACCCTGCTGATCCTGCAATTAAAAATGTATTACGGAAAGCTACCCCAGCCGATATAGATAAATGGCGTGAGGTACAGGCACTTGAACCAAAAATCCTGACACGCGCCCGCATACTGGCATCGAGCATGAAGCTCGATATGAAGCTGAACGACATTGAATACCAAGGCGATAAATCGCATGTTTCGTTTTACTATACTGCCCCTGGCCGTGTAGATTTCCGCGAACTTATTAAGGCATTTGCATCTGAATTCAGGGTACGTGTACAAATGTGGCAGATAGGTGAAAGGCAGGAAGCAGGTCGCTTAGGTGGTATTGGCTCTTGCGGAAGAGAATTATGTTGTTCTACCTGGCTGACTGATTTCCGCTCGGTAAGTACTACTGCTGCACGTTACCAGCAATTGGCATTGAACCCTGTTAAATTAGCAGGCCAATGCGGTAAACTTAAATGTTGTTTGAACTTTGAATTAGATAGTTATTTAGATGCCTTGAAAGACTTGCCTCAACCTACCGAACTGGAATCGCAAAAGGGTAGGGCATTTCATCAAAAAACAGATATTTTCAAGCGTATTCTTTGGTACACTTATCCTGATGCGCCAACTAATTTCATGGCATTAAGTGTGGATAGGGTGAAGTATGTTATGGATATGAACAAGAACGGCAAGAAACCTGCTGAACTGGAAGAAACAAAGACCGAAGAAAAGAAAGAAGTTGGCTATGTGGTAGGTGGAGTTCCATCGACACTTAAGCAACAACCTCGTCGCCAGCAACAGCAACCACGCCGCAGGCCTCAGAATAATCAGAACCGTCCGAACAATCCTAATAAGCCGAACAACCCGAACAGGCCAAATAATCCGAACCAGGCTCGTCCGAGTAATCCCGGCAATCCTCCTCTTCCTAAGAAATAGTTTTTATTTGCTTTTGCCAAATACCCAGGCTTCTTCCTGAACATTTTTGCGGAAGCTATCAAGTTGTGATTCAGCTTCGTTGTATGAATTGTATTTGCCACAACCTACTATATATAAACCCTCTGGGGTCTTGCCTACAATAGTAGCTTCTACATTTTTCTTTTTCAATATGGCGATCATATTCTGGGCATTCTCATAAACGCGGAAACAACCCGCAACAATATGGTAAGATGATGATACAATGTCAATTGATTTTACTGCAGGGGCTTCCTTTACATAAATGGTAAGGCTGTCCTTTGCAATGGGCGCATTTAGTTTTGCAAGTGAGTGGTCAGGTGAGTACACATAGGTCGGAGCTTCTTTCTTACCAAAAATATTCAGGCTTGAATAGTTACTCAAATTGGTTTCATTTATAGTAAACCAAAACGTCGATGTAACCAATGCACTGATTGCAGCAGCAATAGCATAAGGGCGTAAGCGTGATCTTTCTTTATGCAATTGTACAACGGTACTTTCTTTCTCTTCCGCTTTTTCCTGTTCAACAGGTAAGCGATAGAATGCCGAAAGGCCAAATGCCTCAGGTAAATAATTTACTTTCTCATCGGGTTGAAAAGCAACATTATTGCTTTCATCCATATATAGTACGCCAATGTTCTCGAACACTATGCGCTTATTATCTTTTAATTCATTACGGTAACGGCCGACTTCACCGGCTATCTGCTTAAGTGCTTCGGCGTATGTAAGTTGCTCACGTATAGACATATGGTTGGCAAGCAAGCCATCATTCTGTGTAAGCCCCTTATTGAAAAGTATCTTTTTACGGGGTGGTTCGAAAAGGTGTTTTACCTCATCGACTTTGGCAGGGGAATAGTTACCAATGAATCCGCCAAAATCGGGCACAATAACACAGTCGTGTTCAAATAACAATTCGCTAATGTGTTCTTCTATGCGCATACGTGTTTCGGTAGCCTCAAAATTAACGAATCTTTTGTAAATCTTCAGGAGTATCTATAGATATTGCTTCTTTATCGGTAATATCTACAAAAACAGGGTATCCGTTCTCCATCCAGCGCAATTGTTCCAACGATTCAGCGAGTTCCAGGGCGGATGGAGCCAGTTTTACTACTTTCTTAATAACCTCAGTTCTGAAAGCATAAATGCCTATATGTTTCAGGTATGGGTGCTTTTTTACCCATTCCTCGCCTTTTGCATCGCGGTAAAATGGTATGGCAGAGCGGCTGAAATACAAAGCCTCACCATTTGCCTTACGTACAACTTTTATTGTTGATGGATTATTAAGTTCCTTTTCTTCTGCCAATAAACGGGCCAGCGTAGCTATCTGAACCGAATCGTTCTTAAAACAGGCCACTACTTTATCTATTTGTTCGGGATGTATGAAAGGCTCATCACCTTGTATATTAACAACCACATCCCACTGGTTTTGAGTCGATTTCTCCAGAGCCTCCACACAACGTTCCGTACCGTTTTTGTGATGGGCAGCCGTCATAACTACCTTGCCGCCAAAGCTTTCTACTTCTTTGTAAATACGTTCATCGTCGGTAGCCACAACTACAGCTGTAAGCGCCTTGCTTTGCATGGCTTGCTCATATACACGGCGAATCATTGTCTTGCCCTGTATATCAACCAATGGCTTACCCGGAAAACGGGTAGAAGCAAAGCGTGCCGGTATAATGCCAATTGCATTCATAGCTACAAAAATAAGGTTTGTTTACTCTGAAGCAAGTATTTCCTTGCGTAGCATATTTAAGGCAGTAAGGCCGGTAACAATAATATTCCTTTCGCGGTTGCCACCAAACTGAAAACATTTACTGAAAACCCGTTTGGGTGTTGCAATGGCTATCCAGACTGTCCCGACAGGTTTATCAGGTGTTCCTCCGCCCGGGCCGGCAATGCCCGATGCTGCAATGGAATAATCGGTTTTCATTTTTATCCGTACTGCTTTTGCCATTTGTTCTACTACCGGTTGTGAAACAGCTCCGTGCGTTTTTAGTATTTCTTCACTTACTCCAAGCTCTGTGGTTTTTACATCGTAGGAGTAACTGATAACAGCACCGGTAAAATAATCGGAACTGCCTGCTACTGATGTAATGCGGTGTGCAATATATCCGCCTGTGCAACTCTCTGCGGTAGATACTTTCTGTTTTCGTTGTTTCAGCAGGTCACCCACAATTCCTTCAAGTGTTTGGTCATCGTATCCAAAAATATGCTGGCCGGCTATCTTTTTCAATTCTTCAATTTTCGGGGCAATTTTTTCCTGCATCACCTTTTCATCATTCCCGCTTATACTGAGGCGTAGCCTTACCATGGAAGAAGAGGGCAGGTAGGCAAGCTTGATCTCTTCTTTTGCCAGTGATGTTTCCCAATCAGATATTAATTCAGAAAGAACCGATTCGCCTATACCTTGCGTAAGTACATTTTTATGAATGATAACAGGCAGTGTGAATTTCTTTTTCAGTCTTGGAATCACTTCTTCCGTCATAAGCGCTTTCATTTCAAAAGGCACACCGGGCATCGATGCATATATCTTTCCATTCTCTTCAAACCACATACCGGGTGCAGTACCATTTTTATTGTGCAGGGGAGTACAGTTCTCAGGTATCTCTGCTTGTTTGCGATTTATTGGCGTTACGTCTCTTCCGAATCTTTTAAATAGTGCGGTAACGTCTGCCAATACACTTTCATCAAACCGAAGCTTTACATTAAAATATTCGCAAATAGTGTGTTTGGTAATATCATCGCGTGTAGGTCCCAGGCCGCCAGTAATAAGAATAATATCGACTCTGTTGCTCGCCTCTTTCAGCGCAGTAAGTATATGCTCACGATTATCCGATACCGATGTTATCTGATGAACTTTTATTCCATGTTCATTCAATATAGTACCCATCCATGCCGAGTTGGTATCTACTATTTGCCCGATGAGGATTTCATCGCCTATGGTTATTATTTCTGCTAACATAATTATACAAGTTTAGAAAAAAAGTAACTTGCAGGGGTAATTGATTAATGAACAGCCTATGAACAAGTACAAGATATATTTTTTGGGAGCGATAATGTTATGGGGTTGCCATGGAAACCCTAAAACTACGGGCAACGACAATACTACCCCAACAATTGTTGATACTATAAAACATAATCAGGCCCAGTTAAAGCCTTTAGATAAGGGAGTAATCATAGATTCTGTTCAATGTGTCGATCAATCGAGTGAAAAGTATGCTATTTATATTCCAACTAATTATTCATCAGCAAAAAAGTGGCCTGTAATTTTCTTCTTCGACCCACATGGAGTAGGCAACCTGCCGCTGAGGCTATATAAAAACCTTGCAGAAAAATATGGCTATATAATAGCAGGTACATATGGCTCGAAGAATGGTATGCAGATGGATGCATCGGAAAGAGCTGCGCAGGCTTTTATGTCTGATGTATCTCAACGACTCTCTATTGATAATGCACGTTTATATGTTTTTGGTTTTTCAGGTGGTGCACGGGTGGCCTGTTCGCTGGCACTGAATGGTGGCATTGCGGGTGTAGTGGCATGTGGAGGAGGTTTTGGGCAAAATTCACCGCAAATTAATCAACCGTTCTCTATCATTTCTTTTGTAGGAGAAAGAGATTTTAATTATGTGGAACTTAAGAACCTTGACCAGCAATTAGAACAGAGTCCGCTTACACATCAACTTATTGTTTTTCATGGCAAGCACCAGTGGCCACCGGTAACTAATATAGAGCAAGCATTCCAGTGGATGGATCTTTGTGCCATGAGGGTAGGTACAATGCCAAAGAACGATTCAATTATAAAGGCGGTTGAGCAGGAATTAGTAAAAGAAGAGGGTAAGAAAAGCAGCCAGAGTAAAGAGATACATGAGTATTATTCGAATAAAAAAACATTGAATTTTCTGCGCGGGCTTACCAATGTAGACAAATACCTGGCCGCAACTCAGGCAGCTGAAAAATCGGGCATAATAGCAAAATACTTAAAGGATGAAGGAGCCAGTGAAGTTGAAGAAGCAAAAACCCAAAAACAATATATTGAATGCTTATCTGATAAAGACCAGGCATGGTGGCAAGACAAAATAAAAGAGATGAATAGTATTGTGGCAAGAGATTCAGTTTCGCCTGTTGCTTTACAAACACAACGCTTGTTGAGTTTCCTGAGCCTTGCTGTTTATATGGGGGCTTCACATTCTTTTAACACTACCGATGACGCAGCTACCTCTCACTTCCTTAATTTATATGGTTTAATAGACCCCACTAATCCTGAGCATAGTTATATGTATGCCAGCTTATATGCAAGAGAAAATAACGCTGATAAAGCAATAAGCTTTTTAAGGGATGCAGTGCATTTAGGTTTTTCAGACGTAAGAAGGTTACAAGCGGATTCGAATTTTAATGCTGTCAGGCAGCAAGCCGCGTATAAGGAGATAGTTACAAAACTATCAACCATGCCTGCTAAAATTGACGTGACACAATAGTTTTAGTGAAAACTATATTCTCCTTTGCTTGTAACAGATACAAGGGGCAGTGTCTTTTTTGTTTCGAAATAATTGTACCCTGTTTTTAAATTGCCCCAAAAGGCTAATAATGATTTATCAGAACTTGTGCTTTGCAAAAGCGCCATACCTTTTTCATCCATGCGGGTAGGAAAAATATGAATGGGAATATTTTGCTCTCCATTATTCCTGGCTTCTACAGCCATGATGTAGATCTCTTTTATTTTTTCATCAGTCATGGGCATGCAGCCAATGGTAACACAATTGCCATGTATCATTATATCTCCGCCGGGGTTTTTAGGGTCGCCATTAATTAAATCGGCCTTATTCGGGTAACTTACACCCAATGCCAGGTAAAATTCGCTTGCAGGCTGAAAAGCGTTTACAGAATAAAAACCTTCAGGTACTTGCCCGTCTCCTTCCCTGCGTTTTGGGCCTATTGTACCAGACCCTCTGCAAATATCGTAAGTGTCTACCAGGGTAAATTGCTTTGAATTTCCTGATCTTGCCCATAACTCAAGCTTCTCTTCATATTTGAATATGCGTAAGAATATTTCGAAATGAGAAGTATCTACACCTGCCCGTGTAAGTTTAGATTTTACTATATCCCATTTTTCAGCGTATGCAGTGTTAACTGTTTTATATTTTAACTGCTGCCTTTTAAAACTTAGTGGAGGCTTTACGAAACTCAAACTAAACAAAGCGAGAAATAATACCGGTAAAGTTCTTTGTTTTATCATGGTGTAATAAAAAATCCCCTGAGTTTTAAATCAGGGGATCTATATTATTGTGTTTACGTTTTTTAGTAAAGTAATATTTTTTTCACTCCGCTGGAAGAATTGCCTTTTATAGACAGGAAATATACTCCTTTGCTAAAGCCCGACATATCTATATTATGGGTGCTTTGCCCGGCAATATGCAGGTTATTTGTATAAACGGTTTGCCCTAATACATTGGCAACTGAAAGTTCATAGTCGCCATCGGTAGGCAGATCAAATGATACCTGCAGGTTTCCACTGGTCGGGTTAGGATAGACATTTATATAGTCGTTCAATGAAATTTCATTAATGCCTGAAACAATTGAAGTTACAACTAACTGTCCGTATGTGCTGCATTTATCACTATCGCTCACATCAACGCGATATACACCGGTGGCAGAAACAGTAAGACGTGAAGAAGTAGCACCAGGTATGGGTGCACCACTCTTGAGCCACTGGTAGAAGTTATAGTTTGCAGGCGTACAGAAAAGTGTATCAGCACTTTGTTTTATACTAGGAGCAGTAGGCATAGGATTTACAGAAATGTAATGACTTACAGTAATAGAGTCTTCGCCCTGGCTGTTTATTGCAGTTTCAGTTACAGGGTAAGTTCCCGCGGTTGCATACGTAATTACAGGGTTCTGCAAGGTAGAGGTACTTGGCGTTCCACCCGGGAAACTCCACTTCCATGAAGTTGGCTGGTTTGCTGAAGTATCAGTGAATTGTACTGTATTGCTTGCGCACAGTGTAGTAGGGAAAGCAGTAAAGTTTGCTGTTGGCGCTGCTGTAGAAGGAGTGTATAAAGCAATTTGCCATGTACCGCGGCCATATGTAGCAGCACGTAATATACTGCCTGGTGCATATATTTTTAAATCCGCAATTTCTACATTAGGCAAGCCTGTATTATATGATACCCATGCACCGGCAGTATTTGTTGTATCGCGGTAGTATACACCCAGATCGGTACCTACGTACATTGCATCAATTCCACCGCCCTGGTATGCGAAGCAATTGGCAGGGAGGTTAGGTAATCCGGTCGACATATCAGTCCATGTTGTACCACCGGTAGTTGTTACATATACTTTTTGATTGGCAGTATAACCCGAAATGGTTGCCCATACACGCAAAGGATTTGCAGGGTCAACAATAATATTGCTGATATTACCAGGTAAATTCCCAATAACATTAGTCCATGTAGTTCCGCCATTAGTAGTTGCATATAATGCACTGGATTCAGCTGCATAAATATATTGGTCGTTCGATGGTGCCACAGCAATAGAAACTATAGTTGAACCACCGCTTCCAAATGTGCTTATTGCACTCCAGCTGGTACCCCTGTTAGTTGATTTCCAAACATTGCTGATACCAGCAAATAGGGTTGAAGGATTCTGTGGATCGCATAGCCATGGGGTAACCCATGCACCGGTTTCGGTAATACCAGAGGTAATTCCTTTCCAGCTTGCACCTCCGTTTGACGACATGTTGAATGAGCCATTATATTGTTCACCATACATATAGCTGTTATTCGAGTAATCAATAAAGCACATCATACCATCACCACCCAATGGTTCTGACCATGCACCAGAACTCGCCAGGTTGGTACCGTTATCCTGCCAGCCGGTTATCCATAAGTTTGCATTGCTACCTGAAAGGCCAATACTATATTGCTGCGCAATTTCAAGGTTACTGCTTAAGTCAGACCAGCTTGTGCCTGTTGTAGTTGTTTTATTAACGCCACCATCATCACTTGCATAAATGGTTGTGCCGCTACCTGAAAGAAAGGCGAGGGAATGTATATCGGCATGAACATAAGGGCCTCCGCCACCCGTCCATGAACTTATTTTTGACCATGAAGTACCACTGTTTGTTGATTTCCAAACATTAACACCTCCTACAACCAATGTAGTAGGGCTAGTTTGAGATACGGCTATTGAAAGCGTATACCATCCCTGACCTTGTGTTGCATCACTACCTGTTCCATTTTGAAAACCTAAAAGGTTTGGGGTTGAAGCCTGCAGTGTAAATGTTTTACCTGTATCAGTTGAAAGCCATATTCCTAAAAAAGCATAGTTCGAAGCATTGTCAGCTAATACATAAACATACTTCGGATCAGCAGGTGTAACCGCAACCTGCATTCTTCCGGCACCGGTTTGAGATGGTAAAGTGATGCCTTTAAATGAAAGGCCTCCGTTTGAAGAACGGGAATACCCTCCGTTTGCGTTGGTAGCGTATGCTACAGTTGGGTTCCCTGGTTCAAATTCCACACTCTTTACATTACCACCCAATACTGATATCCAACTGATCCCTCCATTGCTTGTATAGTATAATCCTGCTGAAGATGCGGCCAGAATTATCTGGGTATTTTTTGGATTAATGGCAAGCTGGTTAACGGTTAGCCTTGACGGACCACTCGCTTGTAATGTATAGTTAAGGCCTGTTTGTTGCCAGGTTACACCTCCATCGGTTGTTTTCATTACACCTATGCTTGAAGGCGTACCGTAGCTTCCATCAATTCCATCGCCGTCGCCGGTAGCCAGGTACATAATGTTTGAATTAGTAGGATCAATTGCTACGTCACTTGTTCCAATACCTAACATCTGATCGGTCATAGGAACCCATGAAGTTCCACCATTACTAGATTTCCATAAGCCTCCTGAAGGAGAACAAGCATATAAAATATTTGAATTATTTGGGTCAATACGCACACGGTTCACCCTTCCGCAATCACCACCTGTAGGTATTGAGGTATTACCTGCATAAGTCCAGCTGGCAGTTGATAGTAATTTATGTGTGCTTTTTTTATCTTGTTGGCTTAAAAAAGCCTGGTATTCTTTTGTAATTGCAACTACGTCAGGTATTTTACCTGTAGGGTATGTACGTGGTTGCATCATATATTCCCATCTTTTGTATAACAGGTAGTTTCCATCCTCTTCATGCTCTTCCCCTGGTTTTACAGCATCTTTATCATCATCTATTTCAGGTTTATGAATGGCGTACCATTTATTAAATGCTGCCCGAACATCATAAAAATTTGCGTTAGGGTCATGCATCATCTTTACCCAATCTTGAGCAAAAACAGATATATTGAATAACAGAAAAGAGAGTGCAAAGGTTAGGGAGAGCTTTTTCATAGTTATTGTATTAAACAACAAATATATGAAAAAATGCCTGCTAAACCAAATAATGCTGCTTATAACTAAAGCCTGATTCAGCAGATGTTGCAGCATTTTAATTTAACGTAGCTTTGCACCCATTTTACTAAGAATTGAAGACTAAGACAATAAAGAAGAACAGAGTAAATGTAGTTACCTTGGGTTGTTCGAAAAACCTCGTTGATTCAGAGGTGCTTATGGCACAATTGAGAGCGAACAACTATGAGGTGAAACATGAGGAAGGCGATGCACCTATTGTAGTAATAAATACATGCGGATTTATTGATAATGCCAAGCAGGAAAGTATCGATACCATTTTACGCTATGTTGAAGCCAAGCAAAATGGCGAAATTGATAAAGTATATGTTACGGGTTGTTTGAGCCAGCGTTACAAACCCGAACTGGAAAGAGAAATACCGCAGGTAGATGGCTATTTTGGTACACGTGATATGCCACGTTTGCTCAAAACATTGAAGGCAGACTATAAGCACGAATTGGTTGGAGAACGTTTACTTACTACGCCAAATCATTATGCGTATGTAAAAATATCAGAAGGGTGCGACCGTAAATGTTCTTTCTGTGCGATTCCGTTAATGCGTGGCGGGCACATATCAGTGCCGATGGATAAACTGGTAACGCAGGCACAAGGCCTTGTTAAACAAGGTGTAAAAGAAATTATGCTTATTGCGCAGGACCTTACCTATTACGGACTTGATATGTATGGCAAGCGCAATGTTGCCGAGTTGATACATAAACTGGCGGATGTTGAAGGACTCGACTGGATACGTTTGCATTATGCATTCCCGAGTGGTTTCCCTATGGATATTATTGATGCCATAAAGGAGCACCCGAATGTGTGTAATTACCTCGATATGCCGCTGCAGCATGTTTCAGACAATGTGCTTAAAGCCATGCGTAGGGGAATTACCAAAGAAAAATCGACACGACTGGTAGAAACCATACGAGAAAAAGTGCCTGGTATTGCCATGCGTACCACATTTTTAGTCGGCTACCCTGGCGAAACGGAGAAAGATTTTGAACAGCTTGTTAGCTGGATACAGGAAATGAAATTCGACAGGCTGGGTGTGTTTACCTATTCACACGAAGAAGATACACATGCACATAAAGCTATAGATGATGTTCCGGCTGAGGTAAAGAAAATGCGTGCCAAAATTTTAATGGATGCGCAGCGTGAAATTTCGCAGGAGCTGAATAAAAAGAAAGTGGGTAAAACCCTGAAAGTATTATTTGACCGCAAAGAAGGAGAATATTTTGTAGGCCGTACCGAATATGATTCACCGGAAGTAGATAACGAAGTGCATGTAAAGGCGGATAACAATACATACGTGCGTGTGGGCGATTTTGCAAACATAAAAATAACTTCTGCTGAAGAGTACGACCTGTTCGGCAAACCTGTTAAATAGTAAATATGAACTTTAAGAAAACGTCTATCTCTTTCGAAGAAACAGGTTTCTCAGAAGTATTTACCGATTACATAAAAGGCGAAAATTATCTTGCCCCATTCTATACCTACCAGCCTTCGTTAGCCGGATTTAAAAAAGCAATTGAAGACAGAAGCAATATAACTTGCGAACGAAATGTTTTGGTAAAAGCATTAAAAGGAAGGTATAAAAGTGCATCAGATGCTACCCAAAAGAACCTTACACTGCTTGACGATAAAAAAACATTTACCGTTACAACCGGTCACCAGTTATGCCTTTTCACAGGTCCACTGTATTTTATTTACAAAATAGTTACGGTTATAAACTTAGCAGAAGCATTAAAGAAAGAATATCCGCAATACAATTTTGTACCGGTGTATTGGATGGCCGGTGAGGACCACGATTTTGCAGAAATAAACCACACATACCTCTATGGTAAAAAAGTAGAGTGGAGCGCTGATAGCCTTTCCGGAGGGCCTGTTGGAAGGATATCGATCGAGACACTGGCACCCGTTTTGGAGGGACTTTTTTCGATAATGGGCGAGAACGAAAAAGCAACTGAACTAAAAAAAATAGTAGCTGAAGCATATAGTGGAAAGAAGAACTTAGGCGATGCAACATTTGATTTTGTAAACGCGCTTTTCGGAAAGTATGGTTTGGTAATAGCTGACCCCGATAATGCTGAACTAAAGAAACTATTTGTACCGGTAATAACCGATGAACTTATTAACCAGGGCTCATTTAAAGCAGTAACGGCAACCGATAAAGAACTTGCAGCGTTTGGTATTGAACCGCAAATTCATGCCAGGGAGATAAACCTTTTTTATGTAAATGAGAAGGGGCGTAACCGCATTGAAAAGCAAGGAGAGAATTACCATGTTGTAAATGCAGGATTGAATTTTACAAAAGAACAGATACTTGCGGAAGTGCAGCAGCATCCTGAACGCTTCAGCCCGAATGTAGTGCTGCGCCCTGTGTACCAGCAAATCATTTTGCCAAACATTGCATACATAGGCGGCCCGGCTGAAGTAGCGTACTGGTTGCAATTAAAAGCAAGTTTCGATTATCATAAAGCGCAATTTCCTGTGCTTATGTCACGCAACTTTGCTGTGATAATTGATAAAGGCACTGCAGGCAAAATGGAAAAATTGAAACTGAACGCGAAGAATATTTTTGGTGATACTGAAGAATTGGTAAAAGGATTTGTGACGAATAATAATGAGGTTGAGTTTGAGGCTGAGCGGGAACAATTGAAACAGGTGTATGATGGAATTTCTCAGAAAATAAAAACCATTGACCCTACGCTTGTTGCAACTGCCGATGCCGAATTGCAAAAACAATACAACGCCTTAAAGGTTATTGAAACCAAACTTGTTCGTGTACAAAAACAGAAGGATGAAACCTCTGTTAACCAGATAAGGAAGATCAAGGAAAAACTTTTCCCTGATGGTAATTTGCAGGAGCGACATGATAGTTTTATTCCGTTTTACCTGCAATATGGTGCTGAGTTTATAGACTTGCTCAGAAAGGAATTTAACCCTTTTGAGTATAAAATGGCTGTTATAACCGAGGAATAAGCCTCTTTCTGTCGCAAACCGTAACTTTATTAGGCTAAACTGCGTTTTATGAGGTATTAAAACCTCCATGAGAAAAAGTACATTCCTTTATTGTATTCTTTTTCTTTCTCCATTAATCTTATGGTCGCAGGTTGAATATGTACTGCCGGTTGGTTCAGCAAAAAGCGGTGCTATAACCGCCACGGCAAACGACTGGGAAGCAATTGGTGTAAACCCCGCTAATATGGGGTGGGAGAGTACCGACCTGGTTTCATTTTCATTTCTTAACCTGGGTGTGGGCATACAATCTGCAGGCTTGAGTATGAAGGGTGTAAATACTATGATGCACAGTGGCGATACTAATCAGCCTAATACGGCCAAACAAATATTAAATGTAAACCACGGGATAAACCTGTTTGCTGATGTTAACTGGCTTGCTTTTTCATTAAAGGTAAATAAGATAGGAACCTTTGCCATAAGTGTGAATGATAAGCTGGTCAGTAATTTCAGTATCAGCCCAAGTGGCGCTACACTCATTACACAAAAGGGGCATATAAGCGACTCAACAGCTTTACGGAAATTAATTGGTA
Source organism: Bacteroidia bacterium (assembly GCA_035486275.1). GTDB lineage: Bacteria > Bacteroidota > Bacteroidia > JABEUT01 > JABEUT01 > JABEUT01. Next base: position 35,582 of record DATHNG010000144.1, read on the forward strand.
CATCATTATCACTATATCAATACAGGGAGTTTAATTTAGATTTTGGCAGGCAGCTTTTTGAGATTGGCGGCTCAGGCAAAGCCAATGATGATTATTATGTGAACTATAATGTACGTTATTTAAATTACCTGGGGCAAGGCAATGATACCGTGCAGAAAGCCGATAGCAATGCTTTTAAAGTATATGGTGGTATTGGCCTTAAATACATTTGGGGTGAAACCTATTTCAATGGCAATGTAGATAATGAAGGTATAAATGCCGATTATGCATTGCAGCAAAATTTTCCCGCATTTACACCTTTGTCAGCAACAAACCCGGGCCGTGGCCTGGCAGCTGACCTGGGGCTGAGCGCTACATACAAAAAATGGACATTCGGGGTTTCAGCAACCGATATAGGTGCCATTACATGGCACCAAAGCTCATTTACTATTTCCGACACAGCCATATTTGGCTTGAACAATATTGGTAAAGCCATAGATAAACTGGATAGCAATAAGGTAATTGATTTTAAGAAGAATAGCGATGTAACTATGATGCTACCAACCAAGTTACGCGTTGGCGCAGCATATCAAATTTCGAAACGGGTAGCGCTGTCATCCGATATTATTTTTCCGCTCAACAATGCTATTGGAAATTTAGCCGGACCTTATTTTGCATTGGGTACACAACTAGGTGTATGGAAAGTTCTGATATTTAATATTGGTATTGCCACTACTACCTATTACGGAACTTCTGTTCCACTGGGTGTTTCACTTTGCGCAGGCCATACGGTGCAAATGTATTTTGGTACTACCGATGTACTTACACTTTTGGGTAAGCCTACTAATGGCAATGTATCTGCAGCGTTTGGCCTTATAAGGATAAACATCAGGGGAAAGAAGAGTTCTTAAAATTGAATTTTATTTATCAGTACATTTGTAGAGTAATGAATTAATCTAACCCTAATCGATTAAACGTAAATGATAAAGAGTAAATTCTTATATCCTTTAGCTAATGAGCTACCGAGTCATTTTGCTGATAGGTTAGGAATTCATTATACTTCATTAGTAAAAAAAGGGCATAAAAAAGAGAAAGGACAATTCTTTACACCGATAGAGATTTCTAGACTAATGGGCTCTTTTGCTAGCTCCACAAATTCTTCCCTACGAATTCTTGACCCAGGCTGTGGAACAGTTATTTTGTCTTGTGCTTTAATCGAGAACCTTGTTACTAGTAGTAATTTGGAATCAATAGAGTTGGTTGCCTATGAAACGGATAATGACTTAGTTCCTTTTTCAAAGCAATCGCTGGAATATTTAAGAGAATGGTTGTTTTCAAAAAAAATTAATTTCCGGTATTTACTAAATACGGATGATTTTATTTTAGAAAATGCTACTTGCCTTTCCCAAAATCAAAGTATATTTTCAGACAATCTTGAGCTATTTGATATAATTATTTCTAATCCTCCATATTTTAAATTACCAATTGAGGATAAACGTGCAATTGCGGCGAAGGCAGTTGTTAATGGCCACCCTAATATTTATGCCATCTTTATGGCTATTTCAGCAAAACTACTTAAAGAAGATGGGGAGCTAATATTTATTACTCCCAGAAGCTATGCTTCAGGAAGTTATTTCAAACTTTTTCGTGAATATTTTTTTAAAATTATTGAGATTGATAACGTGCATTTATTTGTTTCTCGTAAAGAAACATTCACGAGGGATAAGGTATTACAGGAAACAGTAATCATTAAGGGTAAGCGTAAGAGAAGAAATAACCCCGAGCATAAGGTTGCAGTTTCTTCATCTCAAGGTTTGAGTGATATCCTTACACCAGAAGTCAAAATATTTGAGCAAAAGATACTGGTTGATGTGGCTTCCAATGAAAGAATTCTTTATTTACCTACCAATGATTTTGAAGAATCGATCATAAATATTTTCAAGAACTGGAATAGTAATTTGAATAAATGTAATATTCAAATATCAACTGGACCAGTTGTGGCATTCAGGAGCAAAGAATATATTCAAGAAAATTATCAAAACGGTACTATTTTCCTTGCCCCATTGTTCTGGTTACATAACGTAAAACAAATGGCACTTGAATGGCCCGTGACAAAACCTAACAAAGGACAATATGTAAGAATTGAAAATGATTCAAAGGCAATATTGATTCCCAATAAGAATTATATATTATTAAGACGATTCAGTAGTAAGGATGATAAGAGTCGCTTGGTTGCCGCGCCTTATTTCTCTAGTTTCATTAAATCAGAATACATTGGTGTAGAGAATAAGGTGAATTATATTTATCGTCCTAAAGGGCATTTGGATAGGAATGAGGTTGTTGGACTATGTGCGCTTTTGAACAGTACTCTATTTGATTCTTTTTTTAGGATTTTTAATGGGAATGTCAATGTTAGTGCAACGGAACTAAGAGAAATACCTTTACCGCCATTAGAAATAATAAAAGAAATAGGCGATATAGTAATTATTTCAAATGATTTTTCAGTTGAAAATGTAAATAAAATAGTAATTGAACAATTTGAACTTTCAACAAGCCTGTATGAGTAAACTAGATGAAGCAAAGAAGATACTAAAAGAGTTAGGTTTGCCTGCAGCCCAACAGAATGAAATTTCAGCATACACTCTACTTGCGTTATGCCGTATTAAGCCAAGTGATAAGTGGAGTAAGGCAACAAAGGTAAGTCAAAAGGTTACAAAGGGTATTATGGCTTTTGTAAGTGATGTTTATGAAAAGGAGTATGCGCCAAATACTCGTGAAACTTTTCGCAGGCAAGTATTGCATCAATTTGTTCAAGCCAGAATTGCCGATTATAATCCTGATAATCCGCAGTTGCCTGTAAATAGTCCGAATGCTCACTATGCATTAACACAAAGTGCACTTGATGTAGTCAAGACTTTTGGAACAAAAAATTGGGGAAAAGCGGTTGGTAAATTTATAGCGGATGAAGGATCTCTATCGAAGAAATATAAAAAGGAACGAAAACAGATTTTAATTCCAGTTAAACTTAGTAATGGTAAGGTCTTAAAACTTTCCGCTGGGAAACACAATGAAGTTCAGGCAGCAATTGTTCATGATTTTGCTGCTCGTTTTACAAATGGAGGTTCTGTAATATATTTAGGCGATACTGCTAAAAAGGATTTGCACGTTGACCATAAGGTATTGAAAGAATTAGGAATTCCAGTTAATCAACATAGTAAATTGCCAGATGTTATTATTTATGATAAGAGTAAAAACTGGCTGTTTTTAATTGAAGCCGTTACATCACATGGCCCTGTCTCACCCAAACGAATTGTAGAGCTCGAGGAGTTTTTGAAAGATTGTAAGGCAGGAAAAATATATGTTACGGCCTTTCCTGATTTTGCGGAATTCAGGAAGCATTCAAGCAAAATAGCATGGGAAACAGAGGTATGGCTAGCAGATACTCCTGAGCATATGATTCATTTTAATGGAGATAGATTCATGGGTCCTCGATAGTTAAACTATATAGTGTTAGGGTGGTAGTTAAAAATTATATCATGTTTCCAAAGAATTAGAATGGCTATCCCTGTCATTCTGACACGAAAGGAAATTAGCAATCATTTTTATATATAAATAATTGATATTCAATTATTAAAGTGTATGGCCTGCTATAAAATTTAGCAAAACATTCTATTGTTATTTATTGTTATTATCAATGAACAGTCATTAGTCGATAGTCGTTAGTTGGCAGTAAAACTTTGTGGCCTTTGTGGGCTGTTTCTTTGTGCGCTTTGTGGTTTCGCCCCTCCAACATTATTCACTCATTACATTTTATTCAACGGAGTTCATGAGCCCTTCGGGGTTCCCAAAGCGGGGAGGCTAAATACATAGGTACTGTAACGCTTTCCCCGCTTGGGGAAAGTAGGGAATGGGGTGGTGAATTTTCAGGTTGTTGAAAAACACATCACTATTTCGGAATAAAAAGGTAGCCCTGCTTTTAACTTTGTATTATTAAACCCACTCGATAAAGCAGAATCGTACTGATTCGCTTTATGACAAGAACAAATCAATAAAGCAGAATCATTATTGATTCGCTTTATGATAAGAAATACAATACAATGCCATTTACAAAAGGAGAATCAGGCAACCCTGAGGGCAGGCCTGTAGGTTCGCAGAACAAACGAAAAAAGCAATTGCGGGAAATGATAGAGAATTTCCTGGTCAATAATTTTGAAGCCGTAGTTGAAGAAATAAATACCATGCCCAGTAAGGACAAAATAAAATTCTATGTTGAGATGTTACCCTATGGCCTTGGTAAAGTACGTGCCGAGAGCAGCGATGTCAATCTTGATCGCCTGACCGACCAGGAGATAGATGAGATATTTGAGAAGCTCAAGGAGGTTGCTACTCAGACCATTGAGGAAACTACGAGGAGTTATATAAGGGCGGGGTGAACATCTAATTATGAATTTTGAGTTATGAATTATGAATGAAGGGAATAAAGATGCTTTATGCAGAAAGTAACGTCCTCCCTTTTAGGGGAGGAAATGAGGTGGGGCGGTAAGTGGCAGATGCTTCGACAGGCTCAGCATGACAATAGGTGTAGTTTGCGGCACGAGTTAATCGCAATTAATATGTTCTTTTGTCTTGACACACCTGCTTTAGCAAGCATGAACTCCTTTGAAATTATTAGCGATGTGAATAAAAGAACTAAAAAGTCAAGACAGCCGAAGGCAATCACTCCTTGGGGTCGTGACCGGCTCATTACGCTCTGCTGCATTCTCCTTTGCTGGCCGCCTGTCAGTTCTTCTCCTTTAGGGAGAAGTAAAACGTAATCTCATTGTACTCATGCTGAAATAGGTAAAAGGTGGGCGCGGGTTAGCTGCAAATGATGCGAGTATAGGAAACACAGGCAAGCAGGGAGCAAATGACGCCCCGCCTAAGGAAGCCCCAAAATAAGGAATGATATTGACGGGTAGCGGAAGCCCAAAATTTTAGACAATAAATAGGCAATTTAATTGCATATTTGCAGCCCAAAACGCCCTGATGCAAGAAAGCATTTTAATACTCGATTTCGGTTCGCAATTTACCCAGCTGATAGCCCGCAGGGTGCGTGAACTGAATGTGTATTGCGAAATACACCCCTTTAACCACTTTGATAAGGCTATGAAAAGCATGCCCAATATAAAGGGCATTATACTTTCGGGTAGCCCTTTTTCAGTGCATGATAAGGATGCTCCCTCGCTGCAACTCAACGATATACGTGGCAAGCTTCCGTTATTGGGGGTATGCTACGGGGCACAGCTAATGGCATACCAGTGGGGTGGTAAAGTAGGTAAGAGCAGCAGCAGGGAATATGGCAGGGCACATTTGAAACTGGTCGATGCCAAAAATGAACTGGTTACGGGCCTTAGCGCTCAAACACAGGTATGGATGTCGCATGGCGATTCAATATTGCAATTACCTGAAGGAGCTAAGTTAACAGCCAGCACTGAAGATGTGGAGGCTGCAGCTTTCTCATTCAATGGCGAAAAGGCGTATGGTATACAGTTCCACCCTGAGGTGTACCATACAACCGAAGGTACCAAGCTGCTGAAGAACTTTGTAGTTAGTATTTGTGGTTGCAAACAGGACTGGACAGCGGCATCGTTTATAGATACAACGGTAAAAGAACTGAAAGATAAAATTGGAAATGATAAGGTAGTGCTTGGCTTATCGGGTGGTGTAGATTCATCGGTTGCAGCGGTATTGCTGAATAAGGCAATTGGTAAAAACCTGTACTGCATTTTTGTAGATAATGGCTTATTGCGTAAGAACGAATTTGAAAGCGTACTGGAATCATACAAGCACATGGGCCTGAATGTGAAAGGTGTTGATGCCAAGAAGCATTTTTACGAAGCCCTTGCCGGTATTGAAGACCCTGAGAAAAAAAGGAAAGCCATTGGCCGTGTTTTTATAGAAGTATTTGACCGCGAGGCGCACCAGATACAGGATGTGAAGTGGCTGGCACAAGGCACTATATACCCCGATGTTATTGAATCGGTAAGTATAAAAGGCCCGTCGATGACCATTAAATCGCACCACAACGTAGGTGGCCTGCCCGATTATATGAAGCTTAAAATTGTTGAGCCACTTCGTTCTCTCTTTAAAGATGAGGTACGCAGAGTAGGTAAAACACTCAATATGGATGAGAACCTGATTGGCCGTCATCCTTTCCCGGGGCCTGGTTTGGCTATTCGTATACTTGGCGATATTACACCTGAGAAAGTGGCACTGCTGCAGGAAGCTGATGCAGTATTCATACAAAATCTGTGGTCTGCAGGGCTGTACGATAAGGTTTGGCAGGCGGGTGTTATATTGTTACCGGTGCGGTCGGTAGGTGTAATGGGCGATGAACGTACATACGAAAATGTAGTTGCCTTGCGTGCTGTTAGCTCAACAGATGGAATGACAGCAGATTGGTGCCATTTACCATACGAAGTTTTGGCTAAGATATCGAACGAAATAATTAATAAGGTTAGAGGTATTAACCGCGTGGTATACGACATAAGCTCGAAGCCGCCAGCAACTATTGAGTGGGAATAGTGAGGCGAATTAAATTCATACTGTTTATTCTTGTTCTGTTTGCAGGGCAAGCCTTTGCGCAGAACGCAGATGATAAAAGCGTTACGGTAAATGGTAAGAAATTCTATCAGCACATTGTAAAAAAGGGTGAAACGGTATATGGTCTTTCGAAAGATTATAATGTAGCGGCACGCGATATTGTAATGGAGAACCCTAAAGCAATGGAGGGTATTTCGGCAGGAGACACCTTGCGGATCCCTTTGGCTTCCGCATCAACTGCGCTTCCTGAGGCAAGCGGAGATAAAACACAGGGAGGGTATATTTATCATAAGGTAGTTGCAAAAGAAACATTGTATTCATTAAGCAAGCAATACAATACGCGCATTTCTTTATTAGATAGCCTGAATCCTGATTTGAAAGCAAAAGGATTGTTAGTAGGGCAAAACCTGAAGATTCCTGCGCCACATAGTGCATCACAGCAGACAGTTCAAACACCAACACCGGTTGTAACACCAACCATTACACCGGTGCAGAAGACCATTGTACAAACTGCCCCATCAAAGGATACCGCCAAAGAAAGGCAAGCATTTAAGAACCTGGTGAACCAGCAACATATTGATACGACAAAGAAACAGGTAGTAAATAACCAGCCTATTATAATGCCACCAAAGCCGGTATTAACACAAACAGTAACGCCAACACCAATAGCTGTGGTTGACAGAGCCAAGTTAAAGAACAAGTACAATGTGGCGCTTATAATGCCATTTACTTCTGAAAATGCTGATACTATTAAAATGAATCGCCTGCTTGATGGAACTGAGCAGCTGCCATTGTATTCTCAAATATCATCGGACTTTTATCAGGGCACTATGATCGCACTTGATTCATTGGAGAAGAAAGGAGTGAGCGTTGACCTCCATTTGTACAACATAACATCCACAGCCGACACTTCTGCATACAGGCTCGATTCAATTTTGAAAGACCCTGCCTTTGCCTTGTCAGACCTTATTATAGGCCCTCCCTCAACGGCACATTTTAAAAAGGTTGCAGCGTATGCGGCTATGCATAACATACCTATTGTGTCTCCCATTGTATCGGATAATGTGGTAGTACAGACCAATGCGTTTGCCAGCAAGGTAACGCCATCATCAGTTACTGAAATTGAAAAGATGGCTGACTTTGTTACGGCTCATTATAGTAAGAGCAACGTGATCCTGCTACACCACAGAGACGCAGCGGATGAAGTTTATTTTGAGAACTTCAAAAAACGCTATACGGCCAATATGCAGGTGTATGGCGAAAAAGACTCTGTGACCGTTGCCGATTATTCAGATAACCTCGAAATAATGGGGAAGAAGATTCAGCCGAACAAGAACAATGTAATTGTTGTTCCTTATCAGGGCGCATCGTTTGTAGCTAAGCTGGTTAACAGGCTTGCTAATTCAAAGTATGCTGACGATGATTCAATAGTATTATTTGGTATGCACAACTGGCTCAATAACGATAACCTTGACATGGCTGACCTTGATACACTGAACTTCCATTTCCCATCAAATGATTATGTGAACTATTCTGATTCCTGCACCAAGGGATTTATACGAACCTACCGTAGTAACTTCTATACGGAACCAAGCTATTATGCTTGCCAGGGGTTTGATATAGCTTATTTTTATATTGGGTTGCTGGGTAAATATGGCACTGATATGCAGAATCACTTATCGGACACAAAATATAATGGAGTACATACCTGCATTGATATGAAACGAGTTGGAGATACGGGCGGCTATGATAATAGCGCCATTTATATTCTGGAGTATAAGAACTACGCTGTACTTAGGAATGCCCGGTAATTGCTGCTCTTATTGAGCGTTCAAAATCTTGAACAACTCGTTCAGCTTAGGTGTAAGGATAATATCAGTTCTGCGGTTCTTCTTGCGTGCATCCGCATCATTACCCGCATCAACAGGATCGTACTCGCTAACACCTGATGCTGAAATACGGTGCGGATCAACTTTAGAATCCTGCAGTAATATCTTAACTACAGATGTGGCACGCATTACGCTAAGGTCCCAGTTGTCTTTTATCTCACCTGAACCGTGCATAGCCTGATCATCGGTATGACCTTCTACATTTATATTTATATCTGGATTGTTTTCAAGGGCTTGTGCAAGCTTCTGTAATGCTTTTACACCACCAGCCTGCACTTCTGTTTTACCACTGGCAAATAACAGCTTCTCATCCATTGATACATACACCTTACCGTTCTTCTCATATACACTGATTCCATCATTTGCATAGCCTTCAAGCGCGTGCTGTATCATGTGTTTTAATGAATCGACAGCGGCATCTTTACTCTTTAGTATGTTTTTCAGTTCATTTACCTTGGCTTCTCTTTGTTGTAGTTGAATGTTAAGGGAATCTAGGTGGGCTTTCTCCTTATCCAGTTGCATTTGTAAGGTATTAAGCTGATCTTGCTTCTGTAGTAGTTGAGTTTCGGTAGTTTGCAACTGGCCGGAAAGCTTTTGGGCGTCATCCTGGCTGCCTTTCAGCATCTGGTTATACTTTGAAAGGAGCTCTTCGTTTATTTCGTTAAGCTTATCGTATTTCGATGTCATATCGCGATAGCTGGTTCCACACATAGCCGTATCCTGCACCAGGCTGGTAACACTCTTCTGATACTGGTCAAGTTTGGTTTGCATTTCAGTCTTTTTTGTTTCACAATCCTGGTCAGCAGCTTTGGCCGCCGCCGCCGCAGCTTCAGCAGTTTTCCGTTTATTCTGTTCGTCTATGAGTTTATTTTGTGGAACACATGAAGACAGGTACAATGCTGTACCAAGTGCAAGAATGGTTATGTATTTTTTCATGGCAGTAATGGTTAAAAAGTACCTTTTAAAGCTAAAAAGCCCTGACACATGCCAGGGCTTTTTTTATGTGAGTATACAGTAACAAAATAGTATTGAAATAAGCCTTTCGGCCTTGTTTCTTTACATTTTCTTAGCTGTATCAGCCTTCTTAGTGGTGTCCTTAGGCATTGCAGCAACTGAATCTTTTGCATGTTGCATTTTAGCAGCATTCATTAAAGAGTCAGCGTGGTTCTTTGCTGCAATTGAATCCTTTGCTTTATCAGCATCAGCATTCTTATCTCCGCCTTTGCAGGCAGCTAAAGCAACTCCGGAAACAAGGGCAACAAATAATAGCTTTTTCATAACGGTGTGTGTTTGGTTTTATGCGTGCAAAAGTAATACAGCGAAGCCCTTCAATAAGGGTCACTATAAAATTTTATTAACAATGAATGGTTATGAACGTAAAACTCTACCGGAAAGGAGACTCAGTTCTTAAAATGGCTCAATGCCTCATCCTCTTTTTTGCGCATTATTTTTTTTGCGGCAACACTTTTATCGCCGTACCCACATAGGTGAAGTACACCGTGAATGATTATACGTCGTAGTTCTTGCGGAAAGGGTTCTTTAAATTTTTTAGCATTTTCCTTAACCCTGTCAATACTTACAAATATTTCACCCGAAATAGTTTTCTTCTCGGTATAATCAAAAGTAATTATATCGGTAAGGGTATTGTGGTTAAGGAATTCCTTATTGATATTCAGCAAATGCTCATCCGTGCAGAGAAAATAAAACAATTGCCCACAGGTTTTTCCTTCCTGTTTAATTATTTTTTTAATCCAGTCTTTTGTTTTTTTCTCCTCCTTTATTGAGAAATTAAAATCTTCCTCGCTTTGGAATATTATTGTAGGAGAAGGCACAAGCAGACTTTAGTTGGCAAGAATATCGAAACTTAATGAAACACAACGGCCCTTTTCAGAGAACTTCACATCATCGGCCAAACGGTGCATTAAAAACACCCCTCTGCCTGAAGGCTTATCTATATTTTTGGGGTCAGTAGGGTCAGGTAAATGTTTGAAATCAAAACCTTCGCCTTCATCACGTACTGTAAATGAAATTGCCTTATTATTGGAAGAGAAGGTGACATATATTTTTTTAACAGGATTTGCTTTATTACCGTGATAAATGGCATTATTCACCGCTTCCGTAACCGCAACTAAAATATTCCCATAGTGGTCCTCATTTACCTTGTAGTTAGCGCAAATGGCATCAATAAGTTTTTCGACAATATGTATGCTTTCAGATGCTGAGTCTAATTCTAACTGCTGATTTTGCATTTTCTTTGGGTTAGTTTTTTTGGCCGGAGTTTTCTTCTTTACCGCCTTTAATTTAGTAGTGGAGCTCTTCTTCATTCCTGGAACGAATTAAAATAATCATTTACTTTTCCTTTATAAAATGAATTAAGGTCCGGCGGCACAGTTTTGAGCAACTCATTTTGCTGGCTTTTTTGACTATTATACTGAAAAAACGGGTTTGGGTTACCAAAATATTGTTTTTTTGCAACATGAGACTGAAAATCAGGCTCTTGCCCTTTTTCTTTTTCAGCCTTTTCATAGTCTAAAAGATGCTTTACAAGATCCTGTTGTCGTTGTAAAGTGGCGTCTGTAATTTGCTTATTTACAATATCTTCTTCTATTTTATTCATTTCATCTGCCATGTTGCCAAGTTCACCCGCTCCTTTGTTTTGCGAAGACTGATCTTCTGACTGTTGCATCATTTGACGGATATATTCCTGCTGTGCTGCCATTTTTGCCAATTGTTCGCTCATTTGTTCACTTCCACCTTGTCCTTGTTTCGGCCCCGGTTGCTTACCCATCATAGCCTTCATTTGGTCTAATTGCTTCGACATCTGTTCTTGCATAGCCCTCATCTGCGACATAGATGGTTTACTGCCTTTGCCACCTGGTTTATTGCAACTTCCACTACCTGGTGAGCCATTTTTACTTGCTGCTTTCATGGCTTCCAGGCTTCCATTAAGCATTAGCGTTAAGTTATTTATCGATGTCATTGAGTACTGTTCCCGGCTGCTTGCAGAAAACCCTTGCCTCTCCTCAAGTTCACTTACAGCTTCTTTCATATTGTAATTAATCTTATCCATTTCCTGATTTACTATTCTTGAAAGCTCAGGAGTACGTTTACTTAATTTATAAAGGCTGTCTGCAATACTATTTGCATTGTCCTGTAATTCCTTTTGTTTCTTAGCTACATCTGAGTATTGCAGCGAATTAGTACCCGATGAACCTAGTTTGGCCATTAGGTCCTCTTGTGCGAATGAAAGATCAAGTAATTTATTCAGAATATTACGTAAAGAATTTTCATCAGCTTCTTCTTCCTGGCTTTGTTCCTGTTGCTGGAACTTCTTCATATCACTAGCCATTTGTTGCATTTGTTGTGCAGCTTTTTGTTGCGATTGCGATGCTTTGCTGTTCTTGCCTTGTGCTAACTGCTGGCTACTCTGCTGCATTTGTTGCTGGGCACTTTGCATTTGCTGTTCCGGTGTCTTAAATCCAGTGGGGTCCGATAATTGTTCATTCTTTTTTTGAAGATTTTCCAGGCTTTTGGCAGCATCCTGCATTTCTTTATTTAAAGCATCTTGTTGCTTTTGCAGTTCACTATTAGGTTGCGTTTTCGCTTGTGTGTGTTCACTTAGCTTCTCCTGTTTATTTGCAAGTGAATCGAGGTGCTGAATATTTTGTGTGAGCTGTTGTTGGAATTCCATTTGTTTGAACAGGTCTAGCGTGCGCTCTAATTCCTTTTTCAAATCCTGGTTATTCATCGCCATTTTATCAAGCTCCTGTTGTACCTGGTTCTTATTCATCTGGTCCATCATCTTTTGCAGGTCGGCAATTTTCTTTTTCAGGCTATCGCTTGCAAGTTGGTCAAACAACTTCTGTATTTCCTCCTGTTTCTGAACAAGATCAGAGTCTTTTTTCTGAAATTCCCATTGCTTATCATTGTTCTTTTTATTTTGCTGGCTAAGCTCTTCAGCCTTTTTTTGCAATTCCATTTGCTGGTTCAACAAGTCCTTTACCTTTTTTTTATCAGCCCAGTTAAGCTCTTCTTTATTGTACATATCAGCCCGCATCTGTTCCATTTGGTTTTCGAGGCTGTAGGCTTGCTGTATAGTTTTATCTAAGTCATTCTTTGTCTTACTGTTATTATCATCTGTATTCTTCTGTATTTGATCAAGCGTTGGTGCTTTATAATACATTACTGTAGTTTTGGTCGATTTGGCGCCATTAACTCCATCATTGTCCCATACTTCAAAATAATATTCAATCTGTGTACCAGGTGCCATATTTAAAGTATCCATATCCCAATAAAAATAAAACGGCTGCTGTAATACATTATTGGCGATGCTTATATCAGTCATACGTGAAATCCCTGATGTTGCAGATGAATCCTGCGCAGTGTAAATTCTATAATGAAATACAAGTTTTGAAAATCCATAATCATCTTTTATTGATCCGTTAAAGTAAAGGTGCTTTGAAGAAAGAGAATCTTGTTTTTGTTCTGCTTCAATTGCTGGGTACAGATCGGGAATAACCTGGATAGCATATTTTACTGAATCCTGGTTAGTCAGGAATTTATTTACAGTAGCAATGGAATAATTACCACTTTGCATAAACCTTCGACTGATCGAATACATATCTTGCCCGGTAGGGGTAAGCACTTTTGCAGAATCATTAAAGCGAAGTCGAACATTATCCGTATTTCGGGTATTAAATTGCCAACTTACTACTGTACCCTGAGGAATGGCCATATCACCTGTATTATGTAGGGTTTCATCCTTTTTGCCAGTATATCCAGGATAATGAAGTTTTACATTAAAATTTACAAGCACCGGATTCGGGAAAACATTTAATTTATATTCATCGGATCCAAATTCAGATGCAGTAAAAGAAAAATTAATATCCTGTTGAACATTCCTGAATACATATTGAAATGAAACAGCAGTTTGTTTATCCATTTTAAACTTACTACCCTGATATTCTATAAAAACATTATCAGGAACTTCATTACCGGTTAACTTTAGCTTTAGCGTAAAATCCTTTTCCTCTATCGCATTTAAGTTCTTATTTTCAATTACAAATTGGAATGGCGCCACTTTGGCAAAGTGTGTATTATAATGTAATATTTGTTGTGTGCCCTGACCAATTAATGCCGGACGGCCCCACCATATAAATAAGATTGCGAAAAGTGGAATAATAAGGAAGCGGATGTATTTTTTATTTTCAGCCAGATTTATTGCCACATTAAAAGGTACTGGGCGAATCTCTTTAGTTTTTTGTTCAATGCTCGCTTCAAGCAGCTCCATAGAAGAAGTTGCTGCCTGATTTTTCAATTGGAGCAAGTTTAAAAGTTTATCCTGAACTTCACTGAAATGTTTTCCTATAATTATTGCAGCTTCTTCATAACCGATAATACTTCCTATACGGTAAAGTTTTAGTAAGGGTATCACAATAAAACGGGTGAGAATGAAAAGGTTTCCGGTTAAGAACAGATAGAAAAGAGTAGTGCGAAGTGGAATATTAAAACTGCCATAATATGCCGCTACAACCAGGGAAATGTAAAAAGAAAGACATAATGTAGAAGCATATATTAACCCCCTTATAAGTTGGTTCTTATAATACTTGCGAATAAATTCATCAAGTTTGGCTAGAAGTATCTTGTTTGCAGAGTTCATTTCAGTACATCAAATATAAGCAGCATTTCCCGAAAAATCCAGCCAGGAGCAGTTAAATATTATTAAAAGTGAGTTTTCGGGAGTATTATGCCAGTGTAACGCTATTATTTAGTTGAATTATTGCTACTTATGTGATTTATAAAAAGAAGGCTGTATTTTTGTATACGCAAGATCTAACCTTGGCGGGCTAATATTTATGTATAAGACCTCAGTACTTTTACCTTTATACAATGAATCTGAAACAATTGAACAGACAATAGTTGCAGTTAAAGAATACGCTGTCAAACATTCAGACTTCTATTTTTTATTTATAAACGACGGGTCTACTGATGGTACCGGTAATATTGTAAAAGAAAGAATTAAAGACATCGGTAATATTTCAATGCTGGAATTAAGGGCGAATATGGGTAAGGCAAGTGCATTGAAACAGGCAATAAAAGAAGTAAACTCAGAGTATATAGTATTTAATGATGGTGATATGGCCTATTCTATGGATCATGTTGATTTAGTAATAGATGCCTTGAAAACAAGTGATATAGTTATTGGTAATAGAAAGCTTGGTGAGAATAGCCCACGTAAAGTACAACGTTTTGTAGCCGGGGAGATTTTTAATAGGCTCGCAAGACTCTTACTAGGGCTCGATTTTACAGATACACAGGCTGGAATTAAAGGATTTAAAGGAAGTGTTGCAAAGAAATTGTTCGGGTTAAGTATAATTACCGATTTTGCGTTCGATGCAGAGTTACTTTATATTGCCAAACAAAAAGGGTATAGTGTTGCACTTATACCTGCAAAGGTTAATAAGGCGCATAGGTATAGCCCTTCTACTATAAAGGTTATTCGCGATTCACCTGGTATGTTCTTTAGCCTGATCAGGATGATATTTTACAGAATAAGTGGCAGATATAATGGATAATAAGATACTATTAAGCTTTGATCTTGAGGAATTTGATATTCCGGAGGAATATGGCCAAAAATTGACGGAAAAGGAGAAGTTAGATGTAACTATGGAAGGCCTTATACCTTTGTTAGAACTTTTGGAGAAGCATCAAATAAAAGCAACTTTCTATACAACAGCATTTTTTGCAGAATCAAGACAAGAGATCGTTAAAAGAATTTCAGAGAAACATGAAATTGCTTCACATGGGTTTTATCATTCATCATTTCAGCCCGATGATATCCTCAAATCTAAAATTGCTCTTCAAAACATAACAGGTACAACAGTAAATGGTTTTCGAATGGCCAGGTTAATGCCTGTAGATATGTCCTTATTAACTAAAGCTGGTTATAGGTATGACTCTTCTCTTAATCCCACTTATATTCCAGGCAGGTATAATAATTTCAATAAGGCAAGAAAACCATTTCAGAGCTCTGGGCTTATAATATTACCAACATCAGTAGCCACAATACTAAGGATACCCTTGTTCTGGATTAGCTTCAAAAATTTCCCTACTGGATTTTATACAAAGTTGGTATTAACTACACTTGAGAAAGATAATTACCTTAATCTCTATTTTCACCCTTGGGAATTTGCAGACATCTCAAAGTATAAATTGCCGTTTTATGTGAAGAGTGTTTCAGGTAATGAGTTGCTTTTTAAGTTCGAGAAACTTTTAATAGCATTAAAGAACAAGGGAAAATTTATCAGTTCGGCGGAGTTTTGTAATATTATATAAGGAATGGCGCTAAATAGTATAGTACAGAAAGTAAAAAGTAAAATACCTCAGTTTTTATTCGAAGAAAAAACTTACTTCTGGATTTTTGTTGTTGTTTCAATATTGATAGGGTTTCAAAAGGTTATTCAAGGCCCCAAATTTTACAATAATTACCTTATTTTCAAAACCGCCTTCTCACATCTTATTTGTGAGCAGAATTTGTATATATATTATTGGAACGAATATGGTGATTTGTATTTATACAGCCCGACCTTTGCAGTATTAATGGCACCACTGACCTATTTGCCAATTGTGGCCCAAGTATTTTTATGGTGCGGTCTTAGTGCCGGGTTGTTATTCCTTGCTATCAGGTCGTTACCAATTCTTGAAGAAAAGAAAAGGGTATTTATATATGCCTTTATTTTAATTGAGTACATAACGTCATTACAAAGTATGCAGGTAACCGCTATAATGTTAGCCTGTATGCTTTTTTCATTTACAGCTTTCGAAAAAGGGAAAATGTCTAGAGCGGCATTTTGTATAATGTTAGCCACCTTCATTAAAATATATGCAATTGTAGCTGCAATTATGTTTTTAATGTATCCCCAAAAAATAAAATTTCTGGGATATTTTGTTTTCTGGTTTATAATTTTCTTGTTTTTGCCTTTGCTCTTTATTTCACTGGATCAATTTATTTGGCAGTACCAAAATTGGTATAATGTAATGACGGGTATCCATAGATCAGAAGAAACAGGTAT
Organism: Bacteroidia bacterium; assembly: GCA_035486275.1. Classification (GTDB taxonomy): domain Bacteria; phylum Bacteroidota; class Bacteroidia; order JABEUT01; family JABEUT01; genus JABEUT01. The sequence goes on from DATHNG010000144.1 coordinate 52,104, forward strand.
TCACCCCAATGTAGATATGCCCTTGTCTGTAATGGGCTGGCTGAAAGCGTGGTTTCATTATAATCCTCCTTCAATATATATTCAGTTGCTGGGAACGGCGCTGTTATGCACTCCCCTCGTTCGATTTAAATCGTTTATTAACCTGAATTTTAGGTTGTATATTCTTAGTTCGATACTTATTTGGTCCATGATATTTAACCACATTGCCGAATCGCCTTCTTATATTGTAGCTGTTCTAGGTGTTGCAATCTGGTACACAATTAAAGGAAACAATGCGGCTTCCAATTTCCTTATTATTACGGTATTCATATTAACTATTCTTTCTCCTACTTCTTTATTTCCAAGATTTATAAGAGATTCTTATATACTACCGTATGCCCTAAAAGCAGTGCCATGTATTGCTGTTTGGGTTGTTCTTCAGTATACGTTGCTTTCAAAAAGGTTTACTACCACTTTATCGGGTAATCTATAAGCCGGTATTGTTCGTATATAACCCAACGGTTATGAAAAGTGTGAGAAAAAAGTCTGTTTAATTTTTAACTTTGCTGAAATTGAATTTGTGAAAAAGAAAGTAGCATTAATATTTGGCGTATTAGGTATGATTGCCCTCATAATGGCTTCATTCCTTATATACCGGAATGAGCTTTTTCCTGCTTATGCATTTTGCACAATTGCTGTGTTTACTTCTTATATATTTCTTGTCTACACTCAATCCAAAACAGCGGTAATTAGTATTTTAGTTTGTCATATTGAGGCCATAGTTGCGTTGTACTATTCAGGTAGTATAATTCAACTATCAATTCCATATATTCTATTGCCATTCATTGCACTTATGATACGAAATATATGGATGGAAAACCTTGGGCATACATTGAAATTGTGGATAGAACCGTTTTTTCTTTTAGTCGCAATCGCTTTGTATGTAATTGAAATAAAGGTAAACCGAAACCTGGTAAGCTCTGATGCAAGATTATTTCCATTAGCATATTTTATCGCTAATGGGTTTTTGATTGCCGATGTTTTTTACGATGGCTTAAAGATCAAGCTCAGGATTAAGAAAGGTAACGGCTTGGCTGCCGGAGAGCCAGCACCGATATTTTGCCTTCAGAACGAGAATGATGAACAGGTTTGTTTGACAGATTTTAAGGAAAAAAACAATGTCCTGCTCATATTTGTTAGGGGAGAATGGTGCCCAATGTGCCATATAATGCTACGTACATATGCGAGGGAAAGTGCCCAATTCAGGGAAAACAATGTATTTTTATTAGTCATTGGCCCTGATCCAACGGGGGTAAACCGTAAAATGGCGGAGGAACTTAAGCTTGATTTTCATATTCTTGCTGATACAGGCCTGAATGTGACACATTTATACAGGCTTAAAATTAAGGCAGAACATTTATTACATGCTAATAACTACAATGATGATAAGGAGGTACCATTACCTGCCTCTTTTTTAATAGATAAGAAGGGAATAATAAGATACAGTTCAAACCCTGAAAAAATAGGTGAGGTTGTAAAACTAGCCGACATATTTCCTATTTTGCAATCAATTGATGGTATAAAAGCCTAATGAATAATATAGGTAATATAGTTTTTATTATTTCGGGCGCATTTGCAGCATTTGCAATATTCCAGCTTGCTCGTAGCTTAAAGTTAAAAAAAGAAAATAGAAGCTATGAACAGCTCTTTCAACATATTAATGATACCTTGTTACTGATAGATATTATTGATGGCAAAATAATGTATGCCAATGAAGCTGCGCAGAAAATGCTTGGTTATCCATTAGCAGAATTAACAAACAAAACAATTTTTAATATTCATTCAAAGGATCAACTGGCAAGAAGCTCGGAGGTTATCGCTACGGTATATGAAAAGAAGGGATTGATATATTCTGATCTTCCTTTTATAAGTGCAACAGGTGAAAGAATAGATGTGGAGTGTAGTGCCAAAGTTGAAGATTTTGCCGGTAAAGTTGTAATATTTATATCAGCCCGTGATATACGTGAACGCTTACGCCTGCAGGCACAAATAAAGCAGCAAAGCAATATTATTGAACAAAAAAATAAAGATCTGATCGATAGTATTACCTACGCAAAAAATATTCAACATGCCATATTGCCGTCCCTATCTTTAATGCAGCAGTCATTCCCCGAAATGTTTGTTCTGTATAAGCCGAAGGATATAGTAAGTGGTGATTTTTATTGGCATACTTCCGTAAGGTCATCGGTAAATAATGATTTGGCATCAACCGGTGCAAGGCTTGATGTAATTTCAGTGGTTGATTGTACAGGACATGGTGTGCCCGGAGCTTTTATGAGCCTGGTAGGGTATACAATACTTAATCAAACTGTTAATTCACCGGAAGTAAATACGCCCGGTGCTGTACTTGATTATATGAACAGGGAAGTAGTCCAGACACTTAATAAAAAAATGGATGAGATTGTTATAAATGATGGAATGGATATGTCGGTTTGTGCATTCAACCCGCAGACTATGAAACTTAACTATGCCGGAGCAAATCATCTAATGTATCACATACGTGGAAACATTGTTACAAGCTATGATGGCGATAAGCAGGCAATTGGTCTTCAAAGCCAGGAGCAACTAAAAGCATTTACAAATCATGAATTGACAATTGAGAAAGGAGACGTGATTTATATGTTTACGGACGGATTTGAGGACCAGTTTGGTGGAGATAAAAACAAGAAATACATGAGCTCTCGGTTTAAAGAATATCTGCTTAGTATACATTCACATGAAATGCCTGAACAACAAAAAATGCTTGAGAAAGAGTTTCTTGGATGGAAACGCAATAATGAGCAGTTGGATGATGTACTGGTAATTGGTATCAGGTTCTAAGCCTTCTTTTGTTCTGAATTTCTCAATAATATGTTCCGGACTTTTTCCTTCAACATTGGAATATCTTCCATTGTTAGCCCCTTAGTTTCAATAGGGTTGTCCCAAACTGCACGGACTATGCCTGGTTTCATTTCAAATGCGTCAGCCGGAAGAAACTCCGCAGTGTTAAAAATAGTAAGTACTGCAATGGGTAACTGAGTCTCTATAGCTAATCTAAATGCCCCATCTTTAAAATTCAGCAAAGGTTCTTGCGAGCGATTCCTGGTTCCTTCCGGAAAAAGAATAACGGATATCTTTTCCTTTAATAGTGAGTGCTTCATTTTATCAAAGCTTATTGCCCTGTCATTTCTTTTCTTTCTGTCCACCGTTATATATAATTTCTTAACCACGTAACCGAATACAGGTATCCTGGTAACCTCAATTTTAGAAAGAAACCTGAACGTATTTGTACATGCGCGTGCAAATAATGGAATATCAAGCTGCGACCTGTGGTTACAAACAAATATATATGCCTGTTCAGGTTTAATTTTTTCTTTACCTTTTACATCAACTCGAATGAAAAAGAAAGTGAATAGAAATTTTGCCCAGAACCTGGACAATTTATGAGCCGTATATGGAGCGCGGGTTTTAGGAAAGAAATTGAAGATTATTAAATATGCAGGTATTACAATTATGCAAGAAATTATTGCTACCAGAACGGCATACGTTGCGAATAAAGCTTTAAAAATTCGGGTCATCAATTTCTATTCTACCTATGTTATTTGGCAAGGTTAAAAATAACAAACTTACGGTTGTGACTATAAAGCAATATACGCAGTGAATTTGTAGGCAAAGTTGTTGCCAATAGTACTGAAAGAATAAGGCCCGTAACGATAATATGTGCCTACACCAAGTTCAAGAAAATTCATTTTCAATATATTATTTAGTTCAATTCCTGATTCGTAAAACCCTTTGTTCATTGTTTCAATAGGGGTAGGAAAATTGTAATGATTACCTGCATTGTCAAGCATTCCCCACCCTAAGTGAGTTACAAGTTTTAAATGCGGATTGAAGTTCTTCGACCGAAACAAGAAGGATTCAAAATCGTGTGAAAGGAATACATCTGCATATTTGTTTGAAAGAAATTCATTGAGTCGCATAGTTTCAAACGAATTATCTACTGCCAATGTAAATTGCTCATAACAGGCACTCGCATTGTAAAGCATTGTATACGGTACATTACCATTTACATAACCTGCCAGAACTGATATGGCTGAGCTGCCAATTTGAGGAATGTGAAACACTTTCGATATTTTAAGATCATATTTCATATAATCAAACTGTCCATTCAGTAATCCATTAAAGCCATGTGTAATATTGGCCCATATTATCGGGTACTTTGTTCCCAGAGAGATCATTCCCATTGGAGTTTTCATGAAATTTTCCTGGTACGCAAAACGTATATTAATTCCTAGTTCGGTGAAACTAAATTGATTAAAAAGTACAGTCGAGTTATCATTACTTATGCCAAATTCGTATGAATTAGTAACGGTTCTTATTTGCTCATTGCCAAACATATTGAATTGGAAATAACGTAAGGCATCAAAAGATAGAGAAATTTCCTCCTTTTGTATCTTATCCATATTATTTATAAAATAATCATGATACGATTCGGTAGAGAGAAGATGATCGTCATTATAAAAAGATACACCACCTGCTTCTATCACATCATTCTGATAAGCGAAATCGAGTTTAAGATGTGAGTATGGATCAAACAATAATCCTAAATCGCCACCATATTTAAGAGCTTTATCTCCAAACCCATAAGCTCCATAGCCACCTATAGAAATAAAGCTTGATATTTCATTGTTAGTATGCAATCCTGCCCCAAGTCTGATGTTCTCATACCCGTTATACGTTAATATTCTGCCAAGATCGAGGTCAGCCCATCCCATTCTTAATTTACCTGTACTTAGCGCTTCAAACCATTGCAATTTACGGTCAAGGTGGTCTGCCTTGCCAACACTATCAATAACTTTATAGGTATGTTTTTCTTTGAGGGTTAGTGAATCATTACGGTACTTGTTCCAGATAGAATCAGGCTGTTTCGCTGCATTGTCTTTTATCTCAACCTCAACCCTGCCAAAATCTCTTTTTCTCAAAACCGTATCAAGCACAATATCTTTAATATAACTGCGCGTTACTACCTTAAGCTTATTATGCTCGTCATCTGGATTGACAACAGTGTTTCCGCTTGAAAGAGTGCTATCACTCAGTGTTATATTATTATAAACCCAATCGGTATTCAATTGAATAGGGAACCATTGTTTGTGGTTAACATAGTCGTACTTCTGTTGTATATGTATACTAATTGTTTTGTCTTCAGTTATAGGCTGCGCAAGCACGTTTTGTAATGCGTAGCCATTCGTATTAATATATACAACTCCCTTCATTCCATCAAAATTCTTTCCTTTCTTTGGGTGATAGGAAATTACAAAAACGGTATCGGTGCCATTATAAGTAGTGTCTTCAATTATATAATTATATCGTTTTATACCGGCATCTGAAATAGGGTTAAGGTAGCTTCCATTCAAAATGGTTATGGTTTCTTTATAAAAAGAGAACGATTGTAATTGAGTTGCTAATAAAGCAAAAGGCGAATTTTTTAAACCTGAGGTTCGGGTGGCAATTATGTCTTCATGGTTATGTTCCGGGTACAAGAATTTGCGCTTGCCTATTGACTCAGAAAGAAAGAGGTATTGCTTCCTCAATAATTTTGATAAGCCACCTTTCTGTTTCTTTGCCGTATCCGTGGGTGTATTATTTTTAAGCGAATCAAGTGAGTTGAGAGTATCGGCAGATGCTTTCAGATCAGATGTAGCATACATTTTATTATATGACGTATAAGTAAACGAATGTACTTTCTCCGGGTTGTTCTTATCACTGTTATCTATAGCCTTTTGAATAATCCGCAGTGCCGGATTTAAGCCAGGCAAAATAGTTACTTCTTTCAGGTTATAGCTGTTTTCCTCTAGCTTTATAACAAGGTGTTGTTTATCGGTATTATCTGTAATAGGCACTATCAGATCTTTATAGCCGACATAAGAGAAGGTGATAGATGTGATTGGAAACGATGCAGATAGTTTAAAGTTACCATCAATGTCTGCTGTTGAACCAATTTGCGGATGTCCGGTTACAATCATGTTAACAAATGCAAGAGAGGCTCCTGTTTGTTTGTCAACGATACGGCCTTGTACACTATATTGTTGTGCAAGAACAGTATAAGAAACGCAGATAAATAAAAATACAAGTAGTTTTTTCATTCAATAGGCTTGAAACAAAAGTATATAATAGGCCTAAAGAATTACGGGTATTTTAATAAAAAAAGTTAAACAAAAGCCCTCGAATACTCGAAGGGCTTTCCAATTACTCCTGGTTATTTGAACCCCTTTTTTCCTCTCTCTTCTGTTTATTATATTCCTCAATTTTGTTGATCTGGTCTTCTGACAGAACAGTTTTCAATTGTGCTTTAAAATTCTCTTTATTCTCTTTGTTGGCTGTTCTTAGTCCTACAGCATCGTTCGCATACTTTTCCTTATTTGCTTTTCTGGTTGCTATAAACGACTCGATCATTGGCTTTATTTTAGCCGACTGATCTGGAGTTATTTGCGCTACACTTGTATATTCAGCAAGTACCTTATCAGCTTGTTTGTCTCCTCTTGCTTCCTGAGCAGTAGCTGTAAATATAGTTGCAATAACTATTCCTAACGTTAAAATCAGTTTTTTCATATTGTTGTTTTTAGTTTGATGTAAATAAGAGTAAATAGTTTAATCGGTTAGGTTAAATAGTTTGCATTCCCAATAATAATACCGGGTTCTCCATTAAATATTTAAATGTTTGGAGGAAGGCAGAACCTGTAGCGCCATCAACAACTCTGTGGTCGCACGACAGGGTAACCTTCATGGTATGACCTGCAATTAATTGACCGTCTTTTACAATAGGAGTTTCTTTTATACCACCTACTGCAAGAATGCAGGCATCAGGTGGGTTTATTATAGCAGTAAACTCTTCAATACCAAACATGCCGAGGTTAGAAATGGTAAATGTATTCCCTTCCCAATCTGTTGGTTGAAGCTTTTTCTCTTTTGCTTTTTGTGAATATGCTTTTGTTTCGGTTGAGATTTGTGAAAGTGTTTTACCGTCAGCAAAACGAACTACTGGTACTAACAAACCTTCTTCCACAGCCACAGCAATACCAATATGAATATGTTGGTTAAATCTTATAACATCACCCCTCCATGAAGAGTTCACTTTCGGATGACTTCTCAATGCGGTTGCAACTGCCTTCACCACCAGGTCATTAAACGATATTTTAACCGGTGCAACGCTATTAATTGATTCACGGGCCTTCATCATTTCATCCATTAGCAACTCAATGGTAAGGTAAAAATGGGGAGCAGTAAATTTACTTTCTGCCAAACGTTTCGCAATGGTTTTACGCATTTGCGAAACTGGTACTTCGGTATAACTTTCTACACCGGTAAATTGAGATGCACCACCCGCATAGTTTTCAATATCTCTTTTAATTACTCGTCCGCCATCGCCACTACCTTTAATAAATGAGGTATTAATATGACGGTCGCTCGCCAGTTTTTTAGCTAAAGGAGACACTTTACTGCGGCCATTTTCACTAGCCGAAGGTTTAGTGGTGTATGTTGTTTGCGTTTGTTGAACAGGCTGTTGTGCAGGAACAGAAGTACTTGCTGCTACTTTTGGTTGTTCTGCCTGCTTAGTTTCAGGTTTTGGTTCCTCTTTCTTTGTTTCCGATGCAGCCGGTGCTTTTTTAGCATCGCTTGCAATCAATTCTTTCACATCTTCATTCGGCTTACCAACAATAGCAAGTATTGAATCTACAGGGGCAGCCTTACCCTTTTCTACTCCTATATAAAGTATGGTGCCCTCCTGAAATGACTCAAACTCCATGGTAGCCTTATCAGTTTCTATATCAGCTAATAATTCACCACTCTTTACTGAATCGCCAATTTTTTTGTGCCATTGTGCTACTACGCCCTCGGTCATAGTGTCGCTAAGCTTGGGCATTCGTATAATTTCCGCCATAATTAAATGTGTTTTAACATTAATCCATTATAAAAGGGTAATCGGTCTGAGTGTATACATCTTTATATAACTCGTCCAGATCAGGGTAAGGAGATTCTTCAGCAAATTTTACTGATTCTTCAACCTGCAATTTTATTTTATGTTCTGTTGCTTCTATCTGTTCATCGTTTATCCACTTGTTCTTTTTAAGTATCTCAAGCGTATGTTCGATAGGGTCTTTTGCTTTGTATTCTTCTACTTCTTCTTTTGTACGATAAGTAGCAGGGTCGCTCATAGAGTGCCCTCTGTAGCGATATGTTTTTATTTCAAGTAATGTTGGTCCTTCACCTTTACGGGCTCTTTCAGCTGCTTCCGCAACCGCTTCATGTACTGTTTCGCACCTCATCCCATCTACAGGGAATGAAGGCATATTGTAGGCTTTACCTAATTCCCACAGTTCAGTTACGTTACTGGTCCTTTCTACTGAAGTACCCATAGCGTAATGGTTATTTTCAATAATGAAAATTACAGGTAACTTCCATGTCATGGCCATGTTCAGCGCTTCATGAAAAGCACCCTGGCGTACAGCACCATCGCCCATTGAGCATAAGGTAACCCTGTCCTTATTATTGTATTTATCTGCAAAAGCTATTCCTGCACCTAATGGAACCTGGCCGCCTACTATACCATGCCCGCCGAAGAACCTGTTCTTAACATCGAACATGTGCATAGAACCACCTTTACCTTTTGAGCAACCGGTAGCCTTGGCAAATAGCTCCGCCATAATATATTTCGGGTCTGTACCCTTAGCTATAGGGTGAGCATGATCGCGATAAGCAGTTATAAAATTATCGTCGGCACGTACTGCGCTAACTGCACCTGCAGCTACTGCTTCCTGCCCAATATATAAATGGCAAAACCCACGGATCTTTTGTTGAATATATGCCTGTTGAGCACGTTCCTCGAATCTTCTCATTAATAACATTGATTCATACCATTTCAGGTATTGATCCTTTGAGAATTTTTCGGCTGACTTTTTTTTCTCTGCTACTTTTTCCATAGGTCTATGGGTATATAAGCTACAAAAATAAGAAACTGTTTAAGATTCTCATAATTCTGCCTTTTAGCTTATCAGTTAGCTATCAAAAATGGTGGAATAGTAGTTTATTATTTATGCTAAAACACGGTTTACACTTTTTCATTTTGTAAACCGTCAAGTATTTGATAATCAATATGTAAATATTCATAAAAACCATTATTTTGTAAACCGTATTTATAAAATAATCAATATTTTTTCTTGCAATAAATGCAATTTCTAATAAGGAGGCAATCAAAGCCTTTCCATCCATAGCTAAAATTTTAACGAAAGTGTTCATATAATATGCGTACTGACAACTATTGACTATTATGCTGGGTAAATTTACTCCAACCCTACGTTTTATTTATCGGAAAAACTGCTGAGTTTTCAACCACCTGAGTACTTGTGGTTTTCCAATAAGGAAATATTCCCGCGATGCATGTTCAGTATTTATTAGTACATTCGAATAGTTGATTTAATCGGGAGAATCACTGTAAACAAAACCCACATGAAGCAAATTACTTTTTCTGTTATACGAAATTTATTTATTCTGATTGGCGTTATTGCCTCAAGAGAATTAATACAAGCGCAAACTCTGTTCGGTACAACATCATCGGGTGGAGTTAATACCGGCGGGGTAGTTTTTACTTATGATATATCGAGCCATCAATATAAACTGACTCAACAATTTGCTTCTTATCCGGGTACTGTTCCATTAGGTAGTCTTATACAGGCATCAGATGGAAACCTTTATGGAATGACATCACGGGGCGGTAGTGGAAATGGTACGATCTTTAAAATTGATCTATCAGGTACATATACTATGCTTGCTGGCTTTACTGTAGCAGCGAATGCCGGTTACCAGCCCTTAGGAAGTTTAGTTCAGGCCTACGATGGGAATCTTTATGGCACAACCAGCCAGGGTGGTGTATATGGAAACGGTACTCTGTTTAAATATAACATCACAACAGACTCTATCATACCCCTGGTTAGTTTCAATTCATCTAAGATAGGGAGCCAGGCAGGAACACTTTTAATGGGTTCTGATAGTAATTTATACGGTGTTGCAATGCAGTATGGGACTGGGGGTGAAGGAGCTATTTTTAAATACAGTATTAAGAAAGATACATTAGAAGCGCTGTATAGTTTTACCGGAAATGCTCAACCAAACCTCAACCTCATTTTCGGACTGGATGGAAATTTATACGGAACAACATTAGGAGGCGGATCTTTAGGATATGGATCGATATTCAGGTGCACATTAGCAGGAGCATTAACCACATTAGCTAGTTTTAATATTACAAACGGCAGGGGGCCTTTGGGTGTTATAGAAGCTGCTGACAGCAGTTTCTATGGAATGACTAACTCAGGTGGCTCTGCGGGCGACGGTACTATATTCAAGTATAAAGCATCTACGGGTATTACAACCCTGGTTACATTTACAGGGCCTAATGGCAATAGCCCTTACGGAAAGCTAATACAGGGTAATGATGGTAATCTTTATGGAATGACTGCTTCAGGTGGTACGGGTGAAGGATGTATATTTAAGTGTTCTACATCGGGTGTGTATACCCTTCTGGTTAATTTTAATGGCCCTAATGGAGACTACCCGAATGGTTCTCTTTTACAGGCATCGGATGGTAATTTGTATGGAATGACCGAAGGTGGTGGGCCTTCAAATACCGGAGTATTATTCAGATGCACGACCTCAGGTAGTATTTCGCCTCTTTTTAATTTCGGATCGTCAACAGAAGGAAGTGTTCCAATGAGTGGATTATCACAAGCATCGGACGGAAATTTATATGGAACAACAAGCGATGGAGGCTATTCTAATGGAGGTACAATTTACAAACTAACTTTAACTGATTCACTAACCACTCTTTTAAGTTTTTCTGACACAAGTGGCAAGGGGCCGCTTGCTGGTGTTATTCAGGCATCAGATGGCAACTTTTATGGAACTACGAATAGTGGTGGCATAACCGGAAACGGTACAATTTACAGATATAACCCCCTAACTCACATACTTGATACATTAGTTAATCTTGGAACCACAAACGGTACATCTATATACGGTAAACTCATTGAGGCAACCGATGGAAATCTTTATGGAGTAACTTATCAGATAGGTTCTACAGGGTATGGTGCATTGTTCCGTATTACATTATCGGGGCAATACAAAGTATTAGTTACTTTTCCGGGAGGAAGCTTGTCATACCCTTTTGGAAGTTTAATTCAGGCATCAGATGGTAATTTATATGGTACAACACAAGGTGTAAACCCTACTTACGGGGCAATTTTTAAATACATTATAGGAGCTGATTCGGTAATTGACCTATTTGATTTCAATGGAGTTAATGGTGCAGATGCTCAAAGCGGTGTAATACAAGGCATAGATGGAAACCTATACGGAACCACTTTTGATGGTGGCGCATCGGGATACGGAACTATATTCAAGTGTTCACTTACTGGAACTTTTACTACACTGGTTAACTTCACAGGTGCCAATGGTGAAATGCCTCATGGTGGGTTAGTGCAAGCTTCTGATAGCAATTTATATGGAACGACCAGTGGAGGAAATGGTACCAACTACGGCAACTTATTCAAGTGCACAACTTCAGGTGTTATTACCAACCTTGTTACTTTCACCGGCACCAATGGTAGTTATCCTCAGTATGTAGATCTATTGGAAGTTGACGGAGTAAAAATAAATATTACAACACCTGCATGTACAAGTCAAACACTTACTGCAGTTCCTCAATGGAGTGGTAAAAGTCCATATGTATATTCATGGTCTACAGGTGCTACCACATCAAGCATAAGTGGTATTACAACAGGAGGTTCTTACCTTGTTACGGTTACCGATTCAAATGGAGTTGCTTATACGGGCAGGGTAAATTTGCCTGCATATTCACCTATGCGTCAAAATGTAAGGAGTGTGAATATTCTTTGTTATGGTACTAATAGTGGTGCAATTATTGATAGCGTTACCGGTGGATCTATACCCTACAGTTTTTTATGGAACAATGGGAAAACTACTTCATCAATCAATAATATTTCGGCCGGAACATATAGTGTTTCAATAAATGATAAGTATGGATGTATAGTAGATACGTCTATTAATATAGCCCAACCTTTAACAGGACTAAGCGTTTCAATTTCTGCTACTAATGTTAAATGTAATGGGCTAAGTGATGGTTCCGCTTCTGTTACGGTAAGTGGAGGAGTTTCTCCCTATACTTACTTATGGAATACCGGTGCTACTTCTTCAAGCATAACTGGCCTACCAATTGGAAACTATAGTATTACTGTAACCGACAGCAATAAATGTTACGTTAATAAGTATGATACGGTTCATCAGCCTGCAAGTACACTTGATAGTGTAAGAATATGTATGGTAACCGTCGATACAGGTTCACTGCATAATATAATTGTATGGAACAAAACAGGATTAAACAATATAGATAGTTTTAAGGTATATTTTCTGAACTCTGCTTCAGTATGGCAATTGATAGGTAGCTTACCTTTTTCGTCCACTCAATTTATTGATACCACTTCCATTAATAATCCCAATGCAAATACGGTAAGGTATGTTGTTATGGGCGTTGATTCATGCGGATATGAGGAACCAATTTCTTCCAGTCCATGGCAGAATACCATGTATATAAATAATTCTCCTCCGGGAACATTTATTTGGTCCGGTACCGGATATCTCATACAAAATGTGTCCTTGCCTGTTTTAACGTATTATTTATACCGCGATAGTATAGGGAATGGAAATTGGCAGGCCATTGATTCGGTTTCCGGTACACAAAATAAAATGACTGACCCTAAGTATGCTAATTATGTAAATGGCAGATGGTATGTTGGGGCAAAATTAAATGTATCTGGTTGCCCTAATCCTGTTGGTAGAGCCGAAGCAGGTGGATACACTATCTCACGAAGTAATGTATTATACAAGAATGTGCAGGGGGTAGTACAACTCAATAATAGTGATGCTATTACTGCATACCCAAATCCGGCAAGCAAATTATTGAATATCCAATTTAGTGGCACTGAGCATTCTGTTATTCGAACGAGCATTATGGATGTTACCGGCAGAGTGGTTATGGAGTCAGATAATGATAAAATATCTGATAATATCCTTACAATAAATATTTCTAAGCTTACAGCGGGAATCTATTTTATGAGGATAGAAACAAATAACTCAATTCGGGTTGTTAAATTCAGTAAAGAATAGGAATTGTCATATGAGTAATATAAAAGCCAGGCAATTGCCTGGCTTTTTTTTAAATTTATATATCTTGTTGTCCGGTTTTCAATTTTCATTCGTTATTAGAGTATAATTCAATAAATATTAAACTATTAAAAACAAAATCATTATGGAAAAATTCATGTTTTTATTCAGAGGTGGAATGACTGCAAGTCAGAATCCCTCACCAGAAGCTATGCAGGCACAAATGCAAAAATGGAACAAATGGATGGAAGAACTTGGTAAAAAAGGCGTTTTAGCAGGCGGAGACGCTTTACAAGCTTCGGGCAAACAAGTCAACGGTACTAAAAAAGTGGTGACTGATGGTCCTTTTGTAGAAGCCAAAGAAGTAGTTGGCGGTTTTCTTATTGTGAATGCAAAGGACATAAATGAGGCTGTTGAACTTTCAAAGGATTGCCCTATTTTTCATGTAGATGGTAAAGTAGAAGTAAGGCCGGTTCAAAAAATGGAAATGTAATTTTTAATTAAAAAAATAAAATCATCATGGAAAAGTTCTTGTTTTTATACAGAGGTAAAGAGGGTGGGCATGGTTTAAGCCCTGAAGCAATGCAAAAACATATGGAGAAATGGTATGCCTGGATGGGCGATCTTGCAAAAAAAGGCATAATGGGCGCGAGTGAGCCACTTCAGCCAACCGGCAAGCAAGTAAGCGGATCTAAGAAGGTAGTTACTGACGGTCCATTTATTGAAGCAAAAGAAATGATTGGCGGCTATACAGTTGTAAATGCAAAAGATATTAATGAAGCGGTTGAAATAGCGAAAGGTTGCCCTGTTTTTGAAGTGGATGGAAAGCTTGAAGTAAGGCCAATTCAGAAAATGTAGGCTTTGGCAGAGAACACTAATAAAGAAGTAGATAAAATAGTCGACCATCTTTTCCGACATGAATCTGGTAAGATGGTCGCTGTTTTAACGCGGGTTTTCGGCTTTCCTAATATTGAACAGGCCGAAGACATAGTGCAGGATACCATTATACGTGCTCTTGAAACCTGGAAATTCGGGAAATTGCCGGATAATCCGCAGGCATGGCTTTACCGTACTGCAAAAAATAAGGCTATTGACCTTATACGTCGCCAAAAAGTAAAACACAAAATCGAAAATGACATTGCTCCGCTGTTGCGTTCAGAATATACGATGATGCCTGCTATGAATGAAATGTTTACAGAGAACGAAATTAAAGATAGCCAATTGCGGATGATGTTTGCCTGCTGTCATCCCTCTATTTCACAAGAAGGGCAAATATCACTAATGCTTAAAACGCTTTGTGGGCTAAGTACACACGAAATAGCAAAAGCATTTCTTACTTCTGAGGATACTATTCAAAAAAGAATTTACCGTACACGCGAGAAAATAAAAGAAGAGAAAATTTCACTCGACTACCCCGGCGCTGATGCCATGGTGAACAGGACTGACACCGTGCTTAAAACATTATACCTGTTATTTAATGAAGGGTACAATTCATCGCATCCGGAAAAGCTAATACGTGAAGATTTATGTGAAGAGGCAATGCGTCTGCTAATGCTATTGACCGAAACCCCAAAAACTAATCTGCCTCAAACAAATGCATTGCTGGCGCTAATGTGTTATCATATTTCCCGCTTTAATAGCAGGCTCGATGATAAAGGGCTTATAGTTTTACTGAAAGATCAGAACAGAGCACAATGGAATACTTTTTTAATTGATAAAGGGAACGAATACTTGCAATTTTCTGCTAATGGCGAAGTGATACACGATTTTCATATTGAGGCTGCTATAGCATCAGCCCATGCAAATGCACCTAGTTATGAAGAAACAGATTGGAAAATGATTCTTCAATTATATAATACCTTGTTGCAAAGAACCAATAGTACTGTTGTGGCTCTTAATAGAGCAGTAGTATTGGGCGAGGTAGAAGGATATGAGAAAGCTATTACTGAATTGGAAAATATGAAAGGGCTTGAAGAGAACTGCTATTATAATGCCTCACTTGCTGATATGTATTTGAAGCAGGGTAATTCTGAACTGGCGAAGGAATTCCTTAGAAAAGCGCTTACTCTTACATCTTCCAATGCAGAAATTGAATTGGTGCGTAGAAAACTGGCTGATTGTAAATAAGAAAATCTTTGATGTCCTGCGGTCATTGCAGTAAGGAGCTACTATAACTCGCCGTATTTTGCTATATTTGTTATAAGCAATAGGGTTATTATATGAGAAAACTACTTTTCTTTTTATTTGCGTTGAGTATTACAAGTGGTGTAAAAGCACAGGTAGTTGATAAATACTGGATTGTATTTAAAGATAAAAATAATAGCCCCTATTCAATCAGTACTCCTTCTGCATTCTTATCCCAACGCGCAATCTATCGTCGTACTAAATATAATATACCTGTTAAGTTAAATGACCTGCCGCCTAACCCGGCATATATAGATAGTGTAATTGCAAAGGGTGCTACATTATTTAATCGTTGTGGTTGGTTAAATGCAATAAGTATAGGCATAGCTGTAAGTGATACGGGTATAGTTATGCCTAAGGTAAGGGCCCTGCCGTTTGTACAAACCAACAGAATGGTTACCATGGTAAAGCCAAAGAAAGGCAAGGGTAAAAAGCCTTTTACATTGCATCCATCTAAAAAACCTATGGCAATAGATTCAGCAAATTATGGTGAGGCATACAACCAGGCTCACATGATCAAGGTTGATTGTTTAAATGAAATGGGATACAGAGGTAAGGGAAAACAAATTGCAATAATTGATACACGTTTCGGGACTGCTGATAAACTACCTGCATTTGACTCGGTCAGAACAAGAGGGCAGATACTTGGTTCGTGGGATTTTGTATGGGAAATACCAAAAGTATACGACGATTCTAATAGTGATACACATGGCGAAATGGTTTTTTCTTGCATTGCCGGGAACTTGCCTGGGCAAATGGTTGGCGATGCGGTTGATGCTGATTTTTATCTCCTCCGTTCCGAGGACTTATATTCGGAAAGTATGTTTGAGGATGATAACTGGGCCTCAGCTGCTGAATATGCCGATAGTGCAGGTGCAGATATTATTACTTCATCATTAGGTTACAATACGTTTGATGATGCCAATAACAACTATACTTATTCTGACATGAATGGGCGCACAACAGTTGCAAGTATTGCTGCTACTATTGCAGCAGAAAAGGGTATGGTGGTTTGTATAGCAGCCGGAAATGATGGCGGTGATTCATGGCAGTATATTGATTCACCGGCAGACGCGGATAGTGTATTGACGGTTGGTGCAGTTGATGATTCCGGTAGCTATGCTTCATTCAGTTCAACGGGCCCTACCGCTGACGGAAGAATAAAACCTGATGTAGTTGCACAAGGCGACCCTGCTGCGGTTGCATGGCCTACGGGCGGGGTCAATACAGACTATGGTACTTCATTTGCAACGCCTATTACTGCTGGCGCAGTGGCCTCTTTATGGCAAGCCGATACTAACGCATCAAATATGCAGATAATAGCCGCTATTAAAAAAAGTGCAAGTCAATATGCTACCCCAGACAATAAACTTGGTTATGGTATTCCGAATTATTGCAATGCATTAACTATTTTAACCGGCATTACTGAAAATAAATCCGTGAGTGCGCTTGTAAAAACATATCCGGATCCATTCATCGACAATATTACACTCTCCTTTTACTCAACATATACTCAGAACCTGACGATCTCCCTTTATAATATGCTTGGCCAGGTCGTATACCAAAAAGTTGAGAAGTCAGCCGTTGGCGGAAACACTAAAATTACAATTGGTGGATTGGAGAATTTGTCCAAGGGTATTTACCTGGTAGCGCTTACAGATTCCAAGGGTATAACCTATACTCAAAAAGAAGTAAAGCAATAATTTACCTGCTCAAATACAAATTTCTTTGAGAGTATACTTCGTGGAAATACTCATCATGAAGGTCCTTGATAAAGTAAATTGCTTCACCGGTTGATTTCATTTCAGGGCCAAGTTCTTTTTTAACTTCTGCAAACTTATCGAACGAGAATACAGGGATCTTTATCGCATAACCTTCCTTCTTAGGGTTGAATTTGAAATCTTTAACCTTGGCGCCTAACATTACCTTGGTTGCGTAGTTTACATAGGGTTCATCGTAAGCTTTGCAAATAAAAGGTACGGTACGCGATGCACGTGGGTTTGCTTCAATTACATACACTTTCTCTTCTTTTACTACAAACTGAATATTAATAAGCCCAACTGTTTTAAGCGCTACTGCAATACGTTTGGTGTAATCTTCAATTTGCTTAAGAACTTTTTCGCTTAAGTCGAATGTTGGTAACACAGCATATGAATCGCCTGAGTGAATGCCCGCTGGTTCAATGTGTTCCATAATGCCTATGATATATACATCCTTACCATCGCAGATAGCATCTGCCTCAGCTTCTATTGCATTCTGCAAAAAGTGATCGATGAGAATTTCGTTACCCGGAATATCTTCCAGCAAGCTTACTACATGCTGTTCCAGTTCTTCTTCATTGATAACAATTTTCATGCTTTGCCCGCCAAGTACGTATGAAGGTCTTACCAGTAAAGGGAAATCGAGGTTCTTGGAAAACTCAGTGGCTTCATCTGCAGTGTGTACAACGCCAAATTTTGGATATGGAATATTATTATCGCGCAGTAATGCTGAGAACTTACCGCGGTCTTCAGCTAAGTCAAGAGATTGGAAATCGGTACCGATTATTTTAATACCATAACGTTCCATCTTTTCTGCAAGCTTCAATGCAGTCTGCCCGCCAAGTTGAACAATAACACCTTCAGGCTTTTCGTTCAATAGTATCTCGTAAATATGCTCCCAGAAAACCGGTTCGAAATATAGCTTGTCCGATACATTAAAATCGGTTGAAACCGTTTCAGGGTTGCAATTGATCATAATGGTTTCGTAACCCATTTCTTTGGCTGCAAGCACACCGTGCACGCATGAATAGTCGAACTCAATACCTTGCCCTATACGGTTAGGGCCTGAACCCAGAACCACAATTTTTTTCTTATCCGATGCTATGGATTCATTTTCTTCTTCAAAGGTAGAGTAGTAGTAAGGTGTTCTGGCTTCAAATTCTGCAGCACAGGTATCAACCATTTTAAATACCCGCTTTATATCCATTTCCTCGCGGCGTTTCTTAAACACTTCACTCTCAAGGCAGCGTAGTAAATGTGCTATTTGTCTGTCGGCATATCCTTTGCGTTTAGCTTCCAGCATAAGTTCACGAGGAATAGTTGAAATAGAATGTTTTTCAATATCTTTTTCAAGTAATACCAATTCCTCTATCTGGCGCAGGAACCAAGGGTCGATCCAGGTTAGTTTATGAATTGTCTTAGTTGGTATACCCAGTTTAATTGCATCATATACATGGAATATTCTGTTCCAGCTCGGATGCTCTAAACTTTGTACTATCTGGTCCTGTTTCTTTAGTTCTTTTCCATCAGCACCCAAACCGTTGCGCTTAATTTCTAATGACTGACATGCTTTCTGCAAGGCTTCCTGGAATGATCTTCCAATAGCCATTACTTCACCTACCGATTTCATTTGAAGGCCAAGTTCACGTTTAGCTCCTTTAAATTTATCGAAGTTCCAGCGCGGTATTTTTACAATTACATAGTCAAGTGTTGGTTCGAAGAATGCCGAAGTACTTTTTGTAATCTGGTTCTTTAATTCGTCCAGGTTATAACCTATAGCTAGCTTGGCAGCTATTTTGGCAATAGGGTAACCGGTAGCTTTCGATGCCAGTGCTGAGGAACGTGATACACGTGGATTGATCTCAATGGCAATAATATCTTCCTTATCGTCAGGGCTTACGGCAAACTGTACATTACAGCCACCCGCAAATGTGCCTATCGAACGCATCATCTTTATAGCCATAGTACGCATCTTTTGATACGTAGTGTCGGCAAGGGTCATAGCCGGAGCAACGGTGATAGAGTCTCCTGTATGAATACCCATCGGGTCGAAGTTCTCGATAGAGCAAATGATAACAACATTGTCATTATTATCGCGTAGCAATTCTAATTCAAATTCTTTCCAGCCGATCATGGCCTTATCGATCAATACTTCATGAATTGGCGAGGCATGCAAACCATTGTTCAGGGCTGCATCAAATTCTTCTTTTTTATGCACGAATGCTGCACCTGTACCACCTAAGGTAAATGAAGGGCGTATTACAAGCGGGAAACCGATTTTTTGTGCTATTTCTTTTCCTTCTAAAAATGAATTGGCAATAGCAGATGGTGCAGTTCCTACACCAATATCAACCATACATTTCCTGAACTTTTCTCTGTCTTCTGTAACCTCAATAGTTTTAATATCAACCCCGATTATTTTTACACCGTACTTTTTCCATATACCCATTTCCTCTGCTTTCATACAAAGGTTAAGGGCGGTTTGGCCACCCATGGTGGGGAGTACAGCATCTATTTTACGTTCTTCTAATATTTTGGTAAGTGATGCAACTGTTAAAGGCAATAAGTAAACATTATCAGCTGTAACCTTGTCGGTCATTATAGTTGCCGGGTTCGAGTTTATAAGTGTTACTTCAATGCCTTCTTCACGCAATGAACGTGAGGCTTGTGAACCTGCGTAATCAAACTCACAGGCCTGGCCTATGATAATGGGTCCGCTACCTATAATTAAAACCGATTTTATGGAATTGTCTCTTGGCATTTATGGATAGTTTTTCGGATTGCGAATTTATGTAAATATAGGGCTTGAGATTTGATATTTTATGAACAAAATACACCCGGCCCGGATCGGGAAATTATAAACTAATAAAGGAAAGAGAAATTTACTTGATCAGTGTTACTTTACCTATTAAACGGTGGTCCTTGTGGAACACATCAGTAGCCTCTATCAGCCACACATACGTATCTTCCTGTGCTCTTTGACCGGAAGAACCACCCTGAACAATTCCATTCCAACCCGGGTTCATTTCCGTAGTGTAATATATCTGCTGTCCCCAACGGTCAAATATCCACATTTGAAAATCTAATATACCCACACCCTTGGCTGTGAAGTAGTCATTCAGTCCGTTTCCATTCGGGGTGAATGCGTTCGGTACATATATGACAAAGAAAGGCTCTATGTATATACACTGGGTTGTAGCCGCAGTACAGTTGTGGATGTTAGTTACTTCAAGATTTACACAGTACCACCCTGTATCAGCATACGTATGTTGCGGATCTTTAATAATGCCTGAAGAATCACTTCCATCGCCAAATTGCCAGAACCAGTTTGCTATACCGTACGCATCAGTTGAACGATCTGTAAAGTAAATAGTTGGGTTCATTATAGTAGCGGGCTGCGGTGTATATACGAAATTGGCAACCGGGTGGCTATATACTGTAATATAATTAAGTATCATAACAGAATCGGTACATCCGTTGTTTGATATAACTGTAAGGCCTACTGAATAAACCCCTGCGTTTGTATAACAGTGTGTAGGGTTCGTACTATCGCTGGTGGTACCATCACCGAATGTCCAATGCGATGAGGCTATTGTACCTCCTGCAACGGTAGTGAGATTTGTAAATTTCACACAAAGCGGGGCGCAACCTTGTAATGTGTCTGCAACCAACTTAACTACGGGTAAAGGATAAATAGTCACGGGAACAGAATCAGATGCCTGTGGGGTACCGCAGCCATCATGCAGTACTACAGTATAGGTTGTAGTTACTGTAGGGCTTGCCGTTACAGAAATTCCTGTTGTTGCACTAAGCCCTGCTGCGGGGCTCCATGTATATGTAAAAACACCATCGCCACCCGCACCTGTGGCACTAAGTATAACCGAATTGCCAGGGCACATGCTTGTTGGTGGACCTACAACTACAATTAATGGATTCCTGACAACCACCTGAACAGGCGTTACTGGTGACTGACAACCATTTGCATCAGTGGCCTGTACATTATAACTGGTTGTTGTTTTAGGGTTTACTGTACTTGTATCTCCGGTGGTTGTACTGTTCCATAAATAGGTATATCCGGGAGTTCCACCTGCACCAGTTGCTGTAAGTGTTGTTTGTTGTCCTATGCAAATTGTATCGGGTGGTATGGTTACTGTAACGGGTGATGGTTGTGTTATAGTAGCTACGGCCCAGTTAATACAACCATTACTATCTGTCATCGTTATAGTATAATTACCTGCTGTTAGGCCGGTTGCAGTAGTCGTTGTTCCGCTGGCCGGCGCCGGTGCCCATGAATATGTAAATGGCGCCGTTCCATATGTTTCCTGTGCAGTTGCAGATCCTGTATTCCCGCCAAAGCATAATTCATTTACCTGTGAAACTATTTTGATACTATCACCTGGTGTAAAGCCAACTGTAATAGAAGTGTCCGCAGTACAACCATTTTTATCAGTAATCATTACAGTATATAAGTCTGCCGAAACCCCGCTGATGGTTGAACTTGTTCCTCCGCTTGTTGTTGTACCCGTACTCCAGGTATAAGTATAGCCAGGTGTACCTCCTGATGCAGTAACGGTCGCACTTCCATTCAGTTTCCCGCACAGCTCAGGTGTTTCAGTAATTCCTAACACTATTGGTGGTGGATTAGCAATTGCAAGACTGGTATCAATTTTGCATCCGTGCGTATCGGTTACATTACAAGTGTAGGTATTGCCCACACACATATTGTTTATATTGGCATTACTTCCACCATTGCTCCAGGCATAAGTATAAGGCGACGTTCCGCCTGTTAAAAATAC
>DATHNG010000145.1:0-7363 GCA_035486275.1 Bacteroidia bacterium
AGTAAGAAAGGAATACCCCCTAAGTCTCAACATGTGGAAAAGCTATAAAATATTATTCGCTATTGTATTAATTTTCTCTTCACTACTGGAGGTTAAAAAGTGTGCTGTGCCTGTTATAAATAATGCAACAACAAGTTCTGCCAGCATTGCACACCGCGACCTCGACCAGATAAAGAAGAACAGGAAACTTATATTATTGACCGAAAATAGTTCAACCAGTTACTTTATATATAAGGGTCAGCCAATGGGCTACGAGTATGAAATGCTTAGCTCATTTGCACAGTCGATAGGCGCCGAGCTTGATGTAGAGGTGGTAAAAAATGTAGATAATATTTTTCAGATGCTTGATAGCTGCCAAGGCGATATAGCAGCCGATAACCTTACTATAACCAATAACAGGCGTAAAGACGTGGAGTTTACTTATCCACTGTTCAACACACGCCAGGTACTTATACAACGCAAGCCCGACAATTGGCAGAAACTAAGCACTGGGCAATTAGAAACATTAATGGTGAGAAACCCTTTGCAGTTAGCCGATAGACAAGTATATGTAAGAATAGGTTCTTCATTTTATGACAGGCTTAAAGACCTTTCAAATGAAATAGGCGGCAAAATTGAAGTAATAGAAACACCCGGAACGGAAACGACGGAAGAGCTTATTGGTGATGTAGCAAAAGGCAAAATTGACTTTACCATTGCCGATGAGAATGTAGCGCATATTGTAGCATCGTACTATGATAATCTTGATATTAACACTGCTATAAGTTTCCCGCAAAAAATTGCCTGGGCTGCCAGGAGAAACTCACCTGAGCTTATTAATGCGCTTAATGACTGGATAAGCAAGAACAAGAAAAAAGGATATAATGATGCAGTGTATGGAAAGTACTTTATGG
Source organism: Bacteroidia bacterium (assembly GCA_035486275.1). GTDB lineage: Bacteria > Bacteroidota > Bacteroidia > JABEUT01 > JABEUT01 > JABEUT01. Next base: position 894 of record DATHNG010000145.1, read on the forward strand.
ACAAAAAATCGGCACAGGACAGGCAGAGCAGCCAGTACTTTTCATTATCGGGTGGAAAAATATCACCTTATGATGACCTGATAAAAAAATATAGTGGTAGAATTGGATGGGATTGGAGATTGCTTGCCGCACAGATATATCAGGAATCGCAATTTAACCCGGAAGCAAGATCATGGTCAGGTGCGTTCGGGCTGATGCAACTATTACCTTCTACGGCAGCGCATTATAATATAGATACAACTAATATGTCACCTGAGGCCAGTATATCAGCCGGCGTATCTTACCTGCGCGAGGTGGATAACTACCTTGCTAAATTTATACCTGATAAGCAAACACGCATTCCCTTCGATCTTGCCTCGTACGATGTAGGGGCAGGACACATTATTGATGCCCGTAACCTTGCCATAAAATATGGCCTCGACCCGAACAAATGGGAAGATAATGTGGCCTATTTCCTTCTTAATGAATCGTTGCCCAAATACTATAATGACCCTGTTGTTTCATTCGGCTATTGCCGTGGCCAGGAACCTTACCAGTATGTAAGGGAAATTATGAATCGTTACAGTATGTATGTGAACCAGGTAACGCACGAATATGCTTATAAAAGATAGTTTAAATAGTTCTCAATCCTTAAATTCTCAAGCCATGGAAACAAACGACAAAACAATCAACGTAATAGGTTGGTTGCAGGACCAGGTGAGAAGCGTTAACCAGGCAATCTCAGACCTGGAAAAGAGCCATAATTATGGCAAAGCAGCCTTGTGCGAGGGTATGCGTGATGCATATATGAAATGCCTTGAAAAGCTAAAAACATAAATAATTGCATTACCGTTACCGTTCTTCATGCTGCTTCCTTTATTGTCACCTGCTCCACTTAGCCTGCAAATGCGGGCTTAACTTATTTTTCGGAACAGAACAGGATTATTTTTCTTTTAAAAGTCCGTTTTTTGAAACCTTATGAAGTTTGTTGCGTTCAAAATTATAGCTAGATAACCCTGGTTGTTCAATTTTTGTAGAAAGTAAAAAAAACATTTGTTCATTACATACTATTATATATTTTTGTGAGGAGTGCTCTGTCTTTACCTGGAAAGCTGCCGAAAAGATACACCAGCAAAGGAAAAGCAGAGGAAAATATTCAAACGTAATGTGGGGCTCACCAGGGGGATTAAGTTGCAGGTTAGAAAATAACAGCGCTGATCCGAGCCCCACTACTTTTTTAAATTCATATGTTATAGTTTTAAAATGGCAGGTTATCGCACCTGCCATTTTGCATTAAAAAAAGCCACACAACCAGGTAATAATCAATAAAAAACAAGCTAAATCAATTAGGTTCGGTTTATCTTCATTTTATTTATAACTTTGAGGCTTACCAATTGATAATTTATTTAGTGTAAGTATGAGTTTTATAGCAAGCATTCAGGCCAGGCAAATTCTTGATTCAAGAGGAAATCCAACCATAGAAGTTGACGTAATAACCGATAGTGGCACGCTGGGGCGGGCTGCTATTCCTTCAGGTGCATCAACAGGCGTGCACGAAGCGGTGGAATTACGTGATGGTGATAAAGACGTATATTCAGGCAAAGGCGTGCTGAAAGCTGTTAATAATGTAATAAGTACTATTCAGGAAGAACTGAAGGGCATGTACATTTTTGAACAGCGCCAGATAGATATGAAGATGCTTGAAATGGATGGCACTGATAATAAGGCTAATCTTGGTGCAAATGCAATATTAGGAGTTTCGCTTGCAGTTGCCAAAGCAGCATCAGAAGAATCAAGATTACCTTTATATAAATACATAGGCGGCGTAAATGCTACGGTTCTTCCGGTGCCTATGATGAATATTATGAATGGTGGTGCGCATGCCGATAACAGTATAGATTTTCAGGAGTTTATGATCATGCCTGTAAATGCGACTTCATTTAGTGAAGGATTACGCATGGGCGCTGAAGTTTTTCATTGCCTTAAAAAATTATTGCACGATAAAAACTATTCAACCAGTGTGGGAGATGAAGGAGGCTTTGCTCCTAACCTGAAATCAACTGAAGAAGGGCTTGATTTTATTCTGAAAGCAATTGAAAAAGCAGGCTACAAAGCAGGCAAAGATATTTTCCTTGCGCTTGATGTGGCTTCTTCTTCATTCTATCTTGAAAAAGAAAACAAGTATCACTTTGCAAAATCATCGGGCGAAAAGCTTTCGTCAGATGATATGATAACATTGTATCAAAACCTTGTAAAAAAATACCCAATCGTTTCAATTGAGGATGGCCTTGCAGAAGATGATTGGGATGGCTGGAAAAAACTAACCGAAAAACTAGGCAAGAAAATACAATTAGTTGGCGATGATCTTTTCGTAACAAACGTAACCCGTTTGCAACAAGGTATTGATAAAGGTGTTGCTAATTCAATTTTAGTTAAGGTTAATCAAATTGGGTCGTTAAGTGAAACAATAGATACGGTACAACTTGCTGACCGCAGTTCGTATACATCTGTAATGAGCCATCGTTCCGGCGAAACCGAAGATACCACCATTGCTGACCTGAGCGTAGCATTAAGTACCGGACAGATCAAAACAGGTTCTTTATGCCGTTCCGAGCGTATTGCAAAATACAATCAGCTTTTACGCATTGAAGAAAGCCTAGGCAGTTCAGCACGTTATGGAGGAAAAACATTTAAATACGCACAATAATACTATACATATAAATTCAAATCGCAATGGATAAGCTCAAAGAAAAGTTCATGAAAAAAGCAGCTGCAGAAGCTGATAATGTAAAACAATTTGTAGCCCAGTTTGGTGATACTGTAATTGGAGAATATACACTTGCCCAGGTTTACCAGGGAATGAGAGGTATGACCGGCCTGGTAACTGAAACTTCAAAACTTGATCCGGAAGAAGGTATCCGTTTTCGCGGGTATTCAATTCCTGAATTGAGAGAGAAACTGCCAAAGGCACCGGGTGGCACCGAGCCATTGCCTGAAGGTATATTCTACCTTATGTTAATGGGTGAATTACCTACACTGGATGATGTAAATGACATTACCAATAACTGGGCAAGAAGGAGTATTGTTCCTCGCCACGTATTCGATACACTTGACTCACTGCCTGCTACCACTCACCCTATGACTGAATTCAGCATTGGTGTAATGGCTATGCAAACCGAGTCGTTATTTGCAGCTGCCTATAAAAAAGGTATCAGCAAAAAAGAATATTGGGATTATGTATACGAAGATTCGATGAACCTGATTGCACGTTTACCACGTGTTGCTGCTTACATATACCGCAGAAAGTATAAGAACAACGAACATATTGAACCAGACCCTAAGCTGGATTGGGCAGCTAACATGGCCCATATGATGGGGTTTGATGTTTTTGATGTACAACGTTTAATGCGTTTGTATTTAACCATACATGCTGACCATGAAGGCGGAAACGTTTCTGCCCATACTACCCACTTGGTTGGGTCTGCACTTAGCGACCCGTATTTATCTTTTGCAGCAGGAATGAATGGCCTTGCAGGACCTTTACATGGCCTTGCTAACCAGGAAGTGGTTGCATGGATATTAGAATTGCGCAAAGAACTTGGCGGAGGCTTACCAACTAAAGAACAAATTGCCGATTACATTAAGAAAACATTGGCAGAAGGACGTGTAGTACCGGGATATGGACATGCCGTATTACGCAAAACCGATCCGCGTTTCACAGCGCAGCAAGACTTTTACAAGAAACATATTAAGCACGATGACCTTTGCGAGATAGTACAAATGATCTACGAAGTTGCTCCGCCTATTTTAGAAAGCACCGGTAAGATCAAAAACCCTTGGCCTAATGTTGATGCACACTCAGGTGTATTGCTTATACATTTCGGCATTGTAGAGTATGATTTCTATACCGTGTTATTTGGAGTTTCAAGGGCATTAGGAGTATTGGCATCACTTATCTGGGATAGAGTTCTGAATTCACCAATTGAGCGTCCGGGTTCAAATACAACTGAGGGCTTGAAAAAAAAGCTGACTGCCGTAAAACAGAAATAAGGGTATGCAAAGCATATTGATATATATAGTTTTTGGGCTTGCACTGGTTTATATAGGCCGTAAAGTGTACCAATCGTTCGCAAAGAAAGAAGGCGGCGGATGTGCGCATTGCGATCCCGCTGATACCGGTAAATTAAAAAAAACTATGCCGGGAAAATAAATCCGGCAATACTATCGACCTGCATAAACCTTGTTATCCGCTTATGAGAATACGCATCTCCATATTTTGCTTATTACTCTGTCTTTTATCATGGCAGGGTTTTGCTCAAAACAGAAGGATAGATTCTTTAACCAACAGGCTTAAGACTGATAATGACACCACCCGAATACTTGACGAGATAAAACTTTGCCAGGCTTATAATGGTATTGGTGATTTTTTGCGCGCGCTTGATTTTGGTGTGCGTGCTGCAAGCCTTGCAAAAAGCCTGGAAACTGTTGCCAATAATGTAATTGTATCTGCTGCAAAAAGAGGAGAAGCAAGAGCTTACCTGAATATTGGCAGCACCTATGATAACCAGGGAAACTATCCTCAGGCACTTACTTATTATACCAAAGCACTGCATGCCAAAGAAGCTCTTGGTGATAAGCAAGGTATAGCTAATGCCAATAACAATATCGGGCTTGTGTATTGGAGTCAGAGTAACTACCCGGTAGCACTGGATTATTTCCTGAGAAGCCAGAACATGTATGCCGCAATTAATAATAAAGCAGGCATGGCGCTTACCTATAACAACATTGGTATGCTATACATGGATGAGCAGAATGACGATTCGGCATTATCGTATTATCAAAAGAGCCTCGCAATAGAACTTGAACGAAAAAACAAAGATGGCCTTATTATGTGCTACAATAACATTGGCATAATATACCACAGCAAAAGAAAGGACCTACAATCGCTCGAATATTATTTTAAAAGCCTTGCCTTGAGAAAGGAGGAGGAAGACAAAGCAGGTATTGCAGTTTCGTACACTAATATTGCAGGCGTGTACCAGGATATTTCGGAATCTGATTCAATGGCCGGACTTTATATCAATACATATTACTCAACTGCATCAATAAGGCCTACAGTAAAACAAATAGAACAAACCTTAAAGGACAGTGCATTTATACTACAGAAAAAAGCATTGGAATTAAGCCAGGAAGTTGGCGATATGGACAATATCGGAAGAGCAACTCAAGGCATTGGCTCAGTATATCTCGATAGGAAAGACTACAAATCTGCACTTGGTTACTATACTACTGCAGCCTCTGTTTTCAAAAAAATTAATTCCCGAAAAGCTTATTACAGTGCACTGGAAAATATATCAATATGCTATGAAAAACTGGGAAAGACAGATAGCGCCTTCAGTTATTTCAAACAAGCGATGGATAATAAGGATAGTGTGTTTAATGAAGAGAAACAGAAAGCAATAGGCCGCGAGGAAGTGAAGTATGCGTATGAAAAACAACATGCGTTGGAAGAAGCACAAAATCAGAAAGAGCGGGCTGTTGAAGAAGTAAAACGAAAACAACAACAGCTAATTATTTATGCAGGAACGGGTGGAGTACTATTGCTTGTTGCATTTTTAATATTTGTGGTACAACGCTTACGCATTACAAACAGGCAGAAAAATATTATCGGTGAACAAAAAGAAAAGATTGACGCAGCATTTTCACAACTTGGAGATGCAAAAAAATTATTAGAAGAGCGTCATAAAGATTTAACTGACAGCATACAATACGCAAGCCGTATACAAAATGCACTGCTTACAAGTGACAAGTATTTAGCTGAACATCTGAAAGAGTATTTCATTCTATTCAAACCTAAAGATATTGTAAGTGGAGACTTTTACTGGGCGCTCCAGCATAAGGGTATGTTTTATATAGCCTGCTGCGATTGTACGGGGCATGGAGTTCCGGGTGCGTTTATGTCATTACTGAATATTACGTTTTTGCAACAAACGGTTATAGAAAAGGGAATAAGTAAGCCCAATAATATTTTTAACCAGGTACGCGATAATGTTATATTGGCCTTAAACCCTGATGGGAAGAGCAATACACAGGATGGCATGGATGCCACCCTATGTGCCATTGATTTTGAAAAACATACACTAATGGCAGCGTGTGCTAATAATGGTTTATGGATATTACGTAACAAGGAACTTATAGAATTTAAACCCGATAAAATGCCGATCGGTATTAGCGGAGGCGAAGCAAAACCATTTATGTTACATGAATCGGACCTCAAATCGGGCGATTGCATATATATGTTCAGTGATGGTTATGCTGACCAATTCGGCGGGCCCGATGAAAAGAAATTCAAACAGAGCCGATTAAGAGATCTACTAGTAACTATTGGAAGTAAACCAATGAGCGAGCAAAAAGCGATCCTGGAAAAAGCATTTGTTGACTGGCAAGGCAATATGGGCCAGATAGATGATGTTTGTGTAATGGGAATCAGG
>DATHNG010000146.1:0-3525 GCA_035486275.1 Bacteroidia bacterium
CATACTTCTTCTGTCAGCATTTGGTGTAACAGGGTAATACAATGGTAAATTCATTTTCTCCCGCAAATCTATCATACGCCAAATCCTTTTAGACCATATAACATCAGCCTCCCGCACAGAAACGTACGGAACAGGAGGGCCATGCAAAGGAACCGGCAAAGGTGATTGCGGCGGATCCATTACAGAGGGCTGTACATCACATTGCGCAATTGTGAAGTGATATGAAAACAATAATAATATGGTTATCCGGGTTCTCAACATTCATTGTAATTATGATGTTAATATTCAAACTGAGCCTTCCCAAAAGATACTTCTATTATATAACGCTTGATATTTAGCCATATTGTATTCTTTCAGATTATGCTGGAAATAGTTTCGTTACTTTTACGTCACAAATGATAAAAGGCTTATATATATCATTAACAACAATCGTTTTGGTCGGTGTACTATCTTCTAAAACATGTGCGGGGCAGGACACACTAAAAAATTCACGCTCTAACATCCCCCGTCATTTGCCTTCACTTCCTGTAGTGCCTCAGTTTCCGGGGGGCAAGGACTCACTCGAAGCTTTTCTTAAAAAGAATGTTCATTACCCTGCCTTGGCAAAAAAACATAACATAACAGGTACCGTTGAGGTTGATTTTTCAGTAGACGAGCAGGGAAAGCTTACTAATATACACGTATATAAACCCCTTGGCTATGGCTGCGATAAAGAAGCTTTGCGGGTTGTAAAAAAGATGCCAAAATGGAACCCGGGAAGAGATGGCAGAAAACCAATGGCCTTAGATTATCATGTAGATATTATATTTGCACCTTCAGAAAAAAAATAAACTCATATGAAAAACCTTTCTCTTGCTTTCAACATTGTAGTATTACTCCTAATTGGCTCATTATTCTGGCTTTTCTTCTCATCCAAAAAGGGAAGTGATGGCGGTGATTCGCAGAATGGCGCCGGTAAATTTGCCTCGGCAAAAGGAAGGATATTAAAAATAGCGCATGTAAATGTGGATAGCCTGAATGCAAAATATCAATGTATGTTGGATTTTAAGAGGGAAATAGAATCGCGCCAGAATTCTATACAGGCAGATTACGAAACAAAAGCTAAGGCTTTACAGGATGAATATGTTATATACCAGCAAAAAGCCCAGGCAGGAACCATCTCCCAGGTAGACATGGATAAGGCCCAGAAGAAAATGCAACAGGAGAAAAATGTGATAGACAACCTGCAACGTATGCACGAAGATCTTCTGAAAGAAGCACAGGACAGGGAAGCACAAATATTAACCCTGGTACAACGGTATGTTGCCAACTACAACAAAAAATCTCATTTCGATTATATACTGGCTTATGCTAAAACCGGCAGCAACATTTTATATGCAAATGACAGCCTTGATATTACCAGGGATATAATTTCCGGTTTAAACACTGAATACACAGATAGCCTGAAGAAGGTACCTGCTGCTAAGCCACACTAAGTTTTGGGAGGGAAATAGACCTCGTAAACCAAAACTATACCGCAAATAATTAGCGCCACGCCCATTAAATAATGAACAAATTTCATTACCTTATGCGTGAGCAACCTTTTAATGCTGTGGGCCGCTAATGACTTTAATACATCTGTTGCAAAAACAGTACCAAGGGTACCTGCAAAAAAAGCGATAATTTCTTCGCGTGTGGTATATTGAGAACTGGCCACACCAACCCATGCTATCCAAAACAGAAGCACCGAAGGATTAAAAAGATTAAGAAAGAACCCTTTTACAAACATTATAGGCAAATGCTTGCTGTCAGGTACTTCAACCTTTTCATTCTTGGCATCTTGCTTATCGTGTTTTTGAAAAAGAGTGTATATACCAAATGCAAAAAGAACAATACTGGCAATAATGCGCATTATTTCAACGTTCTTAGGCTTATCTAATAATTGAGATGCCCCGAAAAAAGCGATGGAAACCAGCAATACATCGCTGAGCGAAATACCAAAAGCCATTACAGCTGCCGACCTGAAACCATTCTTTATACTGGCTTGTATCAATGCAAATAACGATGGCCCTATGAACAGAAAGGCCAACCCCAATCCTAAATACACACCATGAAAGAAAGTATGAAACATAAAAAGGTGTTATTCTTTAAGAACATAAAAATACTAATTTTTATATCTTAGTGCTCCCAATTTGAAACAACACTCTGCACGATGGCAAAAAAACAAAACTTTACAGGAACAGGCGTTGCCATTATTACCCCATTCAGAAAAGATGGAAGCGTAGATTTTAAATCATTAGAAACATTAATTGAACACTTAATTAAAGGTAAGGTTGAATATATTGTTGCACTCGGTACTACAGGCGAATCGGTTACATTAAGCAAAGAAGAAAAAGCTGCTATAACCGAACATATACTTGATGTGGTTGACAACCGCATCCCTGTAGTTGTTGGTATAGGAGGCAATAACACAAAAGAAATTATCGGTTCTATAGAACATATCGACACAGATCGTGTTGCTGCTATTTTATCAGTATCGCCCTATTATAATAAACCGAGCCAGGAAGGCATATACCAGCATTATAAAGCTATTTCAAATGCATCGCCTCTGCCTGTTATTCTTTACAACGTTCCTGCCCGCACAAGTTCAAATATTACTGCAGAAACAACGTTGCGACTTGCCAACGATTTCGAAAATATTATTGGTATTAAAGAAGCATCGGGTAATATGGGTCAGATAATGCGAATAATAAAATACAGGCCAAAAGATTTTCTTGTTATATCCGGTGACGATATGATAACACTGCCTATAGTTGCAAGTGGTGGCGATGGAGTTATTTCTGTACTTGCAAACGCTTTCCCGAAAGATTTTTCGGAAATGACAAGACAAGCGCTTAAAGGCAATTTGGTTGAAGCCCGAAAACTGCATTATAAACTAACGGACATTACCGACCTGCTATTTGCGGACGGCAACCCTGGTGGAGTAAAAGCAGCACTTGAAATATTGGGTATTTGCGCCAATACGCTTAGGTTACCATTGGTGCCTGTAAACAAGCGTATATATACAATGCTGCAGGAAGAAATAAAAAAATACAAGTGAAATTATTCGGCCACGTTGCCCCTGGCATCAAGGGTCATGTAAGGATTATAGGCAATTTCCAATAAGTTGCCTTCAGAGTCTTCAATATAACTGCTATACCCACCCCACTCTGCTTTTTGTGGTTCTTTCACTATCTTAACTCCTTTACCTTTTAATTCTGTTATCAGAGCATCAACTTCTTTTTCGCTACGCAGGTTATGTGCAATAGTAAATCCTTTAAAGCCACCTGCTACCTTTGGCGGAACAGTAGCATCTTTTGCCAATGCTGTTACAGGGTATAATGCAAGTTGAATACCATTCAGTTGAAAGAAAACAATATCGCCCATACTGCTGCCATGGCGTTTCCAACCCAGTTTGTTTTCATAAAAATCACTGGCAACGTGCATATCCTGCACACCTAATGTAATAATGGTAATACGTTGTTCCATTAAAAATGAACTTCGCTG
>DATHNG010000147.1:0-4199 GCA_035486275.1 Bacteroidia bacterium
TATACCGTAGTAGGTACAACCAACGGCTGTAAAGACTCTGCAACATTTGTAGTAAATGCTGTGGTAGGTATTGAAAACATTACCGACGGTAACTCAATATCACTGTATCCTAATCCGGTAATGAATGTAATGAACATTACCTTTACTACCAGTACAGGAACTACCAATGCCTTGATCAGGGTAATTGATATGCTGGGTAACGAGATCAGTACAAGCAATACAACTATTACCAATGGCAGAAACATCCGTATGGATGTAACAAGCCTGCCACAAGGTGTTTACTTTGTACAGGTTGTAACTGATAAGAGTACACAAGTAGTTCGATTCATTAAGCAATAAGTAAAGAACTTTATTTATAAGAGCCCTGCAGAAATGCGGGGCTTTTTTATTGCTATACTTATACTAAGCCCGCCAGCCCGGAATTCTTGCGGCCGAAGCTTCTGCCAACCTTAGCTCTGTCATTCATAATTCATAACTCAACATTCATAATTGAATTTTGAATCACCCTGGCCTGATAGCATAGCTCCCTGTAGTTTCCTCAATAGTGCGTGTAGCAACATGCTTTAGTTTCTCAAATATCTCATCAATCTCCTGGTCGGTGAGCCTGTCAAGCGAAATATCGCTGTCAGCTTTTACCTTACCAAGCCCGTAGGGGAGGAGCCCGACATAAAATTTTATTTTATCCTTAACGGACATGGTATTTATTTCTTCTACTACGGCTTCAAAATTATTGACCAGAAAATTTTCGATCATTTCCCGCAATTGCTTTTTTCTTTTATTCTGCGAACCTATAGGCCTCCCGCCTGGGTTGCCCGATTCTCCTTGTGTAAATGGCATTCGTATCTTGTTTTACCATAAAGCGAATCAATATGATTCTGCTTTATTGGTTTGTTTCTTTTATAAAGCGAATCAATTCGACTCTGCTTTATCGAGTGGTTTTATAGTACAAAGTTAGTAGCAGAGCTACCTTTTTATTCCTGAATAGTGATGTGTTTTTCAACAACCTGAAAATTCGCCACCCCATTCCTTACTTTCCCCAAGCGGGGAAAGCGTTACAGTACCTATGTATTTAGCCTCCCCGCTTTGGGAACCCCGAAGGGCTCATGAATTCCGTTGAATAAAATGTAATGAGTGAATAATGTTGGAGGGGCGAAACCACAAAGCACACAAAGAAACAGCCCACAAAGGACACAAAATTTACTGTCAACTAACGACTATAGACTAATGAAGTTTATTGATAATAACAATAAATAACAATAACCCCAATTGCTACATTTCTTAGCCAATAATTTCACGAAACATTGACCATCAATAATTTAGCTATTGAATATGCTTGCTAAAATTTATTGGTTACAAAAAGGCAGATTTTACTAATTAAAAATTAGAAATTAAGAATTAGGAAACGAAGGAATGGGTTTCTTTTTTTTTGCCATCTTCCTTACTTCTCCCAAGCGGGAGAAGCGTTTCAACAATCTTAAAAAATCGTTATTGCTTCATCGTTCTTTTAATTTCTACCCAAGAGATAGAAAAGCAGATAGTTAGGATATAGGTAAAGTAACGCCTTCCCCGCATGGGGATGGAAGGGGAGGGGCAGCAGCTACTCTATTACCAACTTCCCACTACCAACTAATTCCCCTTTTTCTGAAGTAACTCGGTACAGGTAAATTCCTGCAGGTTGGCCACTAATATCAATTCTGAATGTTGAATTCTGGATATTGAATGTTGAGCGGACCTTTTCTCCAAGTAAATTATACACTTCAATACTACAGTCGTCTTCAACAAACTCAGACGGGTTATTGAACTGAAAAGTAAAGAACCCATCGGGTGAAGGATTTGGAAATATATTGGCTGAGATTGCTCTGCTTAAATCATTAATGCCCGTAGGGTCATTCCATTCAACAATATTATTTGCAGGTTCACCACCAGCGGTATCAAAGTAACCTCCAATATATAAGCTGTTTTTTAATATTCCAAACGCATTAACAACAGAATGCGAGAATGATCCCGTCGGGTGCCCCCATACACCTGATCCATTCGGAAAATTCCAGGTTGTATCATTCCAATATTCAAGATAAGAGTTGCCCCATTTAATATCAGTGCCACCTTCGTACAGTCTATTTCCATAAACGATCAATGAATTTATTTCCGTTGAATTGTTTCCTGTAGCTGTACCAGGGCACCCCCATGCGTTACTATTCCAGTATGCTACATTATACGCTTTAACATTACCTGCGTATTCGAAAGCCCCGCCTGCATAAAGGTTCCCATTAAATATGGCAAATGATTTAACTTGTGACCCGACGAGGCTACCTTGGCCTATTATTCCTGCCCCTAGAGAATCCCATTTTATTCCATCCCATTCGGCAATATTATTTACCGGAATACTTCCTGCCGTATCAATACCACCTCCTACATAAAGATTGCCATTATAAACGATCAAAGCTTCTACACCAAAATTATTTGGACTTGTTGACTTTATACCACTGTTAATAGCAGACCAATTTGTTCCATTCCAAAGCGCAATATTATTAGTTTTAATCCCATCGGCAGAATTAAACAATCCACCTGCGCATAGGCTTCCATTATATACTGTTAAAGCATTAACCGTTCCATTTATTCCTGTACCCAGCCATGACCATTGAGATCCAGTCCACTCAGCTATATTATTTACAGGCTTTCCATCAACGCTATCAAAACTTCCTGCCGCATAAAGGTTTCCGTTAAACACCGTAAGTGCGTTAATAAATGCATTTTTTTTAAAACTTATTGCACTGCCAACTACAGCCCAATTTACACCATCCCAACTTGCAATTGCATTCATTGCTTTACCACCGGCTGAATCAAAAGCCCCGGCTACATATAATTTATTGTTAAATGTATCTATTGTTATTATTCCGGCACTTGTTCCTACACCAAGGCCTGTCCAGGTTTGACCATTTGATAAATAAACTGTGATGAGAAATAAGAGGGTGAGTAGTTTTTTCATAAGTAATGCATCGGGTTTTAACTTGTACTAATATAATGAATTAATTCTATTACTATATAACAGCCTGTCTAATATCCTGGAGCAGTATGGAAATAGAAAAGCCACCGTTGGGGAAGATTGCACCTTCGCCCAAATATTATTGTAGCTTGCAGCTACGTTTACCTTACAGTTTTCTATTATATAGCTTTTATCGATAATTGCAAGCTATGGCAATCCAAAAGCGAAGGCTCAGTCTTCGCTTAACAACTGGGAGCCTTAGGAGAGATGCAAATAAAAAGCCCTGTATCTCTACAGGGCCTTTTCCCAGTCTCAATCTATATCTCAACCTTACTTGGTTTCCTCTTCGTTCTTATTCTTTTTAGGAGCTTTAGCTTTAGTAACTTTAATCTTAATGTCATCCTTAGCCTTATCGTAATCAACGTTTACGGTATCGCCTTCGGTAACACCAGCTTTAATTATCTCTTCAGCCAGCGGGTCTTCAAGATACTTTTGTATAGCCCTCTTCAATGGCCGAGCGCCATATTGTGCATCAAAGCCTTTTGTTACAATAAACTCCTTAGCTTCCTTGCTTATCTTAACAGTATACCCAAGCTTCTCAATTCTGCCGTATATACCTTCAAGTTCTATATCAATAATAGAAGTCATATTAGCTTTATCAAGCGAGTTGAATATTACAACATCGTCAACACGGTTCAGGAATTCAGGAGCAAAGGTTTTCTTTAACGAATTTTCAATTACACCTTTATCATGTTGTTCGCCTTGTTCAGCTTTAGCTACTGTGTTGAAACCAACACCGCGGCCGAAGTCTTTCAGTTGGCGTGAACCAATGTTCGATGTCATGATGATGATGGTATTCTTAAAGTCTATCTTTCTGCCTAAGCTATCTGTTAAATGACCATCATCAAGCACTTGTAGCAGTAAGTTGAATACATCAGGGTGAGCCTTTTCAATTTCATCTAAAAGTACCACTGAGTAAGGGTGATTGCGAACCTGTTCGGTAAGTTGTCCACCTTCTTCATACCCTACGTAGCCCGGAGGCGCACCAACTAAACGCGATACAGCGAATTTTTCCATGTATTCACTCATATCAATACGTATCAGTGCATCATCTTTATCGAACAGGTAACGTGATATTACTTTAGCTAATTGTGTTTTACCCACACCGGTAGGGCCCAGGAATATGAACGAACCAATTGGCTTGTTCGGATCCTTT
>DATHNG010000148.1:0-27894 GCA_035486275.1 Bacteroidia bacterium
AGGGGAACGCCCAAATAATTAAGAAAATTAGTGAACAACGATTAACGAAAAGCGATTTAAGAAGTAGTTAATACCCCAAAACCTTTAACATGCTCTTGTAGCTCTGTTCCTTGGCAAACAAGCGGGTAACAATCTCCCCATCTTCGGTTTTGTCAATAATAACATGCTTGGGAGCAGGTATAAGGCAATGCTGTATTCCGCCGTAGCCACCCAACGATTCCTGGTACGCACCGGTATGAAAAAAACCGATATACAAAGGCTCATCCTCTTTATAGTTGAACTTAGGCAGGTACACTTCGTTACTGTGAAGCTCAGAGTTGTAATAATCTAAGCTATCGCAGGTTAAGCCACCCAGGCTGACACGCTGGTATTCCTTATCCCAATGGTTAATGCCCAGCATTATAAAACGTTGGTTAATTCCCCAGGTATCGGGTAGGGTAGTAATGAATGAGCTATCGATCATATACCAAAGCTCACGATCGTTCTGCCATTTTCTGTCTAATACAGAATAGATAGCTGCACCGCTTTCACCTACGGTAAACGAACCGAATTCAGTAAATATGTTGGGTTCAGGTATTTCGTTCTGCACGCAGAAACTCTTTATCTGCGAAATGATTTCTTCAATAAGGTATTCATAATCGAACTCGAAACCTAATGAGTTACGGATGGGTAAACCACCACCAATGTTCAATGAATCGAGCGAAGGGCATATTTTCTTTAATTGGTAATAGACCTTTAAACACTTAGCTAATTCAGTCCAGTAGTAAATAGCATCGCGTATACCGGTATTAATGAAGAAGTGAAGCATCTTCAGCTGCACCTTCGGGTTCTTCTGAATTTTTTCTTTGTAGAAATCTACAATGTCCCTGTATCGTATACCCAGGCGTGAGGTATAAAACTCAAACGTAGGCTCTTCCTCAGCTGCAATACGAATACCAATATTAAATTTTTTGCGGGCAGAACGGGTATAATGGTCAAGTTCTTCTTTGTTATCAAGCACCGGGATGATATTAAACCCCTGGTTTATCATTTCGGTTACATATTGCTTGTAAACAGGGCGCTTGTAGCCATTACATATAATAAAGTTCTCCTTGGTTATTTTACCTTGCTTATAAAGTTCCTTAACAATAGGTATATCGAAGGCCGAAGATGTTTCAATATGCACATCATCATTTTTAAGCACCTCGTCGGTTACGAAAGAGAAGTGTGAACTTTTGGTACAATAACAATACTTATATTTACCTTTGTAGTCGGCTTTAGCCATTGCTACGTTAAAGAGTTTCTTTGCTTTTTGTATTTGAGAACTGATTTTGGGAAGATAAGTTAACTTAAGCGGGGTTTTATACTGCTTAATAATGGACATAAGGTTGATATCGTGGAAGTACAATTCATTGTCTTCTACATGAAAGCCTTCTTGAGGGAAATTGAAGGTTTGTTTGATAAGGTCACCGTAGGTATTTTCCATTTCAGTTAACTCAGGTTATAAATTTTGTGCAAATGTAAGTATTCTACTTTAATAAAATAAAGACAATGTAAACGAGTTACAATTTATGAAAGCGATAAAAATTATAGAAGTAAAATCGGAGATAGGAGCAGGTACCCGCGGCGCGAGCATGGGTATTGACGCTATTAAAATAGCTGCCCTCGACTTCGGGAGCTACTTCTTCAAAAAGAACAAGTCGGTAAAAGTACCGGTAGAGAATTTGCTGTTGCTTGAACCTATACACAACGAATATGCCAAGCGCATAAAAGGAGTTTATAATGTTACCGAGCGAATTGCCAACGAGGTAAAAAAAGCGGTTGAAGCGCCAAACACATTTCCTATTGTATTGGAAGGAGACCATAGCAACGCCTACGGCACCATAGCCGGTATTAAAATGGCCTGCCCCGATAAGCGCCTTGGTATTATATGGATAGATGCACACGCCGACCTGCATTCGCCATACACAACTCCTTCAGGTAATATGCATGGTATGCCGCTATCGGCAGTTATTGATGATGATAACCTGGAGAGCAGGGTAAATAACCCTGAAGAAGATACCATAGAGATGTGGGAGAAACTTAAAAACATGGGTGGAATAAAACCTAAGGTGCTTGGCAGCGATATAGTATTTGTCGGTTTGCGCGACTATGAAGCCCAGGAAATGGCCCTGATAAAAAAACACGGCATGAAAGTAATTACGGTTGCTGAGTTCCGCCAGAAAGGATTTGAGCGTACGGGCTTTGAATTATTGAACTACCTCGACAAATGCGATATCATCCATATTTCATTTGATGTGGATAGTATGGATCCGGTTATATCGCGCGGTACAGGTACGCCTGCTAAAAACGGACTTACCGAAAGAGAAGCGGGTAACTTTATTTCGCGACTGCTTTACAGTAAAAAAATAGTATCGCTTGAAATAGCGGAAATAAATCCGACCCTCGACAGAGAAAATGTAATGGCTGAAAACGCTTTTGAAATATTGCAGAAAGCAGCGAATCAAATTACACGATCCGTGTAATCAATTAAAAATTAGGAATTAAGAATTAGAAATTGAAATGGGAATAGCCTAATTATACCTGAACAACAATAAACAAAACCCTGAAAGGGTTAGAATACATCAAAATAGGGCATGGCCCTATTATAGTATGACGAGATAATAAACTACCCTGAAAGGGTTGAATAAAAAATGCCACAATCACTAACTAAAATATACACACATTTAGTTTTCAGTACTAAAAACAGAGAGCATCTGTTGCACTCAGGTATTCAAAATGAGTTATACAGTTATTTAGGCGGAATATGTAATCAACTTGAATGCTACCCTGTTAAAATTGGCGGATACACAGATCATGTTCATGTTTTATGTATACTTTCAAAGAAGGTTGCTTTAATGGATCTGTTGAAAGAATTAAAGAGAGGCTCTTCTATATGGATAAAAACCAAAGGCAAAGAGTTTTCAGAATTTCATTGGCAGGATGGTTATGGAGCATTTTCTGTAAATCCAAGTGAAGTGGATGTTGTATCGGAATATATCGCTACGCAGGAAGAGCATCATAAAAAGAAAACATTCCAGGATGAATATGTGGCGTTCTTAAAGAAATACAAGGTTGAGTATGATGAGCGTTATGTGTGGGATTAATAGTACCCCTTCAGGGTACGGGAGGAGGTGACCAGACATAATCACAGGGTTACACCCTGTGTTAATATATCATACCCTTTCAGGGTATAATAAATACCCTGAAAGGGTATCTGTATATCAAAATAGGACATCGTCCTATTAATATAAGAGACACCAGACCTATACCCTGAAAGGGTTATGATAAAAGATATATGTGGAATTAATAGTACCCTTTCAGGGTACGGAGAGCGGTCTGACTTCATAGCACAGGGCGATGCCCTGTGTTGTTTATCCAACCCTTTCAGGGTTAAAACAATATTCATAGTTTTGTACAAGTTTATATTAATCAAAGAATGATGAAGAAAATATATTACGTACTTATTGTAGTTTTATTCTTCGTCATTACAGGCTGTACAAGCAACTCAGGCGACAATAAGGTTAGGATAGAAAACAAATTGAACAAGAATATAGTTTGTGTGCTGGGGTATAATTACCCCGATCTTAACCTGGCATTTATAAATAAACAGATAATTGTGGGCGATATGGGCAGGTTTCAGGTACCTAAGGGCCAAACCAGGATAATAGATACTATAGGTTTGTGCGATAAGGAGGTGTGGGATAAAACCATAAAACATAATATGCTTATGCTTTTTACTTTTGATGCAGAAAAGCTTAAAACCGCCGATAAGCTGGAAGATGCACTTTTAGAGCGTTATTATTTTTCGTACGTACAGTTAACAAAAACAAACGGGCTTATAACTATAGACTAGTTTATGAAGGGTATTGAACACATTATTTCAGAAGCAACAAAACAGGCAATTGCCAAATTATATAATGCACCTGTTGAAGGGCTGAACGTTATTATACAGGGTACACGTAAGGAGTTTACCGGCGATTTTACCATTGTGGTATTCCCGTTCCTTACACTATCGAAAAAGAACCCGGAGCAAACCGCGAAAGACCTGGGTGAATACTTAAAGAGTGAAGTAGCTGAGATAGAAGATTACAATGTAATTAAAGGCTTTTTAAACCTGGTAGTGCGTAAGGACTACTGGATAAACTTCCTGAAAAACAATCTTGCTAATAAAGACTTTGGACTGGCTAAGCCCGCTGCCGATGCCAACACCGTAATGGTTGAATACTCGAGCCCGAATACCAATAAGCCTTTGCACCTTGGCCACGTACGTAATAACCTGTTGGGTTTCTCTATATCGAGGGTATTGGAAGCCGCAGGCAATAAGGTTATAAAGGTGAACCTGGTTAATGACCGTGGCATACATATATGTAAAAGTATGCTGGCATGGATGAAGTGGGGCAAGGGAGAAACTCCTGAAAGCAGCGGCATGAAAGGCGACCACCTGGTGGGTAAGTATTACGTAATATTCGATAAGCAGTATAAAGAAGAATTGAAGCAGCTGTTGGCTAAAGGCATGAGCGAAGAAGATGCCGAAATGAAATCGGAGTTGATGGGCGAGGCTCGTGAAATGCTGCGCAAATGGGAAGCGGGCGATAAGGCCACCATTGACCTCTGGAAGAAAATGAACGACTGGGTATATGCAGGCTTCGATGTTACCTATAAAATGATGGGCGTTGGTTTCGATAAAACCTATTACGAATCGCAGACCTATTTATTGGGTAAGGAAATTGTGAACGAAGGTTTGCAGAAAGGCGTGTTCTTTAAAAAGCCCGATGGCTCGGTATGGATAGACCTAACGGCAGACGGGCTCGATGAAAAACTTGTATTGCGCTCCGATGGCACTTCGGTGTATATGACACAGGACTTAGGCACGGCCATATCGCGTGCTGATGAGTTTAAGTTCAACGGGCTTGTATATATAGTAGGTAACGAACAGGAATACCATTTTAAGGTATTGTTCCTGATATTGAAAAAACTGGGCTATGCCTGGGCAAGTGGTTGTTATCACCTGGCATACGGCATGGTAGAATTGCCCGACGGCAAAATGAAATCGCGCGAGGGAACGGTGGTAGATGCCGACGACCTGATGGGCGAAATGGTAAAGACAGCCGAAGAGATAACCAAAGAGCTGGGTAAGATAGAGAACTTTGAATCGGAGGAGGCGAAAGCGCTATATAAAACCATTGGTTTAGGCGCATTGAAATATTTTATACTGAAGGTTGACCCTAAGAAAAAAATGCTGTTCAACCCGCGTGAATCGATAGACTTTGAAGGCAACACAGGGCCCTTTATACAATATACCTATGCACGTATATGCTCACTGCTCCGCAAAGCAAGTGAGTCTGGTTATGCCTCTGCGGTTAATGTAAGCGATATAGTTCAGAAAGAAAAAGACCTTATAATACGCACACACGAGTTTAGCAAGGTAATAGGGGAGGCGGCAGCTAACCATAACCCTGCCTTGATCGCCAACTATGTATACGAACTGGTTAAGGAATTCAACCAGTTTTACCACGATTATTCAGTACTGAAAGAAGAGGACGAAGCCATACGTAGTTTCCGTATTGCGCTATCTGCCCAGGTGGGTAAGGTATTGCACAATGGTATGTGGCTGTTAGGGATTGATGTGCCGGAAAGAATGTAATTAATGACGAATCTTGTACTATTTCCCGGATACAAAGATCTTTACGATGGTGAAGTTCCAGAATTACAGGAAATTATTGCAGGAATTCCTACATGTATTATAGTCGGATTTGCTAGCCATATTAATTCCTGGAAACACCATAACCAATTTGATTTCAATATTGACCTAGATATATTTAGGTATGTAATCGGGCGGTTACCAATAGAAACAAGAACAATTTTAGAATCACGCTTAAAAAATATTTATTCTGATATAACAAAAAACAAGCATGCAGTAACGATTTTCCCGCTGCCTCAAATGCTTCAACTAATAGAATATGCAATTGTCAACTATCAAGAAGGACCATTTGAGAATATCCTTCCAGAACAAGAAGAGAATTTATTAAAAGCTGTTCTTATATTAAATACTATGGCTGATATCAAAAGTGAGACCGTAGATTTAAATAAGCGTTCAAATGATCCATTTGAGAATTTTGTAAAAATTACTTGGCCATATATGTTGCCTACTATTGAGCACACATATAAAAAGGAGATAATAATCCCGGTTTATAGTGCATTTCTATTGTTCGAATACTTAAATAAAGATGATTTTTTTAGGCCATACCTTACAAAATACTTTGCGAATAATGGATTAAAAGATGGGGCAGAATATTTAAAGAACATTATGAGTCTATATGTTTTCTCATTTAATAAGGACAGTCAGCGATTCGACAGCAACTTTAAAGACGAAGACATTAAGAAAGTTCCACTCTTTAAACAATTCACAAGAGTAATAGATAGTGCAACAAGTGTAATATTCTCGACTCAGGAAAAAAAGTTTTTTAAGTTATTGCGGGAAAAACCAATCCTTAAAATTAATGGCGGGAAGGATTTTATTGCAAATTGGAGCTACATAATCGATAAAATGTACGATGGAATAAAATATGATTTTTTTGAGCATTCTGGTATAAAAGATGCGTTTACAGGTGATGAAAAAAACAAATGGAATTCATTCACAAGTAAGTTAGGAGAGCGTTTTAGTGAGAAAGTAATTTTCAAAGATTTAGTAAATCGATATTTTAGCAGAAATAACGCAGTAATTAAATTTGACGGAGATAGTAAAAACTGGAATCAAGATTTATATCACCGAAAAGACAATCACATTACATTTATAGAATATAAGGGGATTACGTTCCCATTAAATGATAAATACGATAGAATAAAATCAGATATTGATACCCGAATGGTAGTAAGTGTTAATGATAAGAATGAAGTGCAAAAAAAAGCGGTTCATCAACTTGTTACTCAGATAAGCAATTTTCATGAAAATATAAACAAATTTGAAAATATACAAGTTATTGGATATACTCGTGAGCGCTTGCTTATTTATCCAGTAATAATTTTTACCGACCTAAACTGGCGATTGGCTGGAGTTAATGAATATTTACTAAGAATCTTTGAAGTCGAAATCAAAAAGTTAAATCTGAATTTTTTTCAGGTGAAAGAATTAGTAATGATACACATTGACTTTTTCTATAACCATGAAAACATATTTCTTAGGGATAATATTAATTTGCATCAGTTTATATACCAGGGAATCCAATCAAAAGAGACATATCGAGCAATACGCAATAGAATGCTTGCACCTTCTACAGAAGCCATCATGGACTCCTATGCGGATTTTGAATTTTACGCCCATACTGCGTTTAAAAATAGTTTTGTTCATTCCCATGACATGTCTTTATTCAATGAAGTAGTTGAAAAATTGAATCTACCTAGCTAGGAGCGATATCAATAATTGGCTCCGGTAAGACTTTGACTTGTGGAAGCGTAAGAATAATTTTATTGAAAATGTTGGAATTCTTAATCCATTTTCGTAAATTTGTTTGATATCAACATTATTAAACATTTTTTATGAAAATAGACCGTACCCCAATTAAATTAAAAGCAGGAATTCCTTTTTCTATTGATATAGCAGGTGGTTTCGATTGCTATGAGACCAAATTTACTTTTGAATATAGTACAGCAGTACATGGCAAAAAAATAGAATTGGCTTTCAAAACTATTACTGGGCAACTTGTGTCACGTATCATTACACTCGATGGAGGAGGGCACCAGACTTTTGTCTATAATGATACAATTGAAAACGAACTCATTGGTACCCGTTTTGGTTTCATAGAGTTAAAGAGTAGTCAAGATTTGGATTTTACCATTTCAGTTGAGACAGAGCAAGAAAGTGTTTGGCAGTAATCTTAGTTTATAATAATCTTTTACTATGGAATCTAAACTTCCTGTGTTTGTAAGTTATTGTCAGAAAGACTTTGATAAGGTAACTATTGCTGAAAAGGAAATCAATAAGAGCAAGTATTTTTACGCACTTATTATTGCTAGGAACAGAGAGCCTTTGAAATTACTAAGTGTTAAAGTGGAAGAGGGTATTTTAAAATCTCATGCGACACTACCTATTCTTACAACAAAATCAATACGTGAACAGTGGATTAATCAAGAAATTGCTTTTGCTCATGCGCACAAGAAATTGCTTTTGCCTATTGTAGAACACTCAGTCATTAATAAACTAAAGGGGTTCATTCACAAAGAACGGGATTTGCCATATATGTTTAATAAGACTGTTGATAATTCTGAATTTCTTATTGCAGTTCAAAAAATGTTAAAGGATTTGGAAGAAGGCCTTAATATAAAGGTACCTGATTTAACACTTGAGCAGCCGAAGCGTAAGACTATGTTCGATTCAACAGTAGAAAGGTTACGCAAGCACAAAGAAAAGACTGAGAAGGATCAATTTTTATTGAGTTCAAAAGGGCAAGAAATTGGAACTCAAGAGGCTGTGCGATTATTTAAGATTATTGCTACAAAGGCTGCCGAATTAAAGGTACAAACCAATTTTAATATTGAGGTTGAGCAGGATAGCGCTTTTGAAGTATCAGTCCGGTACCAGAACTTGAGAATTTTTGCTTGGGTTCATCATGAAGGTGATTTAATAAAGGTATCCGTTCAATATGAAACTGAACAACTAAGAAATTTAGGTATTGATGAAATAAGCAAGGTTACAGCAAATAAAAGTAAGAGAGTCTACTCCATTGACAGGGTTAATGAAAAATATGGTTGGACATATGATGAACGGAAAAATGATTTCTTTACTTCTGAGGAGATTTCAGATTATGCTTTTGATTGGATGGGTACTGAACTAACCTCAGGAAGGACTGCATAAATGTATGATCTCAAGCCTCATTAGCCTAATCCTTACTCCTTTATAGCCATTTTGTTGTTTGGTTTTTGGTTGTTCAAAACTCCATCACCTTTATTTTTACTATAGTAAACATTGTGTTTAAATTTGTGGTACCACATATATATAAATAGTAACCACAATTAACAACACAATGGAAGAAACAAACACAAACGAGCTGCCGGAAGAATTAACCGAGCAGGAGAAAAAAGAAATTACCTGGGAAGAGAACAATGAAAAGATAATAGAGGCATTGCGCTATTTGCAGCGCAAGCAAATAAAGGCCACGGTAAGCAATATTGCCATAGCATCGCAATTAAGCCGCAAAACGGTATATAAGCACATAAACGAAAAAGGAGTAGATATTAAATTTGCCACCAAGGCTAAAGTAAACAAGCTGATGCTCGAAGAGTTGATGTATAACCTATGCCGCAGTGGTTGCTATGGCGATGTGAAAGCTGCCAAACTTTATTTAGAGGCCTTAGGTATTATAAAGCGTGGTGGCTGGGGTAACACCAACACCATGAACACTAACCTTGTTACCAATACAAATGCTGTAATGGTAAACGGGCTTGCCTTTACTAATGAAATGGTACAAAACCTATCGGCTGAGAACCTGTTGCAATTAGAGAATTTTGTACGTGCAGCAGCGCAGAGTGAACCTAAAGACGGGTTACAAAATGACAAAAATATTTTGAATATTACATCTGAAAATCAAGATGTTGACGGGTAACAAAATAAAAAAGTGTAACCCGTGTTCTTCCTTCTCCTTATAGGAGAAGGATTGAGGATGAGGTCGCAGCATGACGGAAATGCACGACCTCACCCCAGCCCTCTCCCACGGGAGATGGAGAAAGACAAGTGGATTTTTTTCAAAGTCTCCCACTTGGGGGAGATTTAGAGGGGTACTGCAAACGACCTCACCCTGACCCTCTCCTGCGAGGAGAAGGAAATTAGAGGAATATACTTCGACAAGATCAGTATGACGTTATTTTTTTTCCACTTTGGGTCTCTTTCCAGACGAAGGATCGAGCCACTTATATTCAAGAGAATACTTTGGGTGCCGGGCATCGTACCCCATACATTCAAAGGCTACTTTAATCTCAGCACCCTCTGGTATTACATAGGACATGTTTACTTTACGCATTCCCTTGCTGGCTGATTGTGAAATATTATTTGACTGATAGATTGTTTTAGCCTTACCATCTTTAGAAGATACGGAGATGGAAATTGCTGCATTGATCAATTGTGTGTCTGCCCTCCAGAGAAACCTATGGATATAGAGATATGTTTCATTTTTATCCGGATTTGAAAATGAAATTTGTTTGTTGAAAGTTTCCTCTTTGCTTTCCAAGGTGCTTACCCTGAAATCAAAAGCTTTTCCTTTAAATAAAACATTCTTAATGGTATTATCAGGTTTTGGTTGTAAAGGTTTTTTTGGTTGAAAAGCCTTTTTTTCAGGTGTCACGGTTGGCAATGGAGTTCTGTTCTTCATAAATCGGCTTAGGGTTATAGATCTTTTAAAAGATTAGTCAAATCTACCCAATTAATTAAGAATTACGAACGGCGGAATTTACAATCATGCATTAAATAACAAAACAATAGTGAACACTAGTTAATCGCAATCTAAATGTTCTTTTGTCTTGACACAAAAGAACTAAAAAGTCAAGACAGCCGAAGGCAATCACTCCTTGGGGTCGTGACCGGCTCATTCCGCTCTGCTGCATTCACCTTTGCTGGCCGCCTGTCAGTTCTTCTCCTTCAGGGAGAAGTAAAACGTAATCTCATTGTATTTAGAAATGCAAATTAGAAATAGGCAAAAGGTGGGCGCGGGTTAGCTGCAAAAGACATGATTAGAGGAAACTCAGGCAAGCAGGGAGCAAATGCAGCCCCAAGTAGTAATGCTGAATTGTAAATTTTGAATGTTGAATTAAGAGAAACTAATCTAGCTTCTCGCGCAGCTCAAGTTTCGCGATTGCCTTGGCAATTCGCTCAATGCGAGGGCCCTCTTTTTGGGCAGTGGCCAGCCAGTCGACGTACTTTTGCTGGTATGTGTTTGCCAGAGAACTAAAGAACTCACGAGCTATTTTGTTATTTATCAGTGCCATTTCAAAGTCTTCGGGTAACTCAACAGATTTAGCGCGTACATCGGCTTCAATGGTTATGTTTACGGTGTCGCCAATCCGTACTCCCGCCTGGTTACGGATCTGATCTTTCAATACAATAAAGTGCTTTCCGTTAGCATGAGGCATAAGCGAATTATAGAACACTTTTCCGTTAAGGGTAGCTTTTACTTTTACCTGTCCTTTTGTACCGAACTCCTTTTCCACATCAATAGGTACATTGGCATAGTGCCAGGTGCCAATGCCTTCAGGCTTGTTTATTCGGGCTTTAAATTTAAATTGCTTCATGATTAATTATAATGGAACGCAGATGACACGGATTGTTTAGGATATTCAAAGATGACATTTTTTCAGAGAGTAAAACGTAATTTCAAGAATAGATAAAGGCATTAGATGGGAAGATTGCTTCGTATCTCGCAATGACGAACGTGCGGAGTTTGCGTTAGGGATAGCAGCGGAAAGCCCGCAGGAACGAGGACTTGCAGCGTATAGCCCGACCCGATAGGGGAACGCCCAAGTCAATTACGAATTAGGAATTACGAATCAAGTTGCCTCTATAGCAATGACGATGCAAAAGAACTAACCACTTACGACTATTGACTAACGACTAAATAACCAGCTTCTTATGACGGTAAGGCTTGTTAGCATCATCACCAAGACGCTTGCGCTTGTTCTCTTCATACTCGGTATAACCACCCTCAAAATAATAGACCTGTTCATTACCTTCAAAAGCAAGTATGTGTGTACACACCCTATCAAGGAACCAGCGATCGTGCGATATTACAACCACGCAACCGGCAAAGTCTTCGAGCGCATCTTCCAAAGCACGTAAGGTATTTACGTCAATATCGTTGGTAGGCTCATCGAGTAGTAACACGTTGGCTTCGGTCTTTAATGTAAGCGCCAGTTGCAGCCTGTTGCGTTCTCCACCCGAAAGTATGCCGCACTTTTTGCCCTGGTCGTTACCGGTAAAGTTAAACCTGCCTATATATGCCCGTGAGTTAATGGTCTGTCCGCCTAACACAATGTTATCGTTACCATCGGACAGCACATCGTACACTGTTTTATTAGGATCAATAGCAGCATGCTCCTGGTCAATGTAGCCAATCTTAACCGTTTGCCCAACCTTAAACTCGCCCGATGTAGGCTTTTCCTGGTTCATTATCATACGGAACAAAGTGGTTTTACCCGCGCCGTTAGGGCCAATAATACCCACAATACCGGCAGGAGGCAGTTTAAAGTTAAGGTGCTGGTACAAGGTTCTGTCGCCATACACCTTTGATACATCAATAGCTTCAATAACCTCGTTACCCAGGCGTGGGCCGTTAGGGATAAATATTTCGAGCTTGTCTTCTTTCGTTTTTACGTCTTCGCCCATCATCTTGTCGTAGTTGGCCAAACGGGCTTTACCTTTAGCATGGCGGCCTTTGGTGCCCATACGAATCCATTCCAACTCTTTATTGAGCATCTTCTGGCGCTTCGATTCTGATTTTTCTTCCTGTGCCAAGCGCTTGCTCTTCTGCTCTAACCAGGCAGAGTAGTTACCCTTGTACGGTATACCTTCACCACGGTCAAGTTCCAATATCCAGCCGGCAGCATTGTCAAGGAAATACCTGTCGTGCGTTACGGCAATAACGGTTCCTTCATACTCCTGTAAGTGTTGCTCCAGCCAGTCAACCGATTCCGCATCAAGGTGGTTGGTAGGTTCATCGAGCAGTAATATTTCAGGCTTTTGCAATAACAGTCTGCACAAGGCAACACGTCTCTTTTCACCACCCGATAGGTGTTCTATAACAGCATCGCCGGGAGGGCAACGGAGTGCATCCATAGCTACCTGCAGTTTACTATCCAGGTTCCATGCGTCGTGCTGTTCTATCAAATCATTCAACCTCGATTGCCTTTCAATAAGCTTGGTCATTTCGTCGTCGCTCATCGGCTCACTGAACTTATTGTTCACCTCTTCGTACTCCTTTAATATAGCGGTTACTTCAGCGGCTCCTTCGCGGATAACTTCAATAACGGTCTTGGTTTTATCGAGGGTAGGTTCCTGTTCTAAATAACCAATCTTATAACCGGGGGAGAAGTGCACCTTTCCGTCGTACGATTGTTCAATACCGGCTATTATCTTCATCAGGGTTGACTTACCCGAGCCGTTTAAACCTATAACCCCAATTTTAGCGCCATAGTAAAACGATAAGTATATGTTCTTTAATATCTGCTTCCCGGTGGGCAATATCTTGCTCACGTTCACCATCGAAAATATGATCTGCCTGTTCTCTGTCATTGTTAGTTTTATTAGGGCTGCAAATATCGTAAAAACATATTAACAAGCATGGTGATAAACGATACACTAATAATTTATCAATTGAATGTTAAAAGACTATATTTGTTAGGTTAAACTTATCTGGAAGCATAGCAATTTGATGGAATTCTACAAGAAATTATTGACTCTTAACCGATTCAGTTATAAAAAGACACTTCAAATAGTAGTTCTTTTTATTGGGTTGTTGTATTCCTTTCATGTACAGGGGCAGTTAACTGTTACAACCCCTGTCTCGAATGCGGTTCTTCAGGCAAGCCTGTTTGGACCAGGGCTTACTATCAGCAACCTGGCTGTTAATGGAACAGCTAGCCAATATGGTACTTTTGTTGAAAATGGAGGGCTTGGGCTTAATTCAGGTGTTATATTAACCAATGGTAACGCAATAGGGGCCATTGGCCCGAATGATTCAAATACAATTGCCAGTACATGTGTCGGCACAAGCTCCTCAGACGCCTGTATTCAATCACTCACAACCGGCACCCAGCATGATCCGTGTATTATAACCTTCACCATTATACCAAACTGCGACACATTGACCATGCAGTATGTTTTCGGGTCGGAAGAATACCCTGATTTTGTAGGGTCTTTTGACGATGTTTTCGGGTTCTTTATAAATGGACCTAAGCCCGGTGGCGGAACATACAGTTGTTCTAATGTAGCTTTATTACCAGGAACAACAACACCTGTTTCCATTAATACGGTTAATGCAAACACGAACAGTTCGTATTATATTAATAACGCGCTGCCTTCAGCGCCCGGACATGCTACCATTTATTATAACGGGCTTACTGTTCCCCTTACTGCAGTTATTCCTGTAGTAGCATGCCAATCATATACTATGGAGATCGCTATAGCTGATATAGGTGACTGTAACTATGATTCAGGAGTTTTTTTACAGTTTCAGGGCATGAAATGTGCTGCCGATCAAACCCTGGCAGTTACGCCTAAAGATACCACTGTTTGCCTGAACCAACCGGTTGTACTTTCAGCAAAAGGGGGTAGTGGTGGTTATACATGGTCTCCGGCAACCGGCCTAAGTGCAACTACTGGGGCAAGTGTTACTGCAAATGTAACTGCCACTACACAATATATTGTTTCATCAGCATCGGCATGTGGAACAGTTACTGATACAGCTACAATTACAATTGGCGGTAAAAGTGTAATGAAGACTACGACCTCATCTGTAGGAGTGAGCACATGCGCAGCTTGCAATGGCAGTGCAAGTATTGCTACGGTAACTGGAGGCTCGGGAGGCCCCTATTCATACTCATGGAACACAGGAGCAACGACATCTTCTGTTTCAAATGTATGTTCGGGTTCATATACCGTAATTGTGCATGATGACGGAGCCAGTTGCCCGGCGCCAAATGATACTGATATTATTTCTGTAGTTTCTGCGTCAACCCCTCCTCTTGTTGTTAATACAATTTCGGCGGGTGGTTGTACTGCATGCAGTGGTAGTGGCAGTGTTACATCTGCTTCTGGTGGTTCGGGTGGACCATATACTTATACATGGTTGCCGGGCAATATGACAACACAGGCAGTTACAGGCCTTTGCACAGGAACCTATAGTGTGATTGTGCATGATAATGGAACAAGTTGTACAGCCGCGAATGATACTTCTGTTATCACTATTAATACAACCACTTCATCTGCAATTGCGGCCAATTCAACCTCAGCCAATACGGGTTGTAAGCCATGCAGCTCTACAGCCAGCCTAACAGCTGTGGCAGGTGGTTCAGGTGGCCCATATACATATACGTGGCTTCCGGGTAATATGACAACACAGTCAGTAACGAATCTTTGTAATGGAACATACAGTGTAGTTATACAGGATAACGGAACAAGCTGTATTGCACCGAATGATACAGTTACCATTAAAATAAATATTCCTCCTCAACCAACAGTTTTATTCAGCGCTGATTCATTGAATGGATGCTCACCCCTTTGCGTTAATTTTACTGATGGTACTACAATCCCTGCTGGCAGCATAAAGTCATGGTCATGGAATTTTGGAGATGATTCAACTGCTACTATTCAGAACCCAAGGCATTGTTTTACTGCATCAGGTGTTTTTTCGGTCGAACTTACCGTGACCTCAGATAGTGGCTGTATAGCAAACTTAACGGTACCGCAAATGATTTCATCATATAGTCACCCCTCGCCGGCATTTAATGCATCGCCTCAGCCTGCAACCATTTTAAATCCGCTTATCTATTTTAAAGATGAAAGTAAGGATGCGTATGGAATTTCAAGCTGGTTCTGGCAATTTGAAGATCCTACCGACGCGACAAGCAGTATTAAAAACCCACAATTTACGTATTCTGATACTGGCACGTATTGCCCGAAGCTTACAGTAGTTAATTTGCATGGATGTATTGATTCAACTCAGGAATGTTTGGTTATAAATCCTTTGTATACAATTTATATACCTAATGCTTTTTCCCCTAATAATGATGGGATAAATGATGTGTTTTCGGTGAAAGCTACTTATGTATGCGGATTCCACATGTATATATTCGACAGATGGGGTACTCCAATCTATTCAACCAGCGATATAACTAAAGGATGGGATGGCAAGGCTGGCAGTAGCGGAAAGGTAGCACAGGAAGATACATATGTATACCTTGTTGAAGCTACCGATTGCGTCGACCATCAGAATTACCAGTATATAGGCAAGGTCAGCCTTGTTAAATAACATTCAGTTAGCTTTTGTTACCTAAGTTTTTTCGTGCTAAACAATTGTATTATTAGCTACTATTTCACCCAATTATAATAATCCTTCAATTAATGCTAAATTATGACTAAATTTGAAGTTAATTAGGACATGGAATGAAAGTAAAAGCTTCTTTTATATTATACATAGTTCTTGGAATCAATTGCTTATATGCAAAAGCGATTAAAACGTTGCCTTATAAATCTAATGCCTCGTCAACTGATCCCGGAAATAATAAGAATAAAACGAATGCTTCGGGTTGGTTAAACAATATAAACCTGGCAAGAAGTAATGCATTTGTTCAGAACGTTGGGCAATTTGACGATAATGTAGATGGAGTAGAGGGTAAGGATATTCTGTTCAGGGAAGATGAACCAGGCATGTATGTTTATTTTACGACTAAAGGGATTGTATATAAAGTTTTTAAAAGAGGAAAAGTATCAGAAGAGGAATGGAAAAAATATGCTAAGGAACATAAACTTCCTTCAGAAGGCGATGACGATGAACCAAAGTATATAACAAAGACAAGTTATGTAAAAATGAATTGGGATGGAGCGAATGCAAACCCCGAGTTGATTGCGGAAGAGCCTACTGATTTCTATTTTAATTATTACAGGCCCGACTTAGATAAAGATAAAATATTCGGAAATGTTAAAGGGTATAAAAAACTCCTCTATAAAAATGTTTACCCAAATATCGATATTGAATATACTATTCACCCTACTGATGGAATAAAATATTCCTGTATTCTACACCCGGGAGCAGATGTATCCTTGATTAAAATGAACTATTCGGGTGCAACGGTCAGTAAAGATAATTCAGGCAATATTTTATTATCAGGCAAGTTTGGTGTTTTAACTGACCACGCACCTGATTCATACAAAGAGACATTAACCTCAACAATTGCTTCATCATTCAGTCTTAATGAAAACACAGTTAGCTTTTCACTTGGCAAGGGGCAAAACAAAGTAACCCAGACTACTATAATTGACCCATGGACCAATGGATCTCCTATAGCTGGTTTTGCCGCATCCCCTGACGACATAGCAGTAGATGGCACCAACAATGTACTCATATATGGATGCAATTCCGGCACCGGAACAGATTTGCTGAATAAATATAATGCGGCAGGTGTGTTACAATGGCAATTTAACCTTTCCACTAAAGCATCTTATCAAGGATCTCAAGGTGATGTTCAGGCCGATGCAGCAGGTAATATTTATACTACTATTGGATTAGGCCCATCATTTACCAATAGTTACAACACAATAAAAATAAACCCGGCAGGAACTTCATTATTATGGGGAACAGCTACAGGTGGTGTAAGTAGTACCAATATGTGGGAAACATGGACCCTAGCATTTAATTGCGATGAAACAATGCTAATTCAATCGGGAGGAGGAACCAATCCTCCAGGGAACACCTCAAATTCCGGGATAGATTTTAATTCTGCTGTATATGAAACAGTTAATATATCCACCGGTGCAGAAGGCACATTAAACAACAATATAAATTATGGTGAAATTACTTCTTCTATAATTGCACCCAATGGAATGTTATATCATCTTGTATCCGATAGTAATATTGATGTAACCAATTCGCAGAAGGGGCCATCTCAAGGCCCCAATAATTATGTAATATGTATAAACCCGGCTGGGTTTTCCACGGTCTTTATTGTGAAAACGGGCTACTCATATGTTGATGCCGATTTTAAAGAACCTGGGTCGATCGGAAACAATGGGCTTGGCGCTTCTTGTAAGTATTTATATACCACAGATGGACTAAATCTTGATCAAAGAAGTTTGACAACAGGTGCATTGATTAAAACCGTTAAAATACCCGGAGGAAGTAATTCTCCCCAATCGTCTGTGTTGCAAACTGGCACTGCATTGATTAATGGTGGTATAGTTACTGATAAATGCGGTAATGTATATGTTGGTACAAAAAATGAAATTGTGCAATATGATGAAAATTTAAATCAGCTTGCAACACTTACAGGCTCAGGAATTCCGGGTACTGTATTTGATCTCGCTCTTGGTTTGAATGGTGAAATTTATGCATGTGGTGCAAAAGGCGCTACGGGATCAACATCTTTTGTGGCAGAAGTGCCCTTACCTAAATGTGTTGCAATTACAACCACTGTAACACCTGGTGGATGTGGTTCAGGAGGTTCGGCTACAGCTTTACCAACATTTTGTTCTGCACCATATACATATTCCTGGTCTCCCGGCGGGCAAACAACACAAACAGCTACGAACCTTACCGCTGGAACATATACAGTTATTGCAACAGGCACTTGTCCGGGATATTCTGATACGGCTACGGCGGTTATTGTTAATGGAGGTGGATCACTGACACTAACACGTGATTCAACCGCTTCGGCATGTACGGCAAACAATGGCAGTGCAGGGGTTGTAATGACATCTGGCACTGCACCTTATGTTTATAAATGGAGCAATGGTATAACCACATCTAATATTACTAATGTTGGCGCTGGTTCTTATTGTGTTAGTGTAACAGATTCGAAAGGATGTAAGGATAGTGTATGTATTACGGTTCCAAGTACAGGAGGCATAACTTCAAGTATAAAGCCATCGAGTAATGATAGCTGTTTTGGTGATAGTAATGGAACTGCAACTGCTTCAGGTGCCAATGGTGCTGCTCCATACGTCTATACATGGAGTAACGGGCAAACGACTGCAATAGCTACAGGCTTAAAGGCAGGTAGTTATACGGTTACTGTAAAGGATGCAAATGGTTGCATTTCTACAAGTAACATTACTATTACACAACCAACTGTTTTGCAAGTTAAAACTACTGCAATAGCTGCTACTTGTAACGGGCTATGTAATGGTCAACTTATTAGTATTCCATCAGGGGGAACTAATCCATATACTTATTTATGGAGCAATGCGGTTACATCAGCAAGTCAGTTAAATGCATGTGCTGCAACATATTCACTTGTAGTGACCGATGCTAATGGATGCAAAAAAGATACTACAGGTTTAATAGTAGGCCAGCCGGCAGCAATTGTAGGGTCAGCAACACCTGTTTCTGCGCAATGTGGTCAGGCGGATGGAAGCGATTGTATTTCGGTTTCTTCAGGAGGTACAGCACCTTTTACTTATGCATGGAGCAACGGAGCAACCAGTACATGTATTAATAATGTCGCTTCTGCAACATATACAGTTATTATAACCGATGCCAATAAGTGTACTGATACAACTAAAACTACGGTTCCAAATACCGCAGGAGATACAGTAAAAATAACTGCGCATACTAATGTAACCTGTAATGGAGGCAGCACTGGTAGCGCCACAGCATTAGGAAGCGGTGGTACATTACCTTACTCATATTCATGGAGCCCCGGTGGCCAGACAAATGCAACAGCCACTAGTTTACCGGCAGGAACATATACAGTGACCATGAAAGATGGTTCTGCTGCAGGATGCCCTGCTACAGATACTGTTACTATAACCCAACCTTCATTAGTGGTTGCAACACCACCTGCTCCACAAACTATATGTATGGGCTCTTCTGCAACCCTTACAGTAAGTGCAGCGGGAGGTACACCTGCGTATTCTTATTCATGGGCGCCGGGAGGGCTTACAGGAGCAACAGTAACTGTAACACCTGCTTCTACTACTACATATGTGATAACAACTACCGATGCAAACAATTGCCCGAGCGTACCGGTGCAGGTTGTTGTTACGGTTAATCCGGCATTGAAAGTAACAGTTACACCTGATAAAGCAACCTGCCCTGGCGGAAGCGTAACTATTGGTGCACAGGCAACCGGCGGAGATGGAACATATACTTACACCTGGTCTCCGCCTACTGGGTTAAGCTGTACAGCTTGTCAAGATCCGGGGGTTACTCCTGCCGCTACAACTCAATATACTGTTTTAGTCGCTGATAATTGTGGTACGCCGCCTGTAAAAGACAGCGTAACAGCTATAATTGACCCATTACCGGTTGTATCATTTACTGCAGATACCCTTGCGGGATGTGATACATTATGTGTGGGCTTTAAAGATGGTACAACCATTGCGTCTGGCGGCCTATTTTCATGGTCATGGTCATTTGGAGATGGAACAACCTATGGCCAGCAAAACCCTCCTGTTCATTGTTATGGCAATCCCGGAGTTTATACTATTGAGTTAACTGTAAAGTCAGATAGTGGATGTATAAGTAGTGATACTATACCAAATATGATAACAGTTTACAGTCATCCTGTAGCAGCATTTACTGCATCTCCCCAACCAGCAACCATACTTGATCCTACAATTAGTTTTACCGACCAATCGAAGGATGCCTATGGAATAGCGGGCTGGTATTGGCAGTTTGAAGATCCTACCGATGCAACAAGTATTATGCAGAACCCTCAATTTACATATGCCGATACAGGAACGTATTGCCCTAAACTGGGGGTAATTAATATACATGGTTGCGTTGATACAACACAGCAATGTATTGTAATAAGTCCTTTATTTACGCTATATATCCCGAATGCTTTTTCGCCAAATCATGACGGACTAAATGATGTTTTTCTTGTAAAGGGTACTTACGTATGTGGTTTTCAGATGTACATTTTTGATAGATGGGGAATGCAGCTATATTCAAGCAATGATATTAATAAGGGATGGGATGGTAAAGTAGGTTCAGGAGCTAGCGTTGCACAGGAAGATACCTATGTTTACCTGATAGAAGCAGTAGATTGTGTAAACCATCAAAAACACCAATACCTCGGTAAGGTTACTATTGTTAAGTAATTCAATCTGCATCAATAATCTAAGTTTGAACACTTTGCTTTTCATATAGCAGAGGGTGTTTATATCTTTTTCAATACACGGCCCTAAATTTTGTAAAACACCTGAAATTTACTAACTTTGTTAGTTATAAAGGTGATGAACCGTTTGTGAAAACTGCAGGAATAAAAAAAATACTTCTCTACGTACTTCTTTACTTATCTGCCGCGGGTGGAATAGAAGCACAGGCTGGTCTTTCGGGTGGCCATGGACCTTTATCATTTTCAGGTAATATACCGGATACAAAAGCATCTGATAAACGAAATGATGTAAGTAAGGTTAAATGGACAAAGAATCCATTTGACCATCAGCTTTTTATTGAGAACAAAGGGCAATTTGATACTGACCTTCATACTCCCGATAAAATATTGTACCAGGCACGCTTAGGAGATGTCAGAGGTTATTTTACTCCAACTGGTGTGGTCTATAAACTGGAAAAGTTCAGTAAGAATGAGGGTGAGGACGAGGACAACATCCATGAAATAGATCCGGAAAAAGAAATCTCTTATGCCTCTTACACATGGCAGGGCTGTAACCCGAATGCTGCAATCGAGGCGAAAGAAGAGCAATCTTATACCTATGCATATCCCACAGGCAAAGCCAGTTCGGTTAAGGTCAATGTTTTCAAGAAAATTGTATATCATAATTTATACCCGGGAATCGACTGCGAATATTCATTTATTAAAGAGAAGCCAGGTTTGAAATATGCCCTGATAGTTCACCCGGGTGCTGATCTTTCGAAGGTGAAACTAAAATATAATGATGTTTCGGGTTTAAGCTTAAAACCATCGGGTGATATTTCAGTACAAAGTGATATTGGTGAAATTACAGATCATGCACCCATAAGTTACTTTCAAAAAACAGGAAAGAAAATTAAAAGTAACTACCAGATAACTTCGGGTAACGAAGAGTCGTTTTCTGTAAATGCAACGGCAGATTCAACGGATAATATAGTTATTGACCCCTGGAGCTGGAACCCAAACTTTACAGCAGCCTATGATGCAGCTTATGATGTAGATTATGATAATGCAGGTAATGTGTATGCATACGGAAGCTATAACCCTTTTCAATTAACCAAGTTTAATGCAGCGGGTGTACAGCAATGGACGTTTAATGCCACAACGTTACTAACTAACTATGGTGACTTTGCTGTAGATAAAGTTACCGGTACTTCATATATTACTGAGGGTGCAGATAATGCATCAGGAGCAAAAGTTTTAAAGGTAAATACTGTAAATACGCTAGTGGCTACTTTTCCCGGTACAACAAATATGTACGAAATGTGGAGGGCAGAATATAATGCTTGTACACACCAGATATTAATAGGTGGTGGTGGTGCAAACAATCCATATTCACAGTCTTGTATTCTTGATACAGACATGACAACATTTACTCCTGTTAATTCATTAAATGCAGTAAACTTTAAGCATGATGTATGCCTTATAGCAATGGACCCTACAGGAAACACGGCGTTTATGGCGATTGCGCAAACGCCGGGAACCCCGACAACATTCAATAATGTATTAGTGTCTCTGCCTATTCCTGCTCTTACTCCGTATAATTATTTAGTTAATGATAATTATAAGTTCCTGGAAGTTGGTTCAGTAGCATATTTCCAAGGAGCTTCACCACCTAATGGAATGAATGGAATGGCAGCCAGCCCTAATTATTTATATATGTACGATGGAGATACATTGAAGAAAGTAAATAAGGGTAACGGTGCAATAATAGGAACCAAACAGGTTTCAAATTTAGGGTCATTTCAATTCGGAGGGCTTGATGCCGATGCGTGCGATAATGCTTTTGTGGGCGACGCAAATGCTATTAAAGTATATTCTTCTGCATTTGCTCTGGTAACAACTATTCCTTTAAAAGCAGTTGTATATGATGTTGTATTGGGAGCTAACGACAAAATTGTTTACACCGCTGAAAATGGTTTTGTTGAAGCCATAGACCTTAATTTGCCACCTACCGTAACAATTACTAATACCAAAACACAAGCTACATGTGGCAAATGCAATGGTACTGCTAAAGCTACTCTATTATTATGTGGCTCTGCACCAACCTTAACACCTACTTATGCATGGAGCCCTGGTGGACAAACCACTCAAAGTGTCACTAACTTATGCGCCGGTACATACTCTGTTACAATAAATCTGGGTTGTGGTCAGGTATATCTTGATACAGTTACAATTACTTCAACTGTTCCACCACCATTGGTATTAACTCCGAGCCAGACGAATGTAAAATGTTTTGGCGGTTCAACAGGAACTGCATCGGTAAGTGTCAGTGGTGGAACTCCCGGGTATACCTATACATGGGTGCCTGCGGGAGGAACAAATGCTACAGCCTCAAACTTGCCGGTAGGAACATATACTGTTAGAGTGGTGGATGCCGGTTGTGAGAAGGACTCATCGATTTTTACTATTACTTCGCCGGCGCAGTTAAGAGATTCAATGGCATCAATAACTAACGTTAAATGCTTTGGGGGAACTACCGGAACAGCTACAGTGGGAGTTAAAGGAGGCGCTACACCTTACTCTTATTCATGGAATTCATCTCCTACACAAAGCACGGTGAAGGCTACCGGTTTGCCAATCGGTACCTATACAGTTATAGTAACAGATGCAAATGGCTGTACTGTTAAAACCGATACCACAATTACCCAACCATCTCAGCTGAGAGATTCTATTGTTTCCACTACTCCCGTTACATGTCCGGGTTCAACAAACGGAACTGCAACTGTGGGTGTAAAAGACGGAACACCAGGTTATACTTATTCGTGGACCCCTGGTGGACAAATTACACCTACTGCAACCAATCTTTCTGCTGGTACTTATACCTGCACAATAACAGATGCCAACGGATGCGCGGGACCAACGGCAGTGGCAACAATTACGTCACTTTCATCAATGCGCGATTCCATAGTAACAGCAGCAACCGTAAATGAATTGTGTTTTGGCAGCGCTTCAGGTAGTTTAACTGTAGCGGTAAAGGGCGGAACACCTGGGTATACTTATGCCTGGGTTCCGGGTGGTAAAACAACTCCGACAATAAATGGCTTAACTGCCGGGTCTTATACGGTTACAGTAACTGATGCTAACACATGCACAGTAACAGCAACCGGAACTATAACACAACCGACAAAGGTTCGCGATTCCATAAGTACTTCCAATAACGTGTTATGTTTTGGCGGTAGCACCGGTGCTGCTACTGTAGGTGTAAAAGACGGAACACCTGGTTATACCTATTCATGGAACACAACACCGCCGCAAACTACTGCCACAGCAACAGGGCTTCCAATTGGTTCATATAATTGCACCGTTACAGATGCAAATGGATGCCTGAGTGTAGTTAATGTTATAATTGTTCAACCTAAACCACTTACGGTACAAGCAGCTGCTTTTCCAACCAAATGCAATGGCTCGTGTGATGGCAGTGCAACGGCATTACCTAAAGGCGGAACAACCCCTTATGGTTACGCATGGAATCCCGGAGGACAGACTACACCTAACATAATAAACCTTTGTGCCGGAAATTATTCAGTGCAGGTAACTGATGCCAATGGATGCGTTGTAGATTCCACACCGGTAACAGTAACTTCTCCTCCCGGAATGGTAATAACAAAAACAGCGACTGTATCTGCTCACTGCGGACAAGCAGATGGTAGCGGAGGAATTTCTGTTAACGGAGGTAGTCCGCCATATAAATATGTATGGAGCAATAGTGGATCCGGCACCAATGCTATGTTAACAAACGTAGTATCAGGCTCATATTGCGTTACAGTAACAGATGCAAATGCATGTACCGATACGGCTTGCATTGTTATTGCTAACGTGCCCGGAGAAACAGTAACGATCACCTCAAGCACTAATGATACCTGTCATGGAGGAGCAGATGGTACTGTGGCTGCATCTGTAACTGGCAATGTAGGGCCATTTACATATTTGTGGAAGCCCGGAGGTCAGTCAACCCCAAAGGCGACTGGCCTGCCTGCGGGTATATATACTATAACCATCGTTGACTCTGTTGGGTGTGTTGCCAAGGCGGTAGATACAATTACGCAGCCTGCTGCTGTTAATACAACAACAAATGTTCTGCCACCAATATGTATTGGGCAATCAACTACCATTGATGCATCATCTACTGGCGGCACAGCCCCATATAAATACGTATGGAGTACTGGGACTACAGGTTCAACCATTACAGTGAGCCCGATTGTTACTACTACATATACCGTAAATACTACCGATGCCTACGGTTGCTTAGGTAACCCCGATTCAAATGTTGTGGTTACTGTTGATCTGCCGTTATCATTAAAAACAATAAGCCCTGTTGCAATTTGCCCGGGCGGAACGGCCACATTAAATGCTATAGGAAGTGGCGGAAACGGAACGTATACCTATGTATGGCAACCTGGTTCTGACAGTGGCTCAAGTATTAAGGTGACTCCTTTATTT
Source organism: Bacteroidia bacterium (assembly GCA_035486275.1). Classification (GTDB taxonomy): domain Bacteria; phylum Bacteroidota; class Bacteroidia; order JABEUT01; family JABEUT01; genus JABEUT01. The sequence continues at coordinate 25,318 of DATHNG010000148.1, forward strand.
AATTCGGTTTACACCGTTACACTTACCGATAATTGTGGAACACTGGCAGTAACAGATAGCGTGCAGGTTCTTATAGATCCATTACCAATAGTTAAATTTACTTCAGATACACTTGAAGGATGTCCGAAGCAATGCATTAAATTCACTGATCAAAGCACTGTTGCAGGTGGAATAAAATCGTGGCTATGGACATTTGGCAATAGTAAAAGTGATACTTCTACAACTGAGAGTCCGACATATTGTTTTGATAGTTCAGGCGTTTATAACGTAAGCCTTGCAGTAACTTCAGATAGCGGATGTACATCTTCACTTACTAAACCCAACCTGATAACTATTTTCAGTAGCCCTATGGCTGCATTTACACTTTCACCGCAACAAACAAGTACAATTAACCCGCTGATAACATTTACTGATAGCAGTACCGATGCCTATGGTATAACAGGTTATTTATGGGAATTTAATGAGCCGCCTTACGATGCCACCGCTGATGTAAAGGATACCAGCTATGCCTACCATGACTCAGGTACATACTGCCCTGAATTATTTGTTGTAAATAAGCACGGCTGTAAAGATTCTGTTGAACACTGCCTTGTTATAAGCCCTTATTTTACATTCTATATTCCTAACGCTTTTTCGCCAAACGCAGATGGCAAGAACGATGTGTTTTTGCCTAAAGCAACCTTTGTATGCAAGTACCAGATGTACATTTTTGATCGCTGGGGTATGCAATTATTCTACACAGAAGATATAAATCAGGGATGGGATGGTACTGTTAATGGTGGTGGCGTTGTAGTGCAGGAAGATACTTACATATACGTTATTAACCTGGTAGATTGCGTGCAATATCAGAAACATTCATATTTAGGAAGGGTAACCGTAATAAAATAAAAGCCAAAAATTATTTCAGTATTAGCCCGGCTAGCTTGTCTGCCTGAATGCGCAATTCAGGTACCGCTGTACTTTCCCAAAGCATTCCCCTTAAATTAGTGCCCATTGTAAATACTGCAGGTAGTTTTTCACCGTATTTATCTATCACTCTAAAATCTTCAGCATCAGCATTAATTCCAAGTTCCAACGGATCGGCTGTCAAAACGCCTCTTTTCCACATGTTTTGTAAAACTACGTTTCCTGTTTTTTTTATGCTGCTTTCTGGCCCGGTGCAGTTTATTACCCGTTCCACAGTAAGTGTTTCATTTAGCCTCGATTTACGGTTATAGTAACTTATCTGCAACCCATCCGCTGTTTCATTAATATCCTTAAGATTACCGGCAAGTACAATAAGTTTGTTCTGTATGCGCAGGCTCTGCATCAGGTCGTGAGTATGAACCGGCAATCTGTGGCGTGCTACGCCCCATAAGTGGCGTAACCTGCTACTCATAAAATACTTGCGCTCTTTTAGCGAAAGCGATTGCCATATTTTTTGCGTATAAGGCCTTAGTGAATCTATTATAGGCTCAGCTGAAAGGCCTAATTTTCTTACTATACGTATGTGCCTGTGTGCTAAACGCACCAATTCATTCAACTGGTAAGGCTCTTTCAATTCTTTTTCAAGCCCGGTATACTTCATGCCTCCATGCCTGTGCGGCAATATTCCAAAGCCATGCGGAGAAAGGGAATATATTTTACCCGTGAACCCCTTTTCAAGCAAGCCCAGAACGGTATCAACCATGGTAAGGCCACTGCCTATTATAAGAACATCTTTACCCGGTTTATTAGCCTCTACTGATTCTCCTTTCCATGAATTCCTGAAATAGGCTTTGCTGGCATAAAAAGCTGCATTGGGAATTAATGGATCTCTTGGCTCTGAATTTCCGGTTGCTATTACCAGTTTAGTTGCATTTATTTGTTTACCGCTTTGTAACAGAACCACAACCAAATCATCACCAACCTCAACATCCACAGCTTTATCATCAATACAGTTAAGCTCTACATAAGCAGGCTTATTGACTAATGCAGTTTTCCACACTTGCTCAATATATTCCCCATATAAGTTCCTGGGTAGAAATGTACGGTAAAGCAGGGCTTTATCTATGTTTTTATACTCGTCTTTTTCATGAACCCAGTCAATAAAATCATCTGGTTTATCAGGAAAGGCGCTCATGTTACCTGCAATAACATTAAGGGCGTGTGTTGATGAATATGTGCTGTACGCAATACCACGCCCAAGCGGATAACCAGTGTTTATAAGACTTATTTTAAGAGGTGTAGTTGCTTTTCTGAGCAAATTAACGGTTGTCATTAGTCCGCAAAAGCCACCACCTATAATTGCTATGTGCTCGTTCGTAGAACTCATTGGTTTTATTTCCTGTTCTACAAACATAGGAAAAACACGCCTATGAAAATGTGATTATTGTTTCAGTTCACATTAAATCCGAAACTTTTATTAATATCTGTTATATTTGCACAAATAACCTGAATGCCTTTTAGATTAATAAAAAATAACGCTCAGCGAGTAGCTGTGATCGGGGGTATTGCCAATATTTTGGTTAGTATTCTGCTATGTTATTTTGGAATACCTGTTTACTTAACTTTACCGTTTTTAATAGTGTGGATAATGGTGTGGTTATTGGGTTCAAG
>DATHNG010000149.1:0-42821 GCA_035486275.1 Bacteroidia bacterium
GGGCAGCATCTCCAATGGGGTACTCAAGCTCAATATGAGTATCCGGCAAGGATTTTTTTAAATGCCGATATAGTTTATTCTGAAACTCATATTCATGTTGACATTGACCAGGGTTCCAGTTTTTCAAAGCATTGACAAATTCAATGAACAGGTTCGACTTATTGTTCGATGCGATTACCTGCATGTGCTCTTCTTGTCTGGAGTTGACTACAAGCCAATCTGCATTTTCAACTTGTACTTTTACCATGTCACCATTGAAGGCGGTTCGATTTCCTCCGAATAACTGGCGCAAGTCTTTCTTTATGCGTTGAAGTATTTGTGGATTAGATCGGTATAAATAATACATGATACCAATGCCGGCAAGCATGACAATCCAATACCAATGGTTTGTGATGCGCTCAAAATTTCGCAGCCGCATTATATAAGTATGGGTTATTTTCTCCATCGGCTTTCTGATAAAGACTGAAATGTTTTGCAATCCTTTCCAACAGATGGCACCGAAGAAAAGCCACCAGCCCAACTTATATAGATTCTCATCTCGGGAATTGGTTTTTGTTGTGGCTGCCGTGTCACTAAAAGTTTCGTAATAAGTAATTAGCCTGTCTTTGGCACATTGCCAGGTCCAATTACCACTATCGTCCCGCCAAGCACTTACCCAAGCCAATACTATAATTATGGTATAGAGGAAGAATACTAATGTGGCTAGGTAAGTAAGACGGTCATAAGGTACTTCAAGTAATTCATCTAATAAAGGGGCAACTATCAATACCAGTATTGACCCTAATATAAAATTCTTCATTTTCCTTCCATATAGATAACGGTCAATATTATCTATAGTATCAAAGAATTTTGATCTTTGAGGTTGCATTGATTCCATATTAAGTAATTTACTGCGACTAATTTAAGCCTTGTAACTTATGAAATATTCTCGTTTTCTAAACGAGTTATATAATAACATGTACAATAATATACAATAGGAACAATAATTAATCAAACCACAAAATACTTATAACATACCCATAGCTATTAGAATAATAACATTGTTCATACATTTGTTTATCTCCTCGTTTATCCTTGGGGTAAAACCAATCATCAGCGGAGACCTTCTCTACCCCGGTGTATTTACTATCCTGTTTCGTAAAAAACTCGCCAGAAACTGACGTGGGTGGTAGTTTCTGCCCAATTCTAAATTTAAATGGCCAGCTTGGAAAATCGTTGCTTTTAACATACCACAATGGAACATTATCGCGGGAAAATATTGCCATAATATTGTGCGTACCAACTTCTGAAAATCTTATAATCGTAGCAGGGATACTTGCTTGAAATGCATTTGATAGGCTATTAATAGTTTCAAGCGAGAATTTTTTAGCACCTGAACAACTCCTTAATTTCTTTTCCGGCAACAATAAACAACTTGCAAAATAATCAGCCTCAATTTCAATAGGTTCTTTTCGCTCCTTTCCATGAAAAGACCCATGTGGCTCAGTTTTACCTGATTTTAGATTTATTCTGTGTTCATCAATAAAGAAATGCCCAAGTTCATGTGCCAAAGTAAAGCGCCCTCGTTTAGATTCTTCTGTATTCCCTAAATTGGTGTTAATATGAATATGGAAATCATCTTCTACCGAGACCAACATACCATCAAATGCGTTCTCATAATTATCATAATGGAGATACAGTTCTTCAAATTTGATTATTTCCTGAAGTGATGTTATATTCCCCAGTGAAAATTCGCTGGCAATATATTCTGATAACCTGCTAATTACCCTTTTCCTCTGTTCCGTCATTATTATCCTTAGCCTTTTGTTGATTTTTCATTATCTTATCTATAATATGCTTGGGTAAATTGCCTCCGTTACGAGCAACCATCCTAAATTCTTTAGGTGTAGTACCCTTATTTATATTAATTTTTTTGATTGTATTTTCAGGGAAAATATTACTGATAATTCTATCAGCATTAATACTTTCGGTTATTGGAGAATCTTCTGGTTTACCATATAGCTTTTCAAACCGGTTCAGTTCAGTTTCATTACGAGGAAATATAAATCCGGTAGAGGCAAGCCATTCGGTAATAGTTTCAGAGGTAATATGTTTTTTATTATCTGCCATAGATTTCTAAATATTTGTTAAAAGTATCAAAGGCTTCCTTTTTATATACTTGTATAGAACTCTGTGTTAATTCTAAGTCTATTCTTAGTTTCTTCAAAAGGCCTCGTGGCATTTGGTGGCCTTTCTGTTGGTGGGTTTGATATGTAAGAAATATTGTCTTATGTTTTGGTGTTAAAGAAGATAGCGCCTTATCAATAAGTTCGCATCTCTTGCGTAACTCCCTTTTGGTTTCTATTGACGCATCTATATTATCTACATCTATTTCTTTAATGACTTCTTCTGTACCATCATAGGGGCTGAGACCGATTCCCTCATCTTCATTTTTCTTATCTATAAGTAAACGCCTAGCAATCTGATAAAGGTAGAGTCTAACACATGTGTTTATATCGCTTTTCTTCCCTTTCTTAATATCGAACCCATTAGGATACTTAAAAAACCGTTCAAATACTTTTTCTGCAATCATATCAGCGATAGTTTCACTATATCCCCATTTAGGGCAAATAGTTCTACATTTTTGCATAATATCATTTTGAAATCGAAAAATCAAAGCATAACAGGCTTTTTTTGCCAAATCAAGGTATGTAGGATCATCCTTCCATCGGATGTATTCAATTAGATTTTCAGTCGGTTCGTTATTTAACTCATCTTGATTCATCCTGCCTTCAATTACTATACCAAATTCCGTTAGTAATGGATTTAGTATTATCTATGTATTGCTCTCTTATAATTAAGAACCATTCAAAACTAATGGAATTAGTATTTAAAATGGAGGGCAATGAAAACTAAAGTGCTAATTTAATGTACCTAATAGTATTAAACAACCAAATATGAAAAATATGAAAAAAAATAGCCGGCACAGAAACCTGAAATATATTGTATCTTTTATTGGAATCACTGCAATTTATGGCTGTAACCTTTTTACGCCTACTGTATCAAGTTACGATCAATATGCATACAGCCAGACAACTTCACTCAAAGTAGATGCCTTAAACTTGATGGATTCGGCCGCAAGTGATTATCAAGCTCACATCAAATTAATTACGACTGTAAAAACTACTGTTCAGAAGCTGTATGAATATGAAAAAAATCTTCCGAAGAACGACATCACATTAAAACAATGGCAAATATTAACCGATACAACCGGTCATCTTTTCGGGGGCTTCATGCTCAGATGGAAAAATGAAAAAAAATTAAGTATAGGGTTTATAAATGATGAGAAAAATTTGGTAAGCAATGCTTTCGACCAAATCGCAGAATTAGAAAGCAAGAAAATTAAGTCACCATCAAATAACAATTAAAAACATAGAATTATGGCAATCGACGTACAAGCTATTCTTAACACTATTACAACAGGCATTTCCAATCTTGCCCAGTCAACCCTAAAGGGTTATCTTCCTCAAGCTGAGGCTGATGGGCAAAATATAGTAAATGCGATGAAGGCAAATGTCCAAACTTGGACAGGACAACTAACCTCCGGGCAAATATCCCCTGATGACCTTAAGTTTTTGATTTCAGGCAATGAAGAGTTACTGAAGATTGATGCCTTAACACAGGCTGGTATAGCAGCAATTACATTAGATCAGTTTAAACAGGGAGTTGTTAATATAGTTGTAACAGCACTTACCTCTGCAATAAAAATATAGGCAAATGATGATAACTATTTCATTATTACTGCCAAACTGACAACGATACACTATGGCACACTTTTTGAGTAGCTTAAACATATCTAATTTTTAATCACTTTCATGGCATATCTTACAAACAAACAACTTTTAGAATTCCAGCCTAAGCAAAGTCCACAGCAAATCAATGAAATGCTCGCAAAGGCCGCACCTAAATACGGTACTGATGGCTCGATAGGGCTCAAAGGCGCGCGGGTTTTTATTTCACATAGTCACTACGATACTGCGCTCATAAAAAAAGCAAAGCTTTATTTATTGTCACAAGGCGCTTCAATCTACGTAGACTTAGAAGATACTTTTATGCCAGATGAGACATCCCCCGATACAGGTAGAATTCTAAAGACAAAGATTGATGGTTGCGATAAATTTATCATGCTTGCCAGCACCAATGCCCTTAACTCTAAGTGGGTTCCCTGGGAATTAGGCTATGCGGATAAGGCTATAGGCATTGATAATGTTGCAATTTTTCCGGTAGCAGATGATACAGGCCGATGGAAAGGGTCTGAATACATGGGACTTTATCCTGAGATTCAAATGTCTTTAAATGAGCAGAGAACATTTTCAGCAAGTGTAATGGGACCATCTGCCGATGTTTGGCTAACTAATTGGCTACAAAGAAAATAAAGTAAAAACATAAATGCAATAAGCACTAAAAAACGTTTAATGAATGAGTAAAACACTATTTGTTAGTACAGTTTTCGAGGACAGTAAGAAAATCGAATCAATTCAGAAATGGGCTAAAGAAAAACGCCTTGGTGATCTTGCTATAACAAGCGAAACCAAAGATAAAAGGTCAATAGGGAAAGAAGCCATAAAGCAGCATATTTCTGATAAAATACGGGGCTGTTCGGCCGTGGCTGTCTTGGTTGGAAAAGATACACATAACCACGATTGGATAGAAGCTGAGGTTGAACTCGCAAATAGCTTTCATAAGCCAATTATTTGCATGCGCTTACCCAACACAACCGGTGCAGTGCCTAGCATTCTTAAAAACCACGATACGATAAATTTTGATCCTGATTCATTAAAACGAGCATTGAAAAGATAGCTATTAAAGATTATAACAGGTAACAATGAATACAAAATACCAACTGGTAGTAATAGGAAGTAGTAATCCTTTGCAGGATTTAATCATAGATACATTTAAAAACCGTGTATCAGATTTAGGTATTAATATTAACTCAATAAGCATCCTTATTGCAGATAATTTTCATGCTAATTACATAACTAATTCACCTACGACTTGTATCTATTTTGGCTCAAAGGACAATACCCATCAAAATATTGACATACTTGAAACCCTGATTTCCGATTCGAAATTGGTTTTACCTGTAGTTGATGACCTGGCTAACTTCACAAAACATACTCCGACAATTCTTCATCCCATCAATGGGTTTAAGTTAAAAGACAAAAATAATGTAGAGGCTTTGGTAGGTCGAATACTTGAAGGGCTTGGGCTACTTAGATTATCAAGGAGATTGTTTATTAGTTATAAAAGAAGTGAATCAACGGGTGTAGCCATACAACTTTTTGAAAAACTAGAACAGTCAGGTTTTGATGTGTTTTTAGATACACATACCATCTTACCAGGTGAAATTTTTCAAGATGAATTATGGCACCGGCTTGTAGATGCAGATATTGTAGTATTACTTAACACTCCGGGGTTTCTAGAAAGTAAGTGGACCCGAGAGGAACTGGCCAAAGCTTCAGCTAAATCTATAGGTATTCTTCAGGTAATTTGGCCAACACATAAGCCTGAAAATAGCTCTCTGTTAAGTATCCCTGTCCCATTAAAAGTAAATGATTTTGAAAATAACCATTACAATGACTTAAATGGCAAACTGGTTGATGCCGTCCTAATAAACATTGTAAATCAGGCCGAATCATTACGTGCGCGATCTCTTGGTGCCCGACAAGACAATATAATTTCGGAATTTATGCGGTCAGCTAAATCCCTAAATGTAGTAGCATTTCTTCAGCCTGAGAAGTTCATTACCGTTAAAAATAAAGCCGGTGATAAGATTATTATTATACCTACAATAGGTGTTCCTCATGCCTTCACATATCATCAGTCTGAAGATCTTATCAAAGCTATTAAAGAAGATAAAACTCAAAAAATATTCCTTTTGTATGACCACATAAATATCAGAGAGAAATGGCTAAAACATCTTGCATGGCTTGATGAATACTTACCAGTAAATTCCATAAAAACTGTCGAAATTGAAACCTGGCTAAAAACCCTTAATCAATGATTTTCCTATCCGCAAGTATTCCTTACGAGGAAAGACATAGAAAGTATATTGAAACAGCCGACATTATAGCAATCCGGGATGCAGTAAGAGCTTTGGCGGCAATTGTTATCCCAAAATCTCATTTGGTATGGGGCGGGCATCCCTCTATTACTCCTTTAATTGAGTATGTAATGCAGAGAATGAGTTCTGATTTAAAAAAGCATAGCACTTTATATCAAACAAATTATTTTAAAGATTTCTTCCCGAAAAACAACTCGTTCTTTGAAAATGTGACTATTACTCCTGAAAATATAGATAGAGATACAAGCTTACTTGATATGCGAAAATTAATGATTAAAAACCATCCGTATACAGCTGGTATATTTATCGGTGGCATGGAAGGGATTGAAGAGGAATTTTTACTCTTTCGCGAATACCACCCGGAAGCTCTCTTACTTCCTATAGCAAGTACAGGTGCAGCAGCAAAAATTGTTTGCAATCAATACATAGATAGCCCTAACCCGAGATTGCTGAATGATTATGCCTATATGGCATTATTCAAGGACTTATTAAGAAATCAAATTAAATTTTAAATAAAATGGCAACAAAAAGAAAGATCTTTTACAGCTTTCATTATGATCATGATGTATTTCGTGTTCAACAGATTAGAAACATTGGAACTCTTGAGGAAAATGAGCCGGTAAAAGCAAACGCATGGGAAGATATTAAAAAAGGCGGAGATAAGGCAATTGAAAACTGGATCAATGATACCATGAAGGATAGAAACTGTGCTGTTATTTTAGTTGGCGAGAAAACTGCCGAACGCCCTTGGGTAAGATATGAAATAAAAAAGGCTTGGGCTGACGGTAAGGGTGTACTCGGAATTCACATTCACAATCTTAAATGCCCTGTAAAAATAAGAGAATATCCTTATACCGGTAAGTCTAATAAAGGAGTTAACCCGTTTGAAACATTTACTTTAGGCAATAAGGATATGTCAAGTATAGTGCAATGTTATAACCCTGACCCTAATGACGCTTATGGTGATATAAAAGCCGGTCTTGAAAAGTGGGTTGAAAAGGCTATTGAAATTAGAAACAATTATAGTAAATAAAACATGGTTAAAAAATTCAAGAAAGCACATAATATAGTTTATGTGAATTGTCACGAGGCAGCCCTTCGCCTTAAATTTAATATTACAAAAGAGAGCCTTACAGAAGGCGTAATTGAATTTAAAGTAGGATGGTCACTATTGTCATTTGGTGAGAAGTTTAGAATTATTATTACTGAAATGACACCTTCCCTAACAAAGGTTGAGGTTGAATCGGAGGCTGCTGTTAAAGCACAGGTTATTGACTGGTGGAAAAATGATAGCAACATAAATAGTTTTTTCAAGACATTAACTGAAACTTTAAACAGATGAGATTATCTATTAATTGCGCTAACCAATACTGTAACAGGAAAATATATCTGCGTTCTACAGCAAAAACAAGGCTTTCATTAGCTAATACCTGGGGGACATATTTCTTTATAAATTGCCCGCACTGTAAAGTTCAAGGCCAATACCATGTTAATAATACTATTGCTGGGCCTTCTGAGCCAATCACACATGCTCCTGGAGCAATTGGAGGCGTTCTTAGTGGTTTATTAGTAGGAGTTTTGGCTGGCCCTTTGGGGATGATAATTGGAGGGATTGGCGGAGGTGTGGCAGGTGGAAAGATCAGCGGCGGCAATGAAGATAAAGCTATTGCGTTATTCAACAATTATCATGTTTAATATTTGATACATGGCACGCTTATATAAAAGAGAAGAATTAATTGAACGGTCAAAGCTGAACACAAAGAGCTTGTCTTTAGGAGGGTATATTGCTACGGATTTATATAAAGCTAAAGCAGTACACCAGTTAAATGAAAATGTCAGAACCTTCTCTAAATACAAAACTTATGACATTTTCCTTTCACATAGTATTCAAAATGCGCAAATTATTAATGGTCTGAAATCTGACTTGGAAGAAAGAGGATTTAGTGTTTATGTTGATTGGATAGAAGATGCCCAACTTGATAGATCAGATGTTACTAAAGAATCCGCTGAATTGATCAGAGCACGAATTTCTAACTGTAAATGCCTTATTTATGCTGTTAGCGAACTTTCTAAACAATCGAGTTGGGTACAATGGGAATTAGGATATGCGGATGGCAACAAAGATGGCAAAGTCGCTATTTTGCCCATTGAAGATCCAATTATGATAAATAATGATTTCTACAAACAAGAATACTTAGGGCTCTACCCATACATTGATAAGTCTGCATTCCAAATTTGGGTGAATGGCGTAAAATTTGGTAATAATAATTTCTGCACTTTGAAAGAATGGCTATAATCTACTAAAGATGAGAGATGAATTCTCACAAGATATAAAAAGAAAACTTGCAAGTAGGGTGGCTTGGAGATGTTGTTTCAGTGGATGTAATGTAATTACTATTGGCCCTGATAATAAAACCAATGAAGGTGTGACAAATCTACCAACCCTTGAGACAAATATTTTTCTATTGGGTGCTTGCAACCCATCCCTCTGAATATCTTGCCATTTTTCCATAGTAGTAATGTGGTAAAATGCAGCCTCCAGTTGGGATAAGAAATTTCTCATACTTAATATAGTTAAATTTTATTGATTTTTATATCAAAAGAATTAGGCTGTAGTGTAACCTGTTTGAATACTACGTTCGGGTATTGAGAAGTCTTTATTATTTGCCTAATCTCTGTGATGTCATTGGGATCTGTTTTACAGCCAAAAATGATTTCCTGAAGGCACTCTTTGTTAATTGAATAGCTTCCAGGTTTTCGCTGTATCGTTCTTATTTCATCCTCATATTCCCACACCTTTGATTTTGTAAAGATTGCTTTTTTAATATATCCGTGTGCGCGCTCTGTAATGAAATCAACTTTGGGATATTCATTGGTGTAATCCATTTTCATTGTTTGCGCAAACAATTCATAATGCTTTGTAATATCATATTTCAGGCAAATGCCCTTATGCGCATTTGAATAGTGCGACCATAGAAGCAAATTGTCTGGTTTTGTTATAAAGCAGGCTACGCCTGATTCTCCAAGTACTTTTCTGTAGTTACCAGTAAAGAATTTTGCAAAACTTCCCGGATATTGCTTTTCCCTTTCTGCAACTTCATCGGCGTCAACACTACCACCAACATTTTTATTCGCGAATTCTATATAGTTTTTAATTATTTCAGGTGTCCATTCCGTTGCATCATTAATTTGGCAATCGAAGGGATCATTAAAACTCAGAGGAGATGAAAACCAAAGCTCGGATTTAGTTAGTGCATTATATAGTTTTTCAGAAATTTTAGTGTGTTTATAAACACTGGAAGGAAGTTTTCCAGACTCAATTATTGCTTTAAGATAAGGCACATATTCTTTCCGCTCTCTCTGTATATACATAAACGTTCAGATTTTTTTCGAAAAGTACACTTTTACCCTACATTAACAATGAACATGATAAACTTACTAATGGCTTCGGCAACAACACCCCATTTTAATACTAGCTGGTAACCAATCAGAAGAGCTACTTTGAAAATAAATTGGTGAGCTATATTTTATCTGAACCGTGCAAGTATTGCCATAATGTATACACACACAAATTGCAATAAAGCTGCCAGTTTTTGCATCTTTTCATGCGAATCAACCTTATTCTCTATTAAATACAAAAGCCAGTTGATGGTCCCTTTAAAATGCACATTTATACCTTCACTTTTGCTATGCAGAAATATGTGCCATCATTCCGGCGTATTTTTTCAAAGCCCTTGGTTTCCAGTCTCTGTGAAAATCTGTTCTTACCCAATGGCAGATACTTATTATCCTTGCAATAGTCCTTATACTCACTGTACAGGTCCATCAGGGTTACCCTAATCTCATCAGATGGCTGGTATGAATATTCCTCAATAAATAACTGAGGGCTATCAGCCTGTTTACGAAACTCAACCATTGCTTTTTCAGAGCTTTCACAATAAGTAAATTGCTTTTGCTTCACTATTCTATTGAGCCCTTCCAGAGCCCAGTTAAATACACCCGGCAGTTCCGAACGGATGATTTTATCCGCCAGGTAGATATCCTTTTCTTCCTGCGATATCTTGATAGCAAATGGAATTATCAGAAATCGCCTGAAGTATGCTTCTGTATTCTCAGTTTCCTTAGGCAATTCATTACAGTTAATAATAAACTTTACTGGACTACAAATAGTAAAAGACCGGCCATAGGGCTCACGTGCCTGTATAGGTTCACCGCTAACAAGCGTCTTGAATGTATCCGGATGCAAGTCAAATCCTCTTTCGCTACTATAGTTTAGCAATACATTCGTCAATTTGGCCCGGTTATATTCCCGCCCAAAAAGCCCCAGAGAATAATTCAGGGTGTTATCTTTGCCAACCAGTGCATTTAGAATATTGAAAAAGACACTTTTGCCATTGCCACCGTTGCCTGTCAGCACCAAGCATTTTTCAAGATTCAGCTTTGAGAATATGAAGCCTGCAAACTCCTGTAGTACCATACGACTGCTTTCATCCGGCAAAACCTTTAATAAGTATTTGTCAAATATGGGACATTTAGCTGTAGAATTGTAATCGAATGGCAGCTGGTATGTTAGAAAATCAGCTGGATTAAATGTACGCGGAATCCAGCCACTATCTCCAAATTCAAATGTGTAGTTCTGCAAATTAATCAGCATCTTATCATTTTGAACCTCTGGCTTTGCCAAATGCGCATAGCTGATAAATTGCTTGAGAAGGTTTTCGGAAAATGAAAAATGACATGCTTCATAATCAGGATGCCCCATCTTTATTGCCGCATCGCACAGAAATTTCCTAATGTCAGATCTGGTGTATTGCTTCCAGTAGGCTCCGTTATAGATATATGTGTAGTCGTACTTCTGGCATAAACCCCAGTTCTTGTCATTCGCTATTTGCAACAAATATTTTACCACGGCGACAATGACGTGTCTCGTTTCTATTTTCTCTTCTGCCGGTAGCCCCAATATATCGCGAAACTCAATAGGTTTTATTTCTGATAGCAATCGACGCAAAATGTCGTCATGGTTTGGCTGCCTTGAAAGCTTAATAAGCTTTCCGCTCTCTTCATCGGTCTTACTCTCTTGTAAAGGCAGTTGATATGTTTCCATTTTACTTGTTTATTAGCAGTCGGGGTTAAATTTAACCCCGACAAATAGTTAATATTTAAAAACTGGTGTAAAATTATGTAGATGAAATGGCACATTCTATCACATAAAACAAGATGAAAAAGCTTTTTGTGTGCGTACATCAAAAGCAGGGAGTTAAATTCATCCCAGCCTCACATGAAAATATTATTTAAAGCCTACACTTTTTCACCTTTTCACGTAACAATATGAAAAGGTGAAAAAGTGTAGGATGAAAAACATTCATAGAGTTATCGGGCTGAATAAATCCGAGTGGCAATAATTTCATAGCTTACTTAGATGCTTTATCTTTTACCTGAAACCATACCTGGATAGCCCTTACCAATGAATCTGTACCACGGAGATCATCTCTACCATAATCAGGAGACCTAAAATCCCAAATTAATTTCCCCTCAGGCCCATACCTTGTATCAGGAAGGGGAATAAGAGAATATACATCCGCAGCAAAAGCGTAGTATTTACTATCCGTTAATACCGCATTTGTTTTTGATGCTATAATATTAAGGTCTTGCGTGAATTTAATAAGGGCTTTAGTCCATTCGACTATTATACTTCTATGGAAATTATCTTTTTTCCATTTACCCAACGGTGGACGTTCTTTAGCATTAATTATACTTCTAATATTATCTATTCTATGGGAGTCCTTGAATATGTCAGCCTCGATATTGCTTAAACAATACAATAAAAGATTATTTATATAATAACTTGAAAGCTTAAGAACATGCTTTCTTGATTTATACTTCGGCACTTTTATCTTATCCGTATCCTCCTCTTTTACTACACTTATCTCTGTCATTAATGAATCACCAATATCGAGATGCCCCAATTTAGAAATGAATTGCTGTATCTTGATATATTCTTCTTGTGTATTGTATATAGCCGTTTCAGCATTAACAATTCTTTGGTATTCGGGGTAATCCCAAAGAAAATTCGGAAGATATTTATTATAGCACGAAGCAATTACAACTATAATATCAAGGTTTTTCTCATTGAATTTATATGCTCTCTCCCTTATACTTACTTTCCTCTCGCTGCCTCGAATATCCATATAATCGAAAAACTCAGCAGAAGTTTTTGTAAGTCTCATTTCAAAACGATTATACAAATCTACAGGTACACTATAACTACGTTCATTGATAACCCTCTCAAAGGATGGCATTTTTCCAAAGTACTGGGAAAGCAATAGGGCTTGTCCTTCCGTGAGTTCAATTTTTTTAATAGTGTTATTCATGGTTTATTATTTAGAAATTAATGATGCAAATATAGGTACATGAATTTAAATTATTCCGCACGGGAAAAAAGCATTTTTCAATTTTCAAGTGAGAAAATAATTCGCACGGGAAAATCAATTTTAATCGAATTCACCTTTTAGGATAAGGCTTTCAGGCGCTTTACCTTTGTCCCGAAATTTAATAGAAATCGGGGATGAATTTAACCCCGCAATAAAAATCAAATAAAAGCAGCAAAAACTAAAAGGACAAATAGTAAAGAAATTACTAACCAACTAAACCATAAACCAAATGAGAGTAATAGAAGTTGAAAATGTAGATATCGCCAAGATTCTACTTAATGAGAAAAATCCTTACAAAATGACCGAAGGGAGAATCAGTATGATGGCAGAGTCAATTATATCCTTCGGGATTAAAGTGCCACTAAGGATAAAAGAAATGCGTGATAACCCAGGGTATTACATACCCATTAGTGGGAATTTGCGCCATCAAGGCGCTATACGAGCTGGGCTAAAAGAGGTTCCTGCTGAAATAGCAGTATATGAGTCAGATGACGAGGAGCTACAGGATATGCTGGAAAACAACCGCAGCCGTAAAAAACTCCACTCAGAAATAGCAAATGAGCTATTGCTGGAGAAAGGCATTCTTGCAAAAAGTAATGAAGAGGGTAAGGTTCGCGAGAAATTGGCAATTAAAAATGACATGTCACCGGTATACGTCGATCACCATATAGCAATCGCTGAAAAAAGGAAGAAGCTATACGATTACATCGACGAAAAGAAAATGTCGATACATGCAGGATATAAAATCGTGAAGTTCCTGGAAGAACGTAATGTCCTTGGCCTTTCAGACAGAGACATGATGTATGAAGTAGTGAAGATGGCAGCCCCTGAAAAATTAGATGATACTAATCTCGAAGAAGCCTTTCTTTATGCTGCCAGCAGGCTTACAAGGGCACTGAACGAAAGGGCTGCAAAAATTGACTCTACAGATGTCCATGACAATACAGAACATGCAGCTACACCTACTATTAGCACAGAGAATATAACAGATGCAAAACGAGAGAAGCAAGATGACTTTAATGCAAAATATAAAGAATTAGGTATAAGCTCTGAAGCTGAGCCAAAGATAAACGTAGCTCCACCCGAGCCAAAACAAAGCCGAACATCAAATGTTTCGCCATACAAGCTGCCAAAAGAAGAATCTATAGTTGGCAATACGGAAGCAGCAAATGCAAAACCTGCGGAAGATTTGTATGTCACCTTAACAGGCATTTGCCAAAGCTGCGGTGAGCATACGGAAATAAGGGTTCACAAATCTGATTTAGCCGCTATTTATAGCGCATAAAAACAACTAACAGTATAAACCAACAGGCAGGCTTAGCGCACCGGTTAAACAAGCCCCACAAGCATGGGCATTATTAAAATGGAAAAGATCATTAAATCGTGCGTAGAGCATGCGAAGAAGTTAATACACGGGGGAACCGGAGAGATCGTCGAATGCAATGAAAAGGGAATCGAGGTGCTAAGTTTTCTTCTAACCGCTACTCACAAGACCAAGTTCGAATTAAATAAGGATTCAGTACTTGCCTTAGGTGTATTTTATGGGGAATGCCTGAAAAACATTACCGGTCGTGAAATGAAATGGGAATTATTCCTTCAAGGCGATAAGCTCATGTTCAGTCCAATACAGCAGGTGTCCATGCATTATGAGCTTGGCAAGGATTATGGAATCATCCAAAGATGTAACGCACTTTGCAACACATTAAATATTCCTTCACCCTATGCACAACAGGAAATAATTGAGGGCGCAGCAGAAAACCCTATTGGCTTGGCAAATGAGGAAGACTTTTCCTTTCACAGCAACTGCCATCCCGTTGCAAAAGTAGACCGATTGGCACTTATCAATCAGCATGCCCTAAAAGGACAGGAGCTTATTGCCAAGTGTACGGAGGAAGTCGGTAAAAATGCTGTTAAAGCATTATCAAACTATATCAACATGCTAAGGGAACAGGGTAAAGAAATGCCAGAGGAAGTGCATCTTCAATTAGGTTGTTGCTTCGGTGCCTGCATAATTTTCGAATTTGGTGGGCAGTGGCTTGATAATATGCATGTTCAGATAAATGAAAGAGTTAGAGCCAATCCACTGGGGATGGTTTGGAAACACTTTATGTATGGTGAGGAAGATGACATATATGGCCATTTTGCTGTCATCCCTGGTATGTTAGGGTTGGCAGGAGACACGGCACAGAAATACAGGGAAGCACAACAATAATATTAAAAAAACTTCAATACACTTGCGACCCCCTCCCACCGGGTGTTATACAGTATATAATCTATACGTTTTAGTAATATGAATACAAAGACTAAAGAATCATTTCCACCCATACTGGCCTACATACCTGTAGGATTCCTTAGTATAAAAGATATTATTGAGGGAACTCGTCTCAACCCCGACAGAATGAGGGTTCTTCTTCATCAGTTTTTTTTGAGAAGGCTTGTGGATTCAATGAATGACGAGACAGTACAAACAGATATGTACAAAGAAGGCTGGGTTAGCTTAAGTTCAGTTATACTCCATAAAGTAGCAACGGAAAACTATAAGAAGTACCTCAACCTTTTAGAAGAGAAGGGTTTCATAGTTGCCAGGCGCAACGAAGATACAGGCGCAATGAAATATGCTCAGCACGGTTCTTTCGCGCGTTATAAGATTGTAGACAAGTTCTTACGTAGTCCCAGTAGCTTGAAGCACTACCGCAAGGAATTAGTAACTGACCGTTGCACGCTTAAAGCCGTAAGAAAAGTTCATGATACCTTCCATGCTTTCAGAGCAGACCTGAGGCATCTGGAGCCCGAAGAAATACATCAATCGCTTATTGCAATGACAAATAACATCAGGTTTAACGTTGAAAAGGCAGAATTATTTATTGAAGGTATCACTACCGGTAATGTTATTTTTCCACCTACCAGGTCAGGCCATAATAGAAATCATGCCGATATGTTACTCTTTTTAGATGCCTGGAACAGTGGATATTATAGAAAGTATCAAATTGATAGATACGGTGAACGCCTGCATTCAGGTATCAGCAAGTTATGGAAACCATTGAGAAACTTCATTTACTTCAAAGATGAACCTGATGCTGAATTGATAACACTTGATGTTGCCAATAGCCAGCCATTCTTTAGCTCCATTGCCATTGATTCGAATATTATAGAGCAACTTGCTCCTGAGTTTACACCGGTAATTCCATATTTACAGGGGTGCAGCAATACAGAAGATTTTAAGTTTTTTGCAGAACTATGCTGCAATGGTAAAATATATGAACATTTTCAGCAATTAACCAATAGTACTCGTGAAGAAGCAAAAGGCCAGGTATTTTATCTTATGTTCTCTCCCAATCGACGTAATAGTATAAGAGAAGGATTTTACAAAAATGCAAAAAGGCTTTTTAAACAAGCATTTCCAAATGTCGATAGATGTTTTCGCAACATTAAAAGTCTTTCAGAACAGGAGTTACTTTTTATTAAGAATGTGTATGTAAATTACTATGGAGGCTTTGAAGGACGTCGTTCATACCATAAGAATCTTTCTTGCCTGATGCAAAGGCTGGAAAGCAGGATAGTGTTAAAACATATTGCACCTAAATTAATAAAGGCAGGTATTACTCCATTCACTACCATACATGATAGTTTTCTATTGAAGAAGGAGCATGAAATTCAGGTCAGGGTAATTATTGAAAAAGAGTTCACTAAACTCGGAGTAAAACCACCAACAATAAAAACGGAAAACCTCGGAGTAAAATCACAAAAAATTGCAACCATATAAATAAAATATGAAAAAGGAAAATTGCTCAGCACCGAAACAGGATAGCGTTATTGTTACCTCTAATTACAGCAATAAGACAAAGATCGGGTCATATAGGGCAATACATATCGGAATCAATGAAGTGTTCGTTGAATCAGGCCCGGTAGCAGGAGCTTCACCGAATATCCT
Organism: Bacteroidia bacterium; assembly: GCA_035486275.1. GTDB lineage: Bacteria > Bacteroidota > Bacteroidia > JABEUT01 > JABEUT01 > JABEUT01. Next base: position 16,466 of record DATHNG010000149.1, read on the forward strand.
TGCCTTTCTCGGAATTGTTAAGGCAATGAGATTTATGCACAGGCATGAGCACGCGTGCATCATCTATAGCAATAATAAATCTGCCATTTCTTGGGTTGAACAAAAAAATGCACTAACAGATCTGGTAATGACCGAAGAGAACGAACCATTATTTGCCAAAATAAATGGCGCAGTAAAGTGGCTCATAGAATATAATGGAGGAAGCAGGGTATGGCAATGGGATACAATGCATTGGGGGAAAATATCAGAATACTCAGGCCAGTAATTATTCTCACTGTAAAAATAGTTTTTAAGCAATTTTCCGTGATTGCTAAAGGCTCTAGGGCAACTTAATTTTGTAAACTTTTAATTGATAAATGCGTGATGGACGCTACTGATTCAACTTATGACAATAAAACCCATTATACAGTATGGAGGGGATGGGTACCGGGAGTTTACCGCAGCCGGAAAGAACTCAACTTACAAATCAAGGGGTTCAAAGGGGCTCTTTATCACCCGTTCCGTAATAGAGATGAAGCGCAATGGGCCTATGATATTGGTTATAATGCATGGCAATCCGGGCAACAGCGGTATAAAAACACTCCGTTATTCTGAAACAAAATAATTATAAAGCCACCATTTATTAAAGTGGAAAGCACCTCAACCGAAATAAACTCCGATTCTAAAACATAATTCCATGAAAGAACTACACACTGAAGAATGCCAATTTGATTACATCAAAAGCATTATTGAAAAACATGAAGGACGGATACTGGAGTCGTTGCCTGCCACGTTAAAAGAAAAACTTAACAGCATGACAGACAGCACCAAAGAAAAGGTATTAGAAACCGAATACAATGTGCAGAGGTTACATGGGGTATTAAAAAAGTTCGGCTGGCTTCGTAATTGGGTCATTCAAATACCGCCTGAAATAAGAATAGAAGGGCCATCTGAAGATTACCCTGGCTTGGGCAGGATATTGTTGGATATTGAAAACTACATATCCATAAAAGGGCCTAACCTAAAAAAATTAGGAATTGATAACCATACCTATGTAGACCGCCCACTCTCACAGGAAGTTACCATAAACGGGTTTAACAGGAGCAGGTACGAAGTTGAAAATATGCTTGTGCGACTTGGGTATGCGGAGAAACATGAGCACAAATTCTTTTGGAAAACAAATGCAGGCCTTTTAAAAACTGATGAAAGTGCCATATTCCACATACTTAATGTAGCAGGGCGCATGAATGGATGGTGTAACGAATCACTTGCCCTAATTAAGAAAATGTTCCGCATTAAAGATATAGCAACTATTGCAAATAATAATTCACAAGAATCCATTCAGATTACACCTATAACTAACGTTATTACTCCGCCAGTCGTAAAGCCTAAGGATATACAAACTACAAGCCTAACCGGTAATATAGATGAGAAGGCTGAGAGCTTAACTAAGAACGCCCAGGCAATGCTTTCTGAAATAAACCAATTATCCGAGCGGCAAATGGAAGATGCTGATAGGGTTGCCTCTCTGGCACAAGAGCTATCCGATGTGGTTGCAGAAATTGATATGCTATTGCTCTCCATGCAAATGCGTCACAAAGAAACCGGGCTGCCTAATTTAAAAATTGTAGGCAAGTTAGAACTGCCTGCCAAGCCTGTTGAAGTTTACTACGCAGGGGCAGCCCAGGAGGAGCTGAGGAACAGTCATTACTCAATATGGGAAAGCCCTACGGTAAAGAGTTTCAGGATAACGGAGGTTAGCCCCCGCAAACGCGGAGCACCAGGCCAATTCTATAAGGCTGTGGCTGAAGAGGGAAAACTTGTTTCACTTCTGGGCTTCGATACCCTAACGATGCTAAATTCAGGGGAATCCATAAAAGTTAATACAGTGGAGAAAATAAGTAAGAACGGGCAACACACCTATTATACAATATGGCCTCTCGACGAATCTGATGGCCAGGAGTACTAAGAATATTATACTTGAGCAAATGAAATATGAAATAGCGTTACCGATTGCAGAAGAAGTTTTGAAATTGCTTAGTCCGCATTGCTTCAGGTGCGAAATAGCCGGAAGTTTACGAAGAAAAAAGAGCGAAGTAGGAGATATTGATATTGTTCTATTTCCGAGGCCCTATGGAATAAACCTGCTTGAATCGGGAATAGCAACGGTAGTAAATAAATGGATGAAGGTGAAAGGTGAGCTTCCCTGCAAGCATACGCAAAGGCTGTTACCTTCTGGTGTAAAACTTGACCTGTTCTTCGCAAATAAAACCAACTGGGGATATATTTATACCATTAGGACAGGTAGCGTTGAATTCAATAAAAGGAAACTTGCTTCTGGCTGGGTAAGAAAAGGATATGAGGGCATTGAAGGTTATTTGTATAAAGAAGGTAAGCGCATAGATGTTCCTGAAGAGATCGACTTGTTTAATCTCATCGGCCTGCAATACGTGGAACCGGAAGACAGGGATTAACAATACCAATAATTATTACAACAATTAACGTAAGCATGTTAGCGGCATGCTGAAAATAAATACCCGGAAGCCCGGGGACGAAAGTATGTATACATGCAGAGGCACAATAATCTATTTGAGCGAAGAGCAAATCATCAATGATTCGCTCAGCAAAAAAGTGTTAGCCGTTCATACGGAAGATGATGATCGACCTCAGGATCTTTCGTTTGAGCTGCTTGGCAAAACCATGGAAATGGCTGATCCTCTACAAGTAGGTGACCGGGTTTCAGTAACCTTCTTTATAAGAGGTATTAAATCAGAGAAAGGAGGAGGAACCTACTTCTTCAATTCGCTCAGGCCAACCAGAATATCCAAATCGAAGAAGCAAAAAGAAGAATCGGAAGAATTAGCCGAATAAAGATACAGGCAGGTAATTAAATTAAATGCTGCGACCACTTTTTAATGTTAAAACAAAATGAGCCAAAGGATTGAAGATGTAAAAAAACACTTAAACATACTATTGCATAGTTTAGTTAAAAAAGTTGAACAGGGAGTGAAACCTAATTTTGCGTTAAGGTCTGAGAGAATTAAGGAATTACAGGCTGAAATGGCAGGTAAGGAAATAGGCTATGCGATAGAATTAGCCTATGAAGGCGACATTGAAGGATTTGAGGCTTGGGTTAGCGCTAACGATGAAGCACTTATCGCAGATGATATCTTGCGCGCACATGTATATTATCTGAGAGGGTTAATCCTTCACAACGGTGGGCTTTACAGGCAAGCGCTTTGGTTTTACAATAGAGCCATATCAATTCATCCTAAACCTGAAGGCATATACTATTGCGATAGAGGTTACATTAAAGAACATTTAGGCAACTTACAGGGGCGCGATGATGATTTTAAAATATTTGCAAAATTGAGACCAGAGTTGGCTCGAGGTCTAAGGCCTGAGTTCGATTACCTGCTGTAAAAAATTTCAGGCAATCTAAATAGAATAACAGTAACATTTTAAAGAATACCCCAAAATAACAGCAGTATAACACATGCAATAAAATGGACAGAGAAATTCTTATCGTACTCACCGATAAGCAATTCAATGAACTGGTTGGTAAACTGGATTCAATCCTGCATTTATTAGAAAACCTTAAGGTAAGCTCACCCACGATAAATAATTTTCTGAGTCAAGAAAAAGTTGAAGAAGCAACCGGTTTATCACGGGGTACTTTACTTAAGATGCGCAAGCAAGGTGTCTTAAGGGCATCGAAATTAGGAGGTAAAAAGCTTTATTATAATCCTGAAGATTTTAAAAATCTTCTTCCTGGAACCAATGGTTAATTGGCATTATAATCCATTCAGATACTTACGCTATAATAGCATCAATTATACAGTATGATCATCGTACCCTTATCTATACGGTTTTATCTACGCACGTCCAGGACTACTGCACGAAAAGGCATACCCATTTGGGTTAGGATAGTATTGCGAAGAAAGAAGATCGAACTCTATACCTATCATAATGTTCTTGAAGAAAAATATTGGGATGGTGTGAGGGGTCGGGTGAACCAGCTTCCAGGGAGCAATGCCAACTATCTTAATAGGCAGCTTTCAAATATTGAGGCCCGTGTATACGATCTGAAAGACAGCATAGAAAAACTCGGTAAGGAAGTCAGCGTGGATACAATGCGCCTGGCATTAAAAGAGTCAAGTGGCAGTAGCTATGGAATACTGCAATACCTTGACGACTATATCAAAAAATTGAAGGTATTATCTGCTGAATACGCTAATGGCACCGTAAAGCAGTATATAACCACACGCGCCCACTTGGCCGCCTACCTTAAATCTATTGGAAGGAGGGACTTACCACTTTCCGACTTTTCAAGAGCGCACCTTGCTGCACTCGAAGATTTCCTTATGACTGAATATATCAATAAGCAATATGGCCGCAGCCTATCAAGAAATAGCTGCAACAAATATTTAGTGCGCTTAAAAACAGCCTTGAAAGCAGCGGTTAGAAAATCGCTTATTGCTCAGTCTCCGTTCGACCAGGGCTTTAAACTGAAATATACCAAGACCCAGCGAAAGGCCCTGACCAAAGAGGAAGTTGATAGGTTAATAAAATATGATTTTTCTCACAGTGCAACATTACAAAGGATAAAAGATGTTTTTTGTTTCGCCATTTTCTCCGGCCTGAGGTTCTCAGATATTATGGCGCTTAGGGCCACTGATGTATCAAAGATTAAAGACCGCTACTTTCTATGCATTCGCCAAATAAAAACTAAGGAAGAGTTGACTATACCACTACTCCGTAATGCAGAAAACATTCTCCTTAAGTATTCCGAATATCAATTGGCAACTGGGTATACCCTACCTCACCTGACAAACCAAAAGATTAATCTATACTTGAAGATTATTGGCGATGCAATCAATGTTCAAGGGTTGACTTTCCATGTAGCCCGCCATACATTTGCTACCACTATTTTATTATCAAACCAAATCGACCTGAAGGCTACGAGTGCCTGGCTTGGCCATACCAGCCTCCGCTCGAGCGAGATATATTCGAAGGTAAATATTGGTCTGCTATCTGACCTTGCGGACATGGTGGATAAAAAACTGGACTGCTGATGTAATGCTTTACCCATGTGTTACCAGTATTTACATACTTTTGTAGAGCAATTGGCAACCAGCTATATTCACATAAAAATTGAATTCCTGGCGGGGCCACAATAACAACTAATAGAACGTTTAAAGATAAGCGGATTAATACGAAATTGCTTATCCCAGTTACTTAAACCAAGATACTACTTAATTGCCCTGACTATATTATAGCCTTGGTAACCAGTCAATTTTTGAACATGAAAATATCTACTCGATGAATCGTAAAGAGTCTTAAAATCAGTATTTCTTGGTATCACCTCACCCTTTATAACATCTCCTTCAAGTCCTTCAAATTTCAAAAAAAAATTACTTCTTAACTTACCTTCTGAATCGGTGCTAAATAAAAACTCACGGGGCACTTTGGTGCAATGCGACCTCATTTTTATTTCTGTTTCAATTGCTGTTAGTTCATCTGACTTATTCATTTTATTTATTTTTTAAAAGTTATGCGTTCACCTGAAATTAAAACATCACTATATTCAATTATCCTTGCAATAGCGTTCAAGCCATTTTCCACTTCCTGTTCAGGAAGCACTGTTGAGTCCTCTGAATATTCCGGAAATGCTTCCATGGTATTGCCATAGTAGTCATAAGCGCCATCTGTAGTATATCCTTTTAACATTTGATTATTTGTTTGATACAATATTATAAAGCACCTTAGTAATCCACCACTTATTACTTTTATTTATCAAAACATTATTATAAACAATATTAAAGACAACAATGTCATTTTTACCGAAAGAATCGATGAATCAGGTGAAAAAGTAAATAAACCTTTTGTAAGAATCGGTAAACAAAGGCCAGTTATCTATAATAATGCCCGTATTCTTCCAATTCTCTCATTATAAATTTTCCTCTCATTCTCATTACGATGAGCCTGGAATGTATTTAACATCTTAAATAGTTCCTCGCTCCCGGAAAGGTAGCCCACATGCATGTAAACGCTATCAGTAACGATGATTTTGTTTTTGTTCGCATCAATATAGACACATTTGTTTCCAAGAGTATTTATTTCTAACCCGCCATACTTATTTGAAATGTTAGTCTTTACTAACTCAAGTGCATTTTTGTTGTTTTCCTTAAAAGTATAACATGCATAAAAAAAGTAGTCGTTTATGAAATGAAGCTGAACCAGAGTTTTCATATTTTCAAGACGTTCCTTATAAAAAATAACCTCATATATATAATCTCCTGATTTAATTTTATATGAATAACGCGGGATTCCATACAGTCTAATAACATTACTCTTCAATGTACCCCACGGTAGCCCTTTAAAATTAACTTCACTTTTAGAGAAAGTACCGTCGTTATATTCCGAAAATGAAGTAACATTTTGCGGAAAGATGCGGCGCTCATAGTATTCTTTCCTGGAATCTGAATAAGCTGTATTGACTTTTGGAGGTCTCCTCTGCGATAGTAATTTATTTATCTCGAAATTGAACATAGAAAAACAATTCTGAGAACAGCCGATTAATAATTCTTACTTTTTACAGTTTTCACTACACGTTATGGCTTGCTGAAGATGTTTCTGTAAGACCGGAAGTGTTGTCGTTGCCCAACTTTGAATATCTGCATCATTAGCATGAACTGATTCTTTTTCAAACATTGCAATTGCTTCTTTATGGCCCTTTACCATCATATCCGAAAAATTCTTATCAAAATCAACCCCTGATTTATCTGCCAGCTTTTCATAATCGTTCTTTGCGTCTTCATCCAAGCTCGTTGGAATTGTTATTGATTTTTCCCGAGCAAGTTCCGTTAATTCATTCCATAATTTAGTATGGTCTTGCTCCAGCATTTTTCCTAAATTCTTAACATCTGGCATAACTGCCTTCTGTTGTGCCAATTGCCCCATTTTAATTTCCTCCAGGTTAATTTCAGCCGCTTTGTATACAAATTGCTTATCTTTCCCCTTAGCAGTTGTATCAGCCGCTACCGACTGGTATGACTGATCAGTATTTGAAGCTTGATTGTTGCGGCAATATAACGTGCTTACTAAAACAACTGCCATAAATGCTATTTGCAGTGCGGTCCGGGTACTTGCTTTTCCTAGTAACATAAAGTTTATATTTAAATTATACCTACTATTTAACTAATGCTTATTCAAAATTTCAATGGCAAATTAACCCTTCGTAAAAGCAAATTCAATTACTATTTCGACAAACATTCTATTCTATTCGTCCAGTATTTATAAATTATAATTGGTCAAGCACGCCCTTCTTTTTTATTTAGTAAGTCACTTTCTCTTTCCCACTTTACTTAACCCATTCATTACTTTACTTATCATTATAAAACTTAGTTTCATCGAATAAAAAATCAGCAACACTTCTCGTCACCTATTTTCATCACATAGGTAATTAATAGAACCCTATATGAAATATTTACTTTCAATATTCCTTTTACTGCAAAGCTTTATCTTTCATGTAAAACATGATAACTACACCGGCAAACAAAATACCAATACAGAAGCGGTACAAAACCCTCCGCTAAATTTCCCCAAAGTAGTTTTTGATTACAAAGTGAGCGACCTTGATAAAAACATGCTGGATTCACTACGTTATGTTATCAAGGCTATGAATAGAAACGCCAAACTTATAGTTATGATTAACGGCCACGCTAGTCAAAATGAAGGAACCAATATGGAAAAACTACTGTTATCAGAAAAGCGTTGCATGGTATGCCTAAAATATTTTATATCACAAGGTATTGATTCCTCAAGGTTTAAAACAAAAGCCTGGGGTGATAGCCTACCTACCAAAGGTAGTGACAAAGAAGAGATACGCAGACTAGCTACTAAAGAGGAACGCGATGCAGCATATGCAAAAAATCGACGCGTACAGTTCGAATTAATTAAAAACGAGTATTCCTATAAGTAAGGAAGTTCATTTACTCACATGCATAATAAAAAAGTAAAGGGCTTCAGTATATTCCTGAGCCCCTTGTAATTATGTACCCTTCTTCTTTTAAAGCAGAAGGCTCTTTGTCACATAATTAATTTTTTGAATCTACTAAAGGGTGATATGCTTCAACCAGTTTTAGTGATACAATAGCCTGTTTAGTATCCTTAACCGCTTCTTCTTTATGGCTGCCAAAATCATGAGGCGTTTTCTCCATATAATCTATAATATCTTGCATTTTTTCTATAGTAGTTTCAAATCGTTGATGATCTGCTATACCAGGCTGAAAAACTTCTTGTATAGGACTGAATGCAGATGTAATTAAAACACCACCTATAAATGCAACACCGGCAACTATTGCTACAAGTTTTGTTTTCATACCTTATTTATTTTATTACCATTGATTTTTACAATTCAAAATTATCTTGAACCCACTATCACCCGCTTATTTTTCGGTCAACTACCTTTTTAAGCAGGTGTACACTAAATCTGTTTATTTCAACTGATTTATCTACACTAAATCAATAAAATCTATTGAGAATTTGTTAGAGCCTTAATATAGAATGTACGACCGTAAAAAAAATTGGTTAGCCGAAAAAACAAAGTGGTACAACAATGGCTAAATAATTTTGACCCTGTAAAAACTTTAACAATAATAATTATAAAACTAAGATCATGAAAAACAAGAAGATTATCTCACCCGGAAAAACTGTTTTACTACTGCTCGGAATTGCACTTATAAATATATCAGTGCGTGCAGCTGGTACATATACAGCTGTTGCTTCAGGAAATTGGAGCAGTTCTTTAACCTGGGGTGGAACTCCTCCGCCCTTCAAATTAGCCACCGGCGACCAGGTAAACATAGGCACTGGCTTTACTGTAACCATGGATAGCGATGTTGTCATCAATGGGTTACTTGCTCAAATTAGTGTTTCAGGAACACTTTCATCCGGCAACTCTATGTCTCTTAATGTAACTACCGGAACCCTTACAGGCAGCGGAGTTATTGCAGTAGGTCATATGATGTTAAATGCAGGTGGTACTTTTTCCTTTACAGGAAGTTTAACCACGCAAACGCTTACTAACTCAATTGCAAGTCTTGGTGCTACAGCTAATTTTAGTATAATTGATACTCTTATACTCAATAGCGCACTAAATATTCAAACGAGCGGTGTACTTGCAATAGCCAATAATTCAGTAATTCAAGTATCTGGCGGGCAGCTTCTGCAAAGTGGAGGCTCATTAAATTTCCCTTCAGCTTATAATGTTAACTATGTCTCAACATCTTCAACAACCGGGATGGAATTAAGCGGTTCAGGGCTGAAAAATATAAATATAAATGTAGGTAACGGAAATAATGTAACACTTGGCAATAATTTAACATCAAATGATACATTGAAACTCACCAGTGGTACACTAATACTAAATGGTGATTCGCTTGTTATCAATGGAAAAATTGCCGGAACATCTACTCTTACCGGCGATGCTTCTGCCGACCTGACAATTAACACAACCGGTGGCTTAGCAACTGCCCTTACTTTTGCAGATGGTGGCCAGATGTTAAAAAACCTAACCTTAAACATTGGAGCAAATAACTCAGTAATATTGGCCTCAAATCTTTCGGTAACGGGAAATTTGGCTCTCACCAATAGAAGCAACCTTGATATAAGTGGGGTATCTTTCTCTTTGGACGGAACACTTAGCGGAACCGGCGTGCTACTTGTTAATTCAGGATCAAAATTATTGGTTAACACAACTTCTTCCATTATTACACCAATTTCTTTATCAGGTAGTAGTATAGGAGGTTTAACAGTAAACGTCGGAAACGGAAATAGCCTTACTTTAGGAATGACTATAGGGGTCGATACACTTAACTTAGAATCCGGCTCACTAGTACTTAATAACAACAGCCTAGGCATTACGGGAGATATAGTTGCTTCGGGAAACGGAACTATTTTCTCAACTTCAGCCTCTAATGTAAGTGTTAATACAGCAGTTTCTCCTACCGGTACTTTAGCCTTTTCCTACCCAGGTAATATTGTGAGAAACATGAATATTAACATAGGCGGCGGTGGTTCAATAACGATGGGCTCAGATTTAGTTGTTCAGGGAATCTTGAACTTTACGACTGGCCATTTAAACACAGGAAGTTATAATGTACAAATTGCCAGTGGTGGCTCAATAGCTGGTGCTAATAACAATGCATACATCATTACTTCAACTAACGGAGTTTTAACAATGGCGGCAACTACAAGTTCAGCTACAACTTTCCCCGTTGGAACAGCTTCTTATTATTTCCCTGCGAACATAACCCTTAACTCAAGTTCTCCTACCGGCACATTTGGCATTAATGTTTCTCAGGGTGTATACTCACAGGGAACTTCAGGCACACTGTTATCTTCTGCCCAACCTATGGTAGACGCTACCTGGATGCTTCAAACCAGTATTTCATCCGGATTAAATTACAATGCCCAGTTGTATTGGTCACCAGCAACTGAAGTGAATGGATTTGTACATGCAAATGACTATATTTCACAATATACAGCAGGCCACTGGGATACCAGCGCCTATACTACGGCTACGGGAGGTGCAATGTTTAACATTACAAGAGACAGCCTTACTTCAGCAAGCTTATTAGCCGTATTTGATTCCAACACCTCTGCCCCTACTGGAATCATTGAAGCTAATAACTCCGGTCAGTTCCAAACGTTTCCTAATCCGGCATCTAATGACATTAATATTGTAAATAACAACAGCAAAGGTCAGTTATTATATATTGACGTTATTAATACCTTGGGGCAAATAGTTGGTTCATTCAGAATGGCTGACTCACGTATAACTCTTCCTGTTGCTGATTTAAAAGCAGGAGTATACTTTATAAAGCTGTATAATAACACCACAAATGTTACTGAAAAATTTATTAAGGCAGAATAGGCTTTTAAAAACCAGATTAATAAAAGGCTGACCCTAACCTAACAGGTCGGCCTTTCTTATTTTCTTCTCTTCTCACCGGCATTATCTAAGTAAAGGTACCCTAAATAGGTAAATTAATATTAAGATTAGTAGAAAGTATTATTCAAAGGAATTAAAGCAACTGAATCCCGACCTATAACAATTAAGCGTAGGCAAAGTAAACATTAATAATTTAATGAGTGGTTAATTATAGGCCAGGCAAATTTGGCTATATAGGGTCACTTATGATTGCCAAGATTGAAAGGATCTTTACCTCTTGTAACACGTAGAATTATTACTAAAATTGAATTTATCAGCAGTACGTGAATAGGCCCTGTTGCATTATACGCTAACACTCCTATAATCCATATCAAGGCAAATAAAATAGCAATGAAATATAAAAACCATCTCATAATTATCACTTAATACATTTAAGGCGAAAATAGAGCAACTCAGCTAGTGCTTAAAGCCATTTCGATGAGCGAAATATTTTAAAAGGTATAGCTCGAAAAATTATTGGTTAAATAATTTTTCTCATTACATAAGGGCCTGATAAAATCGGACTCAAGAAAAATCAGCCGAGTACAAGATCAATTTGGTCGATTAAAAACTAGGGTTAACTATTGATTTCATTTAGTTAATAGAAATAAAAACAATTAAAACAAATACCATTAATACATTGCACCCGAGTTTTCTATAACTCTCTTTAGCCTCCCTGAGCCAAAATCTCCCCCCTCTTTTTTCTATTCCTTTGGCACGAGCAATCAGGGAGGCTTTTTTTATTGCAACATATTATATCAGGTACCCTTATTACTTATAAGACCATAATGCGCTTTACCCTATACAAACACCTAACTGTCTGTGTTATAGCTTTAAAGCATAAAAACCTGTTTCCGTCGAAATAGTTCTGATTTCAGATATAGCTCAATTAAATTCGTTTCACAGAGCGATAGTGTTTCGGCCTATACCCGTAAAGTGAAAAGGAAATATGAAAAAAGCAGGTAACAAAATAAAAAGGGCATTTATAGGTACTGCAATTGTTATAACCATAATACTTGTTTTAGTTATTGTTTTAATATCTCCTATAGCTAAATACGTTATAGAAAAATATAGTGTAAAGTATACTGGCAGGCAAATTAAGGTTGATTGGGTATACCTTAACCCCTTTACAGGGTATATGTATGCAAGCAATCTTAAAGTTTACGAAAATAAAAGTGATAGTCTTTTTATTACAATAAAAGGGCTTAGTACTGAATTAGCCATCATGAAACTATTTCACAAAACCTACGAAATCTCTCATGTAACATTAAATGAACCCTGGATAAGGATAATTCAAAATAACAAAGTGATGAATTTCCAAGATATTATTGAACATTTCACACCAAAGGGACCGCCTGATACGACAAAGGAACCGGTACATTTTAACATTCTTGGTATAAAAATTAATAATGGGGAATTTCATTACATAGAACAATCTATTTCCGTAAATTACTTTATAAAGAATGTAGATATCCAAAGCAATGGTAAATGGTGGAATAATGACACCATGAATTTTAAGTTTTCCTTCGAGTCCGGACCAGGTTCCGGTACTGTAAATGGCGACTGCCTTGCCAATATGAAAAATGCCGATTATCACCTGAAAGTTTTATTCAATCACTTCGACTTGAAAGTATTTGAGCAATACCTGCACGATTTTGCAAACTATGGAAACTTCAGTGCTAATATGGATGCTAACATTGACGCAAAAGGTAACTTCAGTAAAGCGGTTGAGTTAGATGCAAAAGGGCAACTGACAGTAAACGATTTTCATATTGGAAAAGTGCCGGGTAATGACTATGCTTCATTTAATAAGTTTACAATAGGCATATTTGAATTAAACCCAAAGAATCATAAATATTTTTTTGATTCCTTATCTCTCATCAGCCCATTTGTACTATACGAACGTTACGATTCCCTTGATAACATAGAAATGATGTTTGGAAAGAAGGGAAGTAATATAACATCAGTTAGTTCAATTCCCGACAGAACTAACGTGTTAGTTGAAATAGCGCGCTATGTAAAGACAGTAGCAACAAATTTTTTCGCCAGCGATTTTAAAATAAACAGGTTAGCCATTTATAAGGGCGATTTACGATTTAATGATTACTCTTTACATGAAAAATTTGCTATCGATATGGACCCGATGAATATTATTGCAGACTCAATATACAAAAGCCGCGACAGAGTACACCTTTTATTTAAAGCTGCCGTAAAACCGTATGGTAATGCATCTGTGGCTTTAAGTATGAACCCCAAGAGCTATGGAGACTTTGATATGACTTATAGTTTAGATGACTTGCCCGCTTCACTGTTCAATCCTTATACAATTACATACACTTCGTTCCCATTAAACAGAGGCACTATTGATTTTAACGGTAGCTGGACTGTACGCAATGGAATTATTAAAAGTACTAATCACTTACTTGTAATTGATCCCTACACAACTAAAAGGATACGAAGACAAGATACAAAATGGCTTCCGCTTCCGCTTATTTTAGCTTTTGTACGTGAAAGGGGAAATGTAATTGACTACGAAATACCGATAACGGGCGACCTGAATAACCCGAAATATCATTTAAAATATGTTTTATTTGATCTTCTTTCCAATGTATTCATTAAACCACCAACAATACCTTATGGCGCCCATGTAAGTGAGACTGAGAATGAGATCCATAAATCTCTCACACTCACTTGGAATATGCGGCAAGCATCGCTTCAACCCGAACAGGAACGATTTGTAAAAAAAATGGTAGGCTTTCTGAAAAAGAGCCCTAAAACCTCAATTTCAATATTTCCGGTTCAATATTCTGATAAAGAAAAAGAATACATTCTTTTTTATGAAGCCAAGAAAAAATATTTTCTATTGGTAAACGGAAAAAGTCCATCAGCTTATACTGTAAACGACTCTTTGCAGGTGGATAAAATGTCAATTAAAGACCCTGCATTTGTCCGTTACCTGAATAAATACTATTCTACCCCACTCACATTTACTATTCAGGAGAAGTGCGATTCTTTTGTGGGTAAGACAATTGTTAATGCTAAATTCAATCAATTAGTAAACAGGCGTGAAATAAATTATTTAAGTTACCTAAAAAAGGAAGGCATAGAAACACAGGTAAGATTTCACCAATCTGCTAATAGCATTCCTTATGACGGTTTTTCTTACTATAAAATAGATTACAATGGGGATATTCCTGATGAACTGAAAACAGCATATATGGAAATGTATGAAATGAATGAGGGATGGTTCCGAAGAAAATATAAAAACATTAGGAAAGAAATAAAGGCTAAATATGAAAAAGAGTTTACCATGCAAACAAAATCATAGAAATAAGAAAGCATTTTAACGAAATAAAAGATGGAAAAAGTTGCATCAAAAAAAGAAGAAGGCGAACAGGCTGGGCAGAACAAAGAAAATTTATTTATTCCTGTTGTCCGTGGCTTTTTCGTGAAAACAGGGCTTTTAACTAAATTTATTATTCGCTTCTTTAAAGAGGTGTTTGTTCCTCCTTATGAGTTTGGTGAATTTGCCAGACAATGTTATGCAGTAGGCTACAAGTCAATTCCGTTGGTTGGCATAACAGGTTTTATAATGGGCTTGGTACTTACAGTGCAAGCCAGGCCAACATTGGCTGAGTTTGGTGCTGAGTCCTGGATACCGGGAATGGTATCTGTTTCAATTATTCGTGAAATAGGCCCTGTTATTACTGCATTAATTTGCGCCGGTAAAATAGGCTCTTCTATTGGAGCCGAGTTAGCTTCAATGAGGGTAACAGAGCAGATAGATGCCATGGAAGTATCGGGCATCAACCCGTTCAAATATATAGTAGTTACCCGGGTTTTGGCGACAACCTTAATGGTGCCGGTTTTAGTTATATTTTCAGATTGTATAGCGCTTTACGGATCATTTATTGGCGTTAATCTTAAGGGAGATATCAGCTTTCAGTTATTTGCTTCACAGGTTATCAATATACTCAGTTTTAAGGACATATTTCCAGCCTTTATCAAAACCTTTTTCTTCGGGTTCATTGTTGGCCTGATAGGTTGCTATGAGGGATATAATTCGAATAAAGGTACCGAAGGAGTTGGAATATCAGCAAATGCAGCAGTTGTTATGGGCTCTTTAATGGTATTTATAATAGATATGGTGGCGGTTCAGTTAACAAGTATTTCTCAATAAAAAGAATGGAAACTAACCCCGACAATAAGCCAGATTCAATAAATCCAGGAAACACTTCCAACGGAGGGGATTATGTAGTAGTAGTGGAGCACCTGAAAAAATCATTTGATGATAGGTGTATACTTAAGGATATTAATTTAAAACTTGCTAAAGGTGAAAACCTGGTTGTATTAGGCAAATCGGGAACGGGAAAATCGGTGCTTATTAAGTGTATCGTTCGGCTGCTGGAAGCTGATGGGGGAACAATTTCTGTATTTGGCAAAAACATTGCTGAGCTGGAAGCTAAAGACCTGAATGAGCTACGAAAAAAAATAGGTTTTTTATTTCAGAGTGCAGCACTTTACGATTCCATGTCGGTACGTGAAAACCTTGAATTCTCTATTCGTGAACTTCAGGCAAAAAAAAGTGATGAAATTGATTCGCGCGTAAAAGAAGCATTACAAAATGTTAATCTCTTAGATGCAATCGACGCTATGCCCTCCGATCTCTCAGGTGGTATGCGAAAAAGAGTTGGCCTGGCACGAACGCTAATTTTGAAACCTGAAATAATTTTGTATGACGAGCCTACTACTGGGCTTGACCCAATTACATCAAGAGAGATCAGTAACTTAATAGTAGAAGTTCAGCAGAAATATAATGCTGCATCCCTCATAATTACTCATGATATTGCCTGTGCAAAGACCATTGCAGATAGGGTAATGCTTATCAATGAGGGTATTTGTGTTGCCGAAGGCACTTTCGACGAGCTGCAGAAATCAAGTAATTCACTTGTACAATCTTTCTTTAAACAATAAACAGACAAATTAAAACAGTACATATCATGCAAAAGAATAAGAGTAATAACATCAGGTTAGGAATATTCGTTTCATTAGGGTTGGCTTTATTTATGGCCGGAATATACTATATAGGTAAAAGGCAGCAACTGTTTGGGAGCACTTTTAGAATAAGCTGCGTGTTTAAAGATATAAGCGGCCTTCAGGTCGGGAATAGCGTTAGGCTTTCAGGTATTAATGTAGGGGTGGTTCAAAGCATAGATATAGTAGCCGATACCTCTGTAAGGGTCGGCTTGAGTATAGATGAAAAAGTAAGAAAATTCATAAGCACCGACTCTAAGGCTACAATAGGGTCTGACGGGCTTATGGGAAATAAGTTGGTTATAATTCTGCCTGGAATCAGCTCAGTTACAACAGTTCAGAATAATGGACACCTGGCGACCTATACACCCGTTAATGTAGATGCTATAATGAACAAATTACAAATTACTATTAACAATGTATCAAATATTACCGGAGATCTGTCCGCAATAATGGATAATATACGTTCGGGGAAGGGTACAATAGGAAAACTTTTTATGGATACTGTACTAGCAAAAAATATTGACCAGACCGTGGTAAACATAAAGCAGGGCGCCGGTGGGTTTAACCAAAACATGCAGGCCGCAAGTCACAATATTCTTTTACGCGGTTTCCTTAAGAAGAAAGAAAAGGAAGAGAAAGAAAAGAAAGAGGATAAAAAACAGTAACCAACTTAAATATCCCGGTACTGCCTTTTATCCTCTTAACTGTGCTAGTAAATAATCAGGCTAGCAGATTTAGTTTATTTACAAAGCTTTCCTTATACATTGCACCAATTGGTATCGGTACGTTTGTTATGTAAATGCTGGTATCCTCTATTACCTTTATATTATTTATATGAACAATAAAAGACCTGTGCACACGTACAAAGGTTTTCGGAGGAAGTTTATTCTCTACATTTTTCATTGTTAAATGCAGAATATACTTCTTATCCAGGGTATGTACCGTAACATAGTCTCCTAAAGCTTCGATCCATAAAATATCCTTCACCGGAACTTTATCTAAAATAGGGCCTTTTTTAATAAAGAAATAGTCCTGGTCATTATTGCTACTTCCTACCATTATATTATCTGCTGAAGTTTTAACCCTTTTAATAGCCTTCATAAAACGAGATAATGTTATAGGCTTCAGAAGATAGTCCACTACATTATACTCAAATGCATCATATGCATACTGGGTTTTAGAAGTTATCAGAATAACATTCGTTTTCAGGCTGAGATCCCTGAGCATTTCAAGCCCAGACATTTCAGGCATCTCAATATCCAGAAAAATAATCTCAGGCTTATGTTCCTGCAAAAATTTAACTGCCTCCACCGGGTTGCTAAAACTTTTGAGCAAATTCAAATTACCCGCGTGTTCAATCAGGTGCGTTAAACTAGTTCTTGACATTTCATCGTCGTCAATTATTATGCAACTGATTTTAGATTGATCTTCGTTTTGTGTGCTCATAGTGTTTAATAGTTATGGGGTTAATAGTCTTACTGTTTTCAAATTAAATTACCACTTACTTCTCTTTTATTCACTTTTACTGTTCATTTACAATTTCTTAATTCAATCACAGAAACTTATAAGCGATAATACTTTGTTTGTCTAAATGTTTCACCAAATAATCGATAAAACCACTAAAAAGAGCATTGAATTGTTCAGAACTATAGGTAAAACCCAAAGCAGTTTATATTGTCAAGCTATTGGGTTTCAGTAATTTCTTCTCCAATATTTTTCCACCAGTTACTTACCATATCCATTAATATTGATGCTTCCACATCTTTTCCATATAACTTATACATTGAAACAATCTTTGAATCAATACGCTCAGCAAGCTTTTTATTGGAATTGAGAACCAGGTTAAGGTGGTCATTATAAAGCAATGCAATGTTCTCCATATTTTGCAAAGACAATTCCGTCGATTTGTCAAGATTTTCATTTACCATACCAAATAGTCGCTCAATACCTTCCCTTGAATTCAAATCATCATCCTTTACTGCATCAGTTATCCTTGTGCTGAAGTCGGCAAAAAGGTTTATTCTTTGTGTATGCGAATTCATAACTAAATCAGCTATATACTCGTGCAACACTATACTTTTAATAAAAAATGATTTAATGGGGTTTATAATAGAAGGGTCAATTTCTTTTTCGCAAAGTATTTTGCTGATCGAATCGAACCCCTTCAGGTTATCTTTCAGGGCTGAATTAAGCTGCTTTGAATCTCTTTCAAATAAATTTTTAATAGCATCTTTCGATTTTTGCGAAACACGGTTGATGTTCTTTTTCAACGTTTCTGCCTTTGCAGTAGTTAAATTCTTCTTTCCTAATTTCATGGCTTAAATTTTATACTGAAATGAGATTAATATTTGCGATTTTATACAAAATCTCAAGTATTTATCGATTAAAATCGATGAATAAGGTAATCTTACTCGTGAAAAAGGCGAAAAACTCGGTTAATGTGCTGCCATTCCCATTAAGTGCTCTTTCTCAAGATTTATTTTACGCACAGGATAAGGAATATCAATACTTTCCTTCTTAAACCGGTTATACAACTTCATTATTAGGTCGTGTCGCATATTATCTTGCTTTGAAAACTCAATAACATCCATAGAAATAGAACAGGTAATTGAAGAATCTCCGGGTTCCTTAAAAAGAAACACCGGATGTGATTTTACTCCGTATTGTTTTGTTACTTCTTCAGCAACTTCAAGGCTAATTTTTTGTACTTTATTCAAATCATTTTCGTACCCTACTCGTATTATAATTGATATATTAAGATTGGTATTTGCCGGTGCATAGTTTGTAACATTAGTTGTTGAAAGTTTTGAATTAGGAATAATAATATTATTGTCATTTTGAATTCTCAACGTAGTGCTTCTCCATGTTATATCTACTACCATGCCTTCTTCACCTGTACTGAGTTTTATATAATCGCCAGGCTTTATAGTTCGCGCAAGAGTGATCTGTATTCCGGCAAACAGGTTAGCCAGAGTGTCTTGCAATGCAAGTGCCACAGCCAATCCACCCACCCCTAATGCAGTTAAAACAGGTGTAATTGAAATACCCAATGATTCTAACATTACAAGCAGTCCGATACAATAAATGATAATGTTAATTATTGAATTAAACAAAGAAAGAGAGCTTCTTGATCTTTCTTCTCTGCTCGAGTGTGCTTTAAGCATTCCCGTGAGAATACGTGCAATAACAAACGTTATAATGAAAACTACAAATACTTTATGAAATTTACCCACTATTGCCATAATTTGTCCGCTAATGGGCGCCTGGGTCAGGCCAAAATAAACTCCAAACAAAACTGCTATCAGAATTATCATTCCTTTTAATGAGCTTATAAGAACTGATTCGACCTTCCATTTGGTTTTTTTTGAAATTCTTTTCAGGTACATTATAATACCACGTTCAATAAAAATTCCTGCTAAAATTATACTGCCCGCAATAATTAACGGAGCAGCCCAATCTTTAACAGTTATCAAATCATTGTCAAGTTTGGATATATTTGGGTTATATGTAGTCGATGCCTGGAATATCATGTGTTTTCTTTTTGTGATTTTATTTATTTGTTGTGTGTAGAAACTCAGGTAGTAAAACCACCCACCTGAAAAGATTTAAGAGGTAAATTCTTTTAAAAGGGTTATTGTATCCGATGGATTCTTAAGATTATATATTGCGTAGGAAGATTGCATTCCCACTTTAAATGAATATGCTCCTTTAGGTAATACCCTGAACATGTCCTCGTCAGTCTGGTCGTCGCCGGCAGCAAGTATAAAGTCGGGTTTATTGGCAAAAAAAGAAAGCCAGTGCATAATAGCTACCCCTTTATCAATACCGGCAGTCCGAACTTCCAGTATTTTATTACCCTCATACACCGAAATATCCATATTCACGGTGAAGTTTTCAAGGTACCATATCATTTCTTTTATTCGCGAAGAGGCCAGTAATTCATCAGCCTGCCGGTAATGAAAAGCAATTGAATATTCTTTTTCCTCAACAAATGAACCAGGCAGCTTCTCCGAAAAACCATTTAATATCGGCATAACGCGTTTTTTCCAGTTTTTATGCATTGGCTTTATTAAACTCCATTTCCAATGCCTGGGAACAGTTCTTTTCCCCTTTATTCTCAATATAACCCCATGTTCAGCTGCAAGCTCTATTGGTAAGTGCCCGAACCATTTTTCAAGAGTATGCCGGTCTCGCCCGCTGATTAATACAACACGTGTATCTTCCAGCTCTGTCAGGTTTTTAATAGTATCAAGTACTTCTTTACCAGGTTTTGCTTTTGAGGGGTCAGTAATATGTGAAACTAATGTTCCATCATAATCGATAAATAAAATTCTCGATTTAGCCCTTTTAAAATGTGCGACTATTTCTTTCTTTGCTTTACCTCCCAATATTTTGGCATTCAACCGTTCCTGTCGTAATTTTATTTCATCTAATGTCGACAAGAAATCATCAGCCCATTTAAATACATCATATGTTTTTACCCTGTGCTGCATGATCTTGATTCTTCTTATCTGCTCTGCCTTGCTCATTTCCAGCATCTGCAAAATTGAAACACTTATTTCAACCGTATTATTGGGATTAATAATGGCAGATTCATCTAACTCATCAGCCGCGCCCGCCATTTCACTTAATATCAGGCCGCCCATTCCATTGGTACGGGAAGCAATGTATTCCTTTGCAATAAGATTCATACCATCACGCAAGGGTGTTACAAGTGCAACATCACTGCTGGCATATAAAGCAATCAATCCATTAAAACTAAGAGAGCGGTATTGGTACAGTATAGGTGTCCAATCTACTGAACCAAATTTTCCATTTATGTTACCAACCAGCTCGTCAGTTTGATTCTTTATATTTTGGTAACTCTCAACCCCAATTCTGCTGGGTACAACAACCATTATCATTGTTACCTTTTGTCTCCAACCCTTATTGTTCTCAAGGAAGTGCTCGTATCCTTTTAGTCGGTTCACAATGCCTTTGGTATAATCCTGCCTGTCAATAGATAGTATTAGCTTAACCCCACGGAACTTATTCTTTAATGTCAAACATTCCTTACTTATTTCTTTGGATGTTGCAGCTCTGTGATATTTACTATAATCAATACCCATCGGGAATGTGCCTATCTTAACAAGCCTGTCATTATACAGCACATCATTCATGTGATGAGAAACCCCCAGAATATGCAAGGTGCTTAATAGAAAATAAGTACAATAATCGTAAGTATGGAAGCCAATAAGGTCAGCCCCGTACAACCCTTGCATAATTTCTTTGCGCCATTGGCTCGGTAACAATCTGAAAAGTTCAAAGGAAGGGAAAGGAATATGCAGAAAAAAACCAATTGTTGCATTTGGTTGTTTTTCGCGGATCATTGCGGGCAATAGCATTAAATGATAATCATGTATCCAAATAGTATCACCGGGTTTAATTATTTTTAAAGCTGCCTCACAAAAAATCCTGTTAACACGTATGTATTCTTCCCAGCATTCAGGGTTATATTCGGTGATACCCGGAAAGTAATGAAAAAGAGGCCAAATGGTTTTATTACAAAACCCCTCGTAGAATCTCTCCATTACTTCTTCTGATAAGAAAACACAATTAACTTTATATTTTTTCAACACCTCATCACCTACTTTTTTCTCATCATCAACTGAGGCTCCCGGCCATCCTATCCAAACAATTTCTGAATTTTTATCAGCGCTTTTAAGGCCATTTATATAAGCTCTTAAGCCAGAAGCCAACCCACCGGAGCTTTCCTCATAATGGTAGCTCCCATTCTCTTTATGGATACTTACAGGAGCTCTGTTTGAAATAATTACAAGACGGCCCATAGGTATCTATAGTTTTTCAAATTTGTTGAGAAGGCGTACAATAACTGCATTCGTCCAGCTAAAACCTTCCTGCGTCGGGTATCTTTCCGATCCCGCTACTTTACATTTTACAACATTGTATTTTTCCCACAACTTACCTGTATCGTTAAATACTGACTTGGTAAGATGAAGGAATTTATCCGCAATGCGAATTGCTTCCTTTCTGTACCCATAGTTCATTAGTCCTTTAATTACAATCCATTGCTGATGTGGCCAGCCATTCGGATAATCATGTTGCTTATATTCTTTCGACAAACCGTTTGATTGAGTATTTGCAATACCTCCTTTATATTCAAATCGTTCCAGGTTATCCACTATTTTCCGGGCCTGTGTATAGGTTGCAAGCTTAGCCCATAAAGGGTAAAAGCCTGCTACTGAATAAAAAGCGCTTTGTGTGCCTCGCTTATAATTATAATCGAAGTAGAAGCCTTTACTGAAGTTCCACATCAGCTCATTTATGTTAATCCTTCTTTTCTCGGAGTTGAGAACATATTGGTTGTATTTGGTTTTATTGCGGGTAGTTTTATAAAATTCTGCCAGGTCAGTTTCATATTTATATAATGCACAATTAAGGTCAATTGGAAGGTAATCGAGACAATGGTTCTTGAAGCGTGATGTCATATCCCATCCTGATTCGTGTTCTGCAGCCAGATGGGTAATATAGTGATCGCAATAACGTGATAATCCCTTATGAACAATATGTATTTCAGTTAGGTTTTTGTTCATCCAATAATTATTAAGCTCATACTCTGCCCCATTCATGACATTTTTATACCAATGAAGGTCTTTTGTTTCATGGTAAATTTCCTTGATCATAGAAGTTAAGAAGGGAATTTGAGATGAACCCAGGTTATAAAACCTGTTCCGCATCGGAATAATATTAAACCGTTTCTGAAGAGCAAGAAAATTATCAACCATTCCTTTTGCCAGTTCGGCCTTACCACATTTAACCAGCCCCAGTATTGTAAAATAACTGTCCCAGTAAAATTGATCGTTCTTATAAATCCCGCTATTAGGGCTTATAAATTTATTGGGCAGCCCCAGATGTATATGTTGATCATCCGGGTGGAAACAGGTTACTTCATTCCAATACTTTGCAATATAATCGAGACACTCCTTATATTCACTAGGGTCTATAATATCAGAAGATGCTTTTTTCATGTGCCAGGTTATAACTAAACCCACTTTAACAATGGGAAATCATGTGGATAAGAAAGCAAATTATTTTTGGGTGAGATACGGAATCCGTATTCAAAGTTTCCCGATTTGGTTATAGGTACCTTGCATTCATATACAACAATATTATCCTTGGTTGATGCCGGTACAAGCTCCTTTTTTAAAACTATTTTTCCGAATTCTTCATTTGAATTCCTTTTTTGAGTAAACACAACTTCAACAGAAATATCATCAGCCGAAAAATCTTGTATATCAAGGGTAAGGCGAGGTGTCAGTTCAGTTCCCAGAGGTAAGGTTCTGTCAGCCGAATCGAAAACTTCAAGGTTCTTAACTTTTAAATTCTCCCATTTAGCTTTCACATTATTTTTCCATGCGGTAAGCTTCCTGGCGCCTTCCCATTCATTCGAAGCAATTTGAGTACTCTTTTCGGACAATTTTTTGTAATACTTTTCAGTATATTCATCTAACATTCTTTTCATTGAAAATTGCGGCGCTATCAACGCTATAGATTTTTTCATCCGGTTAACCCATTTTTCAGGGTAATCATCTTTCTCTTTTGCAAAAAAATCAGGGATGATACTATGCTGTAGAACCTGGTACAACTCATCAGCATCTGTCACATTATTTGCTCCGTGGCTCTCATTTGTTTCCTGCACTGAGTGAATAGCCCAGCCAATATCTTCGTTATATGCCTCAGCCCACCAGCCATCAAGCACACTAAAATTAAGAACACCATTCAACGCCGCCTTCATTCCACTGGTTCCTGATGCCTCAGTATCCTGTTCAGGTGTATTTAACCATAGATCTACTCCTTGTGTAAGGTATTTTGCAAGGTCGGTGTTATAGTTTTGCAGGTAAAGTATATGCCCTTCAAATCGCGCATTTTTTGATATTTCAATTACATATTTCATCAACTCCTGTGCTTCTTTATCAGCCGGGTGCGATTTACCCGCATAAAGAAATAATACAGGTTTTTCTTTATCTTGCAAAATGTCAGCCAGCCTGTTAAGGTCATTAAACAATAAAGCAGGGCGTTTGTAAGTAACAAACCTTCTCGCAAAGCCAACAATCAACGTTTTTTCATTCAGTATATCCTTCTCCTGTACAGCATTCTTCACTCCCGTCAAACCATTCATCTCATATTTTAACCTTCTCTTAATTTCTTCAAGCAAAGCCTTTTTACATTCCAAATGAGCCTCCCATATTTTAGCATCTGAAATATCATTTATCCTCTTCCAGCTATCATGGCTTTGCTCCGATACCTGCGCATCATTAAATATGCCCTTATATAATTTATCCCATGGTGAACCTACCCAACTTGAATAATGAACGCCGTTTGTAACATGGCCAATATTGATTTCTTCTTCCGAGTAACTCTCCCATAAACTACGGAATAGTTTTTTCGAAACCCGTTCATGTATTTTGCTAACAGCGTTAACATCCTGTGAAAGCCGTGCTGCAAGAAAACTCATGGAAAATTTTTCAGCAGGGTCATTTTCGTTAGCTCTGCCAAGGCCCATCAATTGCTTCCATGAAATATTAAGCAAGTTGGCATGGAAAGAGAGGTATACCCTAAGTATATCTTCAGTAAACCAGTCATGCCCTGCCGGCACTGCCGTATGAGTGGTAAAAAGAGAAGAAGCCCTGACTATTTCCATTGCTTCATCAAATGACAGGTTAAACCCTTGCACAAGTGTCACCAATCTTTCAAGTCCCGCAAACGCAGCATGTCCTTCATTGTAATGATAAACTTCAGGCTTTAAATCAAGTTTATGTATAAGCCTGACGCCACCTATGCCCAAAAGCAATTCCTGTTTCAGGCGGTTTTCGGTATCACCACCATACAAACGCGCTGTTATCAAGCGGTCTTCAGCCTGGTTTTGAGGTATGTCAGTATCCAGCAAGTAAAGAGATACCTTACCTACATTTACCTTCCACACCTTGGCATAAAGGGTTCTTCCGGGAAATGCGAGGCTTATACGAAGCCAGTTTCCATTAGCATCATAAACATGTTCTATAGGAAGGTTAGTTAATGTATTGGTATCTTCCAATTCCATTTGCTCATTATGAGCTGATATAACCTGCTTAAAATACCCCTCTTTATAAAGTAAACCAATGCCGGTTATGTTTGTTGCAGAATCACTGGCTTGTTTGAGATAATCGCCTGCAAGTATACCAAGCCCCCCAGAATATATTTTAAGGTGTTTGTATATACCATATTCCATACAGAAATAAACAACTTTTGGTGTCTTATTAAAAGGCCGGTTCATATACTCTTCAAATAATTTATCTACTGAGTTCACCCGCTCAATAAATTCTTTATCCTTTTCAAGTTTCTGTAATTTGTTATATGACAGTGACTCAAGAAGTATAATAGGGTTATTATCGCATGACTTCCACAGCTCCTTATCACATGCTTCAAAAAGCTCTTGAGCCTCTGTATTCCATGTCCACCATAGGTTCCGTGCAAGCTTGTTCAGTGTCTTTAAACTTTCAGGTAATTCCGATTGTACAAATAACTCTCTCCATATAGGTATTGAGACTTTGTTCAGTTCCCTCGTCTCTAACTTGTGGAATGGTATTCCACCTTCATGCACAAATGTCTTTGCACGACCTTCGGTTTTTTTTAACGCAATGTCATATGCCTTTTTGTAATTTATAATATAATTTTTCCACAAGGCTGTTTTAGATAATTGTGAAGCTGCTTCACGGGCACTCTCTATTTCTGCAGGTGTCTTTTGCGAGAACTCCTGTACAACCGATTTTATTTTATCAGCTGCTTCCTGATCATTTGTATCAGTTCGTTCAATTACTGACATTCCTTTGCCAATATTTAAGTCGTTAGAATGCAGCATTATGCCAAACCCAGTAACGTTAGTAGTAATTGTAGGAATATGGAATGCGATACTTTCAAGTGGTGTATACCCCCATGGTTCGTAATAAGAAGGGAATGCCGAAATATCAAACCCCACCAGCAGGTCATAGTATGGTATATTAAATATGCCATCCTTTCCATCAAGATAAACCGGAGCAAAAACAATCTTTACCTTATTCTCCTTGTTATTATATAATTCATTTTGTTTTATTCTGTTTAAAATAGGGTCCGAATCGGCCCCCTGTAAATAATGTGTTAATACTTTATCCCCTTTTAATTCAGCCGAAGGGTTATTATTCCCGATATGGTCAAGCAAGTCTTTTCGTGGCCCTGTTTGATTAGCCGGAATAAATATAAAGGCAATAATATCTTTGTTGAATCCAGCTTCTTTATTCAATTTACCCAGAGCATCAATAGAAATATCAA